>JAQWKP010000048.1 GCA_029247785.1 Novosphingobium sp.
GTCGGCATGGCCTGCAAGCATGATCGGCACATTGCTGCAATTGGCATATGCTCCGACCGCGCTGTCGAGGACCATGGCGGCTTCAGGAGTGATATCGGACTGATCCCACTCAAAGAAGACGATGTAAGGGCCCTTGTTGCAAGTCGCGACCGCTACCGGAGGTGGCGGAGGCGGCGGCGGCGGAGGCGGCGGAGGCGGTGCCGGAGGAGGCGGCGGTGGCGGGGCGTCCGAGCCTCCGCCAAATTCAATCCTCGCCTCAACGCCATAGGTCCGCGGGAAGCCCGGGAATGCGGTCATGAAACCGGCGCTCAGGCCCGACGGATTACCGCCGGTATAATAGCCCTTGTTGCCCAGGTTGCGCCCATAGACCGAAAGCTCAATATCGCTGCCCATCACCTGGTCCCAGGTCAGACGCGCGCCGAACAGCTCATAGCCGGCGATGTCCGAGCCCGGGATATTGTTGCCGAGGTTGGCAAAATACGAGATTGACTGGAAGAACATGTCCCCACGCAGCTTCAGCGTGCCGACATCCGGTCCGAAGTCGTTCTTTATTTCGGCCCATACCGTGCCCGACCATTTCGGTGCGTCGGCATAGGGCCCATAATCAAGAACTGAACCCAGGACTGCCACGGTGTTCTTGGTGAAGCGCGCATCGGTATAGGCAAGAGAGCCGCCAAAGCTGAAATTACGCGACGGTTTCAGGTTGATATCCGCTTCGACACCGGTGATCTGCGCCTGGGGCACCGAAGCGGTCACAAGGATTGAAGTTCCCGAGAACGGCGAAACCAGATTGGCGCCACGCTGGATGTTTTTCACCCACTGATTGTAGAAATCGATGTTGAAAGTGACCGGGAAGCCGAGACCCTGGCCATTGTATTTCAGCCCTGCCTCAATATCGTAAGTCGTCTCCGGCCTGTACTGGTTGCCGCCCAAAGACGTATCAAGCGGAAGCGGCGGAACCGAATAGTTAAAGCTGCCGGCCCGCCAACTACCACGATGCGAGACATAGATCATCAGTTCCGGGGTCACCGCATAGTCGAGGCTGACATTCCAGCTGGGTTTCGAATCCTTCTGCTTTTCGAAATAGTTCGGTCCCTGGGCCCAGAGGGACATGGGAGCAGTCCCGAAACAGCCAATCGCTTCGCAGTTATAGAAGTCCGAGCCCGGCACCTGCTCTGCCGTGGTCGTGTCCCACGTATAGCGGAAACCAGCCGTGAAATTGAGCCGGTCGGTCAGCGCAAAGGTGCCCTGCGCAAACGCTGCGTAGGATTCGTTGTTGGTATCTTGGATGTAGTGGATCGGGATGTAGGTGAGAGCGCCCGGACCGTAGACGCTCAGCGGGAAGAAATCGAAGAACTTGACCGAGGAATCAAAGCGGTTCTTCTGATTGACGTAGTAAAAGCCCACTGTGAAATCGAGCCTGCCGTCGAACGCGTTGCCTTGCAGCTGAAGTTCGTTCGAAAACTGCTTGGCCCGATTGTAGAAGGGGCCCGGGTTGATCTGGGCAGTCAGGTCGGGCGTGAGGACACCCCCCACTCCGATCAGGGGGTAGGGACCGCCATCATAATCGTTTTCCTCATTCGACCACGACCTGTTCCACATGAAGATGTTCTTGAGCAACAAGTCCGAACCCAATTCGATCTCGGTCGTGTTGATCACAAAGGTGCTTTTGGCCCTGTGCGCCAGCGACGAGTTCTGGCCAATATTAACATAAGGCCCCAACGCATCCTGAGCTGCAGCAAGGGCAACGGGACCGACAGCAAGCGGACCCGTCATGTAGGGGAGCGCCCCTGCCGAACCGATGCCGGGAATGCCGTAAGGATAACCGGTGAAGAAGCAGTCCGCGCTATCGGTATAGACGCCATTCCCGCAAGCGTAATTCTGCGAATGATACATCAGCGCCGGGGCATTGGTGCCGCCATCCGAGCTGTGCTGGACGACCGTGGTATTCTTGAACCCGTTGCCCGGATCGATCAGCAATGTGCCGCGAAACGATTCCTGCTCGAGATTACCGTAGCGCCTGCCGGTGTCGAGACGCCTGACATAGGCACCGCCGCCTGTCTTGCTGGCCGCGACGCGGAGCACGACAGAGTCGGTGATCGGCAAGTTGAGCGCGCCCTGGACCTGGTAGCTATTGCGATTGCCATAACGGCCCTGGACATAGCCCTCGAATTCATGGGTGGGCTGCGCGGTCTGGAATAGCACCGCGCCACCCGTGGTGTTGCGGCCGAACAGCGTGCCTTGCGGCCCCTTGACGACCTGGATGCCCGCCATGTCGTAGAATGTCGAAGCGGACCACTGCACTACCTGGGCTTCGTTAATATAGGGCAGCACGCCCGGAGGTGAGTTGGTGTAAGTGTCGATGGTCTGGCCGCGAATAACGTAGATGAACGCGTTCGCACTGCCGGCCTGCTTGACGACGAGACCCGGAACTGCAGACTGCAAGTCGTTCTGCGTGCGGATCGCAAGATCGGACATCGCATCGGCGTTGAGCGCGGTGACGGCGATCGGAACCTTGGAAAGGGCCTCCTCGCGTCGACGCGCGGTCACGGTGATAGGAGTTTCCTCCGACGCGCTAGGACGCGTGTCCTCATCCGCAGCCCATGCCGTGCTTGGCATCGCTGAAGCCAGCAACGCACAGATAACAGCTTTCCTTGAACTCACTTGCATGTTCCCCTCCCTCGGGACTAAAACCGACCAAAATACCCCTCGCCGGAATCTAGCACTTTAACTTATCCAATCAACCGCTTCAACTTGATCCTATGTGACAGCCGCGCAGCTTGTTTTGCCTCAGTGCGCCATACAGCCCCACCGAACCCGACGGCGACAATGATGCGCTGCAGGTGCCATTGCGCAGTCCGCGTGTCACCCTACCGGATTTTCCAGACAGGGAGGGGATAACTGCAAGGGGTAATATTTCTATCAACGGGATGATCGATTGGGCCAGCCGGGCCGGCATTCCAGAGCGCTAGCCGCGTCCGGCCCCTGAAGCTGCTTTTACAGGCTTCCAGTCATCAGCAGGTGCGAGAGCGGGTGACGCGCCTTCGGAAAAGTCGAAAGATTCCCCCGACCGGGGCCGAGACCGGGCCGGCTCGCCAAGTTCGAAAGCTTCGGTATAGGATCGGAATTGCTCGCCCACCTCTTCGGCGTCCAGGCCGAAGCCCGGAAGCGCATAGCGATGCGGGTGGCGATGCATCTCCTGCTCGGCACCGTCGTGGTAAAGCGCCATGTTCGGAATGGCAGGTTCGATATCCATATCGAGAAATTCGTAGACCCTGTGCATGACTGACCGCCAGTCGCTGTCCATATCCTCATAGCGCAAATCGATCCGCTGGCTTTCGGGGATCTGCAGGCGGGCCCTGCGCATGCGCTTGATCTGCAGGTCGGTCTTGCGCAGCCATTCACGCCCGATCTCGTGCGGATCGACGCTATTCGAGTGGATGATCATCTGGTTCCAAACCAGCGAGCAACTGCTGCCCACGACGGCCTCTGGCTCGCGATGGATGAAGATAAGACGCGCATCGGGAAAAACCTTCAGCAGGGCCGGCAAGTCAAGCATATGCTGCGGCGTCTTGAGAACCCATGGCCGGGTATCGTCATCGCCGCGGGCCCAGCCGAGCAACCGTAGCAGCCGTGCCATATATTCGTAGGCTGGCGTCGCGTCCTGCTCCTCGCTCCAGCGGCCATAGCTTGGCACATGCCACTGCGCTTCGTGCTTCATCCCCCAGATCGAGCGAACCAGAAGGCCCAGTTCTTCTTCGGGTTCAAACGGCCCTGTCGGATGAATATTGGCCATATTCGGATTGAACATGCGCACCGCCTTGTGCAGCGTCGCAGCCGTCAACCACCGCCGGTCCTTGCCGCCCCGCTGAAAGCCGGGTGTCGGCACCGGGCAGATCGTCTCGAAAAAGCGCATATGCGCAAATCGACTATCCGCAGCAAGTAGTCGGTGCAGTCTGGTCGTGCCCGATCGCATGGGTCCAACGACGATTACCGGCCGATCAAGTTTGCGCTGCTCAATCTCTGGATGTTCGGCAAAACGCCGCTCGGCATAGAGCCTGTCCCGCAGCACCTTTTTGAGCTGGCCGATGGCGCCATATCGACCGAGTTCGTTCAGCGACGATTCTTCCCGCAATGCCTCGACCAGAACGTCCAGCGGGCCGCGAAACCAATCACCACCGAAATCGCTGAGCCCAGTTTCCTGGCGCGCGCGCTCACAAATCCAGTCTGCGTCGAGCACTGGCCGTTCCAGCAGGCGCGCCTTCCACAACGCTGGTAAAGCACCATTTGCCACGTCCACCAGACGGGACCGTTGTGAGAGCATTGTAGTTGAATCCATGACCACCCTGTTGCCGCCCGATAGGCGATTCTTCCGAAAAGGCGCAAGAGGCGCAAGGAATTTGAGCCGATTTTGTGTCATAAATGAGCAAATTGGGGGGAGCGATGCCGCCTATGGCACAGTTCATCGCTTCAAATGCCGTACCAGATCACCAACAGAACCGAGAGCGAAACAGTCATGATCGCGACCAGTGGGATACCCGAACGAAGATAATCGCCAAAGGTGTAGTCGCCCTCGGTGAGGATCAGCATATTGGTCTGGTAAGCGACTGGCGTTGCATAACACAAGTTGCAGCCGAACAGCACCGCGAGCACCAGTGGCTCTGCCGGAAGGCCGAGGATCTGCGCCAGGTTGATCGCAATCGGAGTGCCGACAGCCGCCGCAGTGGTATTGGATGCGAAATTGGTCAGCACCGTCACGAACACCATGATGGAAGCCAGCACCGCCTCTGCAGGCAGATCCTGCAGACCGAGCGCCAGCAATTCGCCCAACCATTCGGCAGCCCCGGAAACCAGCACGAATTTGCCAAGCGCGATACTCGCCGCAACCAGCACAATGACCTTCCCCGAAAGCGCCCTTCCGACCCGATCAAAGCGCACGCAACCGGTAAAAAACATCAGGATCGCGCCTGCCAGGGCAGAAATCGCGATCGGAACAACCCCGAAGCTGGCCAGGCCCACCGAACCAACCATGATTGCCAGCGCAAGCGGTGCCTTGGCTGAACGGGCCATCTCCTCTCCGCCCTCGAGCATCATCAGCCCGTCCTGCTCAGATGCCGCCCTCAGCTCCTCGGACATGCCCATCATCAGCAGCACATCGCCCTCTAGCATCGCCGCGTCCGGCGACTGCGGCCGGGATGCGCCAAACGGCGGACGCGCCTGGTGAACACCGAGCAGCGCAACGCCCTTGAGCCCGGCAGTCTGTGGCGTGAGACCGATCAGGCGGCTGTCCGGGGCGACAATCATTTCCGCAACCACCAGGTCTTCGCCGGCGCGATTGCTGTCGGTCCTGATCCGCTCGACCAGCCAGGTCGGCGCCAGCGTTGCGCCGGCCTTGCGCGCTGCCTCCCTGATCGCGCCCTGCACGCCCTCGATATGGACATGGCGATCGACATTGCTGCTGCCACCGGCCGGCAAGGCTAGGGTGACATCATCGGGCAAGCGCGCGCGCAATTCCTCGATAGTCTTGCCCTTCGCAGAGGAGGTCGGATCGATCCTCATCTTGGCAAGGAAGGTCCGGCTATCCGGCGCTACGGCCTGCGAATTATCAGGGAGCAGGCGAGGCATCACCAGCCAGATATAGGGCAGTGCCACCACCGCCGCGATCAACACAATCGGCGTGAAATGGAAGACGCTGAATGTCTCCATACCAAGATCCTGCGCGATCGAGACCACCAGCAGGTTGGTTGATGTGCCGATGGTGGTCGACATGCCACCAATCAGGATCGCAGCATTGACGGGGATCAGCGTCTTGGAGGCCGCCATACCGCCGCGCAGCGCCAATTGTGCCATGATCGGGATCATCAGCACCAGCACCGGAGTGTCGTTGATCAACATGCTCATGAACATGCACAGCAGCAGCGTGACGAGCAGGCCCATGCTACGGTTTATCTTCCAGACCTCGTGCAATGCACGAGCCGCCGGATCAAGCGCGCCGGTAACAACGAGCCCGCGCCCGAGAATCATCAGCGAGCAAATCGTGACTAGCGCGTAGTGGCCAAACCCCTCAAAGGCGAGGCCAAGCCCGCTGTATTTGTCCTCGCCCGGGATAGGAAAGACATACAGCCCAAGCGCGATCATGCCGATCGTCAGC
>JAQWKP010000267.1 GCA_029247785.1 Novosphingobium sp.
TCGACCTCGGAGAGGAGGCCGATCTGGTGCAGCCAATGGGCCACCCGGTTCCACTCCTCGAGCGCGTCGGCGGTCAGATGGGGCGGCGGGGCCGGCAGCGCCGGGATGGTCTTGGCCTCTTTGCGGTTGAGCGACCGCTTACCGCGGTTGCCCTCGATCAGTTTGAGATGGGTGGGCTTGGGTTTTGTGCCGGGTTTCATGGCGGAGCGCCTTCCTCTATGTCTCGCGCCCGACCAGTTCCAAGCCTCCCAAACCTGAGGACACGACGATATTTGAATTTCTGATCATGGCCGCTGCCGCAGTGATTGCACCGCAGGGCACGACGTTTACCTGCACGCCGACCCGGGTCTGGGACGGCGACGGGCCGGTCTGGTGCGCAGAAGGGCCGCGTGTCCGCCTGTCCGGCATCGCTGCACGTGAGAGCGACGGTAGTTGCAGGGCCAATCAACCATGCCCGCGTGCATCGGCGGAAGATGCCCGAGATGCGCTGGTCAGCCTGATCGGTCGCCCCGTCGGCGTGTCGCCTGAAGGGCATATATTGGTGAGCGGTCCGGCAATGCAGTGCCGTTCAGAAGGCGGAGCTGGCGGCTCGCGAACCGCGGCCTGGTGCGTGTCCCCGAAATCTGGCGATATCTCTTGCGCCATGGTCAGGGGTGGATGGGCTCTGCGATGGGATCGGTATTGGCGGGGGCATCGCTGCTGACAATTCCAGCGATGTCGTCGAACGTCCGGCCGTCGCCTTCGAGGGTCGCGGTCTTGCCGGTAAAATCCTGCCAGCGCTTGATGGTGACATCGACGTAGGCCGGGTTCAGTTCGATTGCGTGGACCGAGCGGCCAGTCATTTCGCCGGCAATGATGGTCGTGCCCGAGCCTGAAAATGGCTCGTAGACCGCCTGGCCGGGGCTGGAATTGTTTTCGATCGGGCGCTTCATGCACTCGACCGGCTTCTGGGTGCCGTGACCCGTCTCGTTCTTCTTGGGCTTGGGGATGTGCCAGATGGTGGTCTGCTTACGGTCGCCGGCCCAGTGACCGGTCGCGCCCTTCTTCACAGCATACCAGCAGGGCTCATGTTCCCAGTGATAATCACCGCGGCACAGCCCGGCTTGGCTTGGCCCACAAGGACGGTGAATGGCACATGCGCCGGGAGAACCTGTCGCCTAGTTTTACGACACGCTGGGGGGATATCCCATCGGCGAAGATGGGGTGAAGCGTCTATACCTTGGCTTCTCTCACCACATTGCCTGCCGAAATCGGATGAAAAAGGTATATCTCCCTGGCTCGCAATAAACGTCAGAAGTCAGCCACTTAGGGGGACTATACCTTTTCGAGCGAGGTTTAGGTGAAAAGAGACAAAAGCCGGTCAGAGACCGATTTGGGGGTATCTGGCAGTCTCTGAGGTTTACATGCCATCGGCAAAACCCGGCGGAAGCTAGGGATTTTCTGCCCTGTATCGGGCCATCTCATTGATTCGCATTGAGATGTTGGCGGAGCGGGTGGGATTCGAACCCACGATACGGTTCCAAAAATAACCCTCGGAAATATCGGCAGAAAATGACCCCAAAATCGCAAAACTACCAAACAGAGAAATCCGGCCCTGAAAACCGCCAAAAAGTAACCAGAGAAAGTCGCAAATTTGATCGTCTTTCAAATCACCACTAGACTATTTCTCTATTCTATTTCAATATCTTAGTGGCGGAGACGGAGGGATTCGAACCCTCGATAGGATTACTCCTATGGTTCCTTAGCAGGGAACTGGTTTCAGCCACTCACCCACGTCTCCGGATCGCAGCAGCGAAGCGCGACCCTATAACGGCGGTGATTGGTACCGGCAAGGGGGTGTCGGGCGGCTTTTTGACCGCGCTTGCGGCGCTTCTGATTCGGTTTGCCTTGATTAGGACTCGCCTCGTCGACCCTGCGTTGTGCTTGGGCCGGTAAGGGATTCTTAACCATACTGCTGACAAAACCAGAAGCGGCGGCATTTCGCTGTCACTCGCTGAGGAGGGTTCTCGGTCATGGCCATGAACAAAAGCAGCTTCCGCCGGACTTCGGTCCTGGCATTCTTCGCCGCCATCTCGCTGGCAAGCGCGCCATCCATGGCGCAGGTTACACAAGTTGACCCCGATGCGGCGATCGACGCCGACCTGACAGTCGGAACCGCAGCCGCAAGCGCGGGCAGCGCCAGCACCCAGGTCCCCGCGGAGGTGCCGGGTAGTGCTGTTGACGCCACGCCTGGGCCCTGGATCGACATTACTTCCGAGCCCAGCGCCGGGAATGGCACGCCGAACGAGGCGGGCGTGGATACCTGGGATGCAGCTGATATCAGCGCCAAGCCCCAGGCTGCCACTACCACCAGCGCGGCCCAGGTGGCGGGAACTACAACCTCGTCCACTTATCACAAGGATGACCTGCTCGGCGCGGCTGAGGGTGTCTTCGGCAAGGGTTCTCTGGGTCTTGCCTCGATGATCGAGGATCTGCTGAAAAAGCAGGGCGAACCCAATGGCTACATCGTTGGGCGCGAAGGCGGCGGCGCATTTGCCATTGGCTTGCGCTATGGTTCCGGAACGCTCCATCACAAGGTGGAGGGCGAGCGTCCGGTCTACTGGACAGGGCCTTCGGTCGGTTTCGACCTTGGGCTCAATGCCGGCAAGGCCATGGTGCTGGTTTACAATCTCCACGACACGCAGGACCTCTACAAGCGCTTCGGCGCGGGCGAGGGGCAGGCCTATCTCGTGGGTGGCTTCAATGTCAGCTATCTGCGGCGCGGCGATGTCGTGCTGATCCCTGTGCGCATGGGTGCGGGGCTGCGGCTGGGCGCCAATGTCGGCTATATGAAGTTCTCCGAGAAACAGCGCTGGCTGCCGTTCTGATCTGACATTCGCTCTCGGTAAAGGGCAGGAGCCAGAGGGACTTTCCTCCGCCGCCCCTGATTTTCATCTTTCTGTCTGACTGACGTAACGCTATCCTGCCTCTTCGCACCCCAACGGGCGCGCTACGGGAGGATCGCCATGGAATTTCGTCCCCTGCATCAGGGCTTCGGCGCGGAAGTGTCCGGCTTTGACGTGATGGGTTCGACCGGTCCCGCCGATATCGCAGCGCTGCGCGCCGCCTATGACGAATATCAACTGCTGGTGTTCCGCTGCGATGAAGACATGCCGCCCGAGCGACAGGTCGAGATCTCAGGGTGGATCGGGCCGGTGATGGATAGCTTCGGCAGCCAGATTGGCTTCCTGAGCAATGAGGAAGGATTTTTCGGAGGGCGAGAGCGACTACCCTGGCATTTCGATTACACATTCACCGAAACGCCGTTCAAGGGGATCAGCCTGCAGGCGGTGGCGCTGCCGTCTGCTGGGACAACGACGCTGTTCACCAGCAATATCGCCAATTGGGCCAGCCTGCCGCCCGAGCTGCAGCGCCGCGTTGAACCGCTCTCGACCCGGCACCGCGACACCGATGATCCGGTTTCGGGCAAGGCGGAGGTGATGGCCGATCATCCGATCCGCATGACCCACCCGCGCACAGGCAAGCCACAGTTATTCGTCACCGAATATCATTCCACCCGCATCAATGAGCTGGCGGCGGATGAGAGCGAGGAGCTGCTTGCGGCGCTGTTCGCGCATATGTATGCGCCCGAAAACGTCCATGAGCATCGCTGGCAGCTGCATGATTTCCTGCTGTGGGACAATTGGGCGATCCAGCACTCCCGCCCGGTGGAGGCGGACCCGGCAGACGGCATTCGCTCGCTGCGCCGGGTGACCAACAGCGATCATTCCTATGAAGACATCGTCGAGCGCGCGCGGCTGAATACCGAGGAGCTGCGCCGCGCTGAGGAAGTGGGGTGATGGTCGGCCAGATTGTCCATGAGAATGTGGGTCTAACTACCCCTGCATTCGTGAACCGGCCGTCCGTTCATGGATGAAATCAAGACAATCTGTGTGGTGGGCGGGGGAAGCGCAGGCTCTCTATCGGCGGTCACTCTGAAACGCTTGTTGCCGGGACGCCGGGTGATTTCAGTGAGCGCGCCGGGCATTCCGGTGATCGGCGTGGGGGAATCGACCACCGCCTATGTCCCCCAATTTCTCCACGGACAATTGGCCCTGGACCGCCGCCGCTTTTACGAAGAGGTCCAGCCAAGCTGGAAACTCGGGATCCGGTTTGAGTGGGGACTCCCGGAGGTCTCGCATTTCAACTACCCGTTTTCGTTTGAGCTGTCTGATAGGGTCGGCAATCTGCGCAAACGGGCGGCGTATTATTTTCGCGAACTCGGCGGTTCTGCTGGAATTTTTTCTGCCCTGATGGATGCAGACAGGTCCCACATCATTCAGGACAAAGGCCAGCACCACATCATCGACGAGCCGATTGGCTATCACATCGACAACCCGCGGCTGCTCGAATATCTTGAGCGGATTGCCACAGAGAATGGTGTCGAAACGGTCAAAGGCAATATTGTCGACACGGTGAAGGACGAGGCCGGCAACATTGCGCAATTGGTGTTCGACGACCAGACCTCGCTCAGCGCCGACCTGTTTGTCGACTGTTCGGGGTTTCGGTCTCTCCTGCTGGGCCAGGCGATGGGAGAGCGATTTGTCAGCTTTTCGCAATCACTGCGCTGTGACACTGCAGTGGTTGGCGACATTGCGCGGACGGGCACCATTCGCCCCTACACGACCGCGCAAACCATGGATAATGGCTGGTGCTGGCGCATCGAGTTGCCTGACCGTGAATCGGTTGGCTATGTCTTTTCGTCGCAATTCTGTTCGGTTGAATCGGCAATGGCTGAACTCAAGGCCAAGAATCCGCAACTATCTGGTGATTTGCGGACTGTGCGCTTTCCCAGCGGTCGTTATGAGAACTTCTGGCGGAATAATGTGGTGGCCATGGGCAATGCGTCCGGCTTTGTGGAACCGCTGGAGTCC
>JAQWKP010000276.1 GCA_029247785.1 Novosphingobium sp.
TGGCGGCGACCAGCGCTACCTCGCCTTCGTCGAAAACCTATCGCCCGGCTATTGGTGGAAAAGCTTTTTCGTCGTGATGGAGCCGCAGGCGATAGTGATCGCAGTGATCGGTTTGCCTGCGGTCTGGGGAATCCTCGGCAACCAGGATGGCGGCGGATCGCTGACCTGGCTGACGTTCCTCGGCATGGTGATCTTCGGCATTGGCTACTACTTTGAGACGGTGGCCGACGGCCAGCTCCAGGCCTTCAAAGCGGATTCAAATAACAAGGGGCGCTATCTGCGTGTGGGCGTCTGGCTACACAGCCGCCACCCCAACTATTTTGGCAATACGGCGGTCTGGTGGGGCATTTGGATTGTGGCCGTTTCAGGCAACCCGGACATCTGGTGGACCATAGCAGGCCCGGTATTCAACACGGTGATGCTGACCGGCGTGCTTGGATCGGCGTTCCAGGACAAGTACATGGGAGTGCGCCCCGAGTACCAGAAGGTGATCGCGGTAACGCGCCGCTTTTTCCCTCTGCCTACCTCAGAAGCGCAGCAGCAGGCACAACTGGCAGAGGTCGAGCGGCGAAATGCTGGCTAGCCGTTAATGGCAGCGTTGCGACGTCCGATGTGGCGATCGATATTTCCTGCTGCGACCTGCCCCCAGTGAATGGCTGAATTCTGCCCGGTGCAAGTGAAATAGTCGCCGGCGAGCTGCACCGGGTCGGCGGGGTCCAGCCCTTGCTTGAACTCGGCGACGGCACTGTAGGAGCCCGGCGCTGGATTCGGGATGGCGTCAGCCCAGCGCGTCACATGCTCCATGTCGCGATGGCCGCGCAATTCAGGGAAGTGTTGCAGGAGGAATTCCTCGGCAATTTCGACATACCGGTCATCGGACGCACCTTCCAGAGCAGGAAGCGCGGCGGCGTCGAAAAAGCAACTGACCAGCGAGTGGCCGCGTGGTGCGGTACCGGGATCCTTGTTGTGATCGAACCAGACCAGCGACAGTTCCTCGCATTCAACCGTACCAAGCAGTACGCCCAGTGCACCCGACTGCATCGATGCCGCGTAGCCGAGATTGACTACCACGGTCGGATTGTAGGCCAGCTTCTCCAAAAGCGGGCCGGTTAAGTCCCGCAATTCTGGTAAGATCGCGTCGGCTTGGTGAAGCCGTGTCGCCATGACGCATGCATCGGCGACCAGCGGCTCCGCTTCATCGCGGACCTGAACCTCTACCCTGTTATCCGGACGGCGGACGACGCTTGTCACCGGGCACCTGGTGCGGACGTCCACTTCCTCGGCCAACCGCTTTGCCATCGTGTCGATCCCGCCGGTCATTGCCACCAGCTTTTGCCCGGCAAGGTTGGACAGTGCTGAAAACCATTCGAGAGCCGAGACATCGCTACCGCGGCGGATGACATAAGTCCGGATCATCGGATCGACGAGGACATCGTAGATCTCGCGATTGAGACGCCGCAGCGCGTAGTCGTGCGCGCTTTCGACATCTGTCCCCGCGGCCGAGCGGCTTACGTCCAGCACGTCGATCGGCGGGTCGATCCGCCGGAAATCAGCGATCGTCTTGAGCATGGCAAGCTTGCTGCGCCAGCTCAGGGCCCCTGTAAAAATGGCTCTCAGCGGCTTCGTCGCATCGATCGAATAGAGCCTGCCTTTGCGGATCAGCAGAATCTCCTGGCCGTTCTCAGCGACCCTGTCAGCAAGGCCAAGCTCCTCGGCGAGCG
>JAQWKP010000282.1 GCA_029247785.1 Novosphingobium sp.
GGATAACCGCTGAAAGCATCTAAGCGGGAAGCCTCCCTTGAGATTAGGTATCATCGAGTCGTGATAGACCATCACGTTGATAGGCCGGGTGTGGAAGTGCGGTAACGCATGGAGCTAACCGGTCCTAATAACTCTGTTCGCGCTTGTTGAATCCCACCATCAACGTCAGTCCTGATTGGGTTGGCGCTGTGGCGGACGATACAGCCGGATACGCCCGATAAACATCGATTTAACCCGTATTGCACCTGCTTCATTGCTTGGTGGTCATAGCGTTAGTGACACACCCGATCCCATCTCGAACTCGGCCGTGAAACCTGACTGCGCCGATGGTACTACCGCTTAAGCGTTGGAAGAGTAGGTCGCCGCCAGGCATTGTAGCTGGTGCAATTCGGATAAACCCATTCACATTGTCATTTGTTGGCCTCAGGCGCCGGCGGATGCATCCGCATCCTTGGCTTTTCGCGCTAACCGCGCGGCGGCCAGTCGGCCTTACGAAGCCTCCGGCTTCGAATATTCTGAGACCAACAGCATTGCTCTCGGAACCCGTAGGGTTCCGCAAGGGCGACTGCCCGTCGGCCGGTTAGGCCGTAAGCCAAGCGAGCCGGATGGTTCGCGCTCGGCGTTTGAGGGCAAACAAGTAGGTGGCGCGGGGTGGAGCAGTCCGGTAGCTCGTCAGGCTCATAACCTGAAGGTCGTTGGTTCAAATCCAACCCCCGCAACCAACAAGAACCCCGCTTCGGCGAGGTTTTTTGTTGCCTTTGGTTGGCGTTTTGCATCGAGGTTAGCCGTTCGCGCGTGACCGTGCCAACTCGCGTTGGTGCTCGATCAGTCCTACTTCCCGACTTGCATGACATGCCACTGGATCAAGCGGCTGGTCTCTACCAGCGCATAGGCATTCCCAATGACCTTGATTGTCGATACTGTCGCGAATGTCGCAGTTTCTCGGGCTTCGTTGTTGGCATCTGAATAGCGGTAACAGGGGGAATAGCTGGATGTCGATCAAACAAACTGCTCGCGATTTTTATCATGCTTGCGAAACCGGTCAGGGTTGGGAAACCTGCAAGCAATGGTGTCATGCGGGAGCGACCTTTTCAGTCCAGGCGGATGCGCTGGCTGATATTACCACGATCGAGGGCTACACTGAATGGACCAAAGGTCTGCTCGTTCCCATTCCCGATGGGGATTATGAGTTGAAATCGTTAGCAGTCGACGAAGAACGCGGGAACGTTACGGTGGCGGCTGTGTTCCACGGGACGCACTCTGTCGATGCAGGTACAGGGGCGCCTACTGGAAAAGTCCTTGCCGCGGACTATTGCTATGTGATGGAATTTGACGGCGACAAGATAGGTCATATGACCAAGATCTGGAACGACGTTCACTCATTGAAACAACTCGGCTGGGCTTGAGTCGGCTGGTGCCTACATAGATGAGCAGGGCAAGAGGAAAGGCTGTGCTGGTGCCTCGGGATGGTTGCTTACATCAGCTTGAGTCAACGTTTGCGATGGCCGATACGTTCTTCTTCAACGTGATAGGGAGGGATACGCTATGAGCGCCATGAACCATGATCTTGCGGCGCTCGCCGATATTCCGCGCCTGACCGCGTGGCTCGATTCGAATATTCCCGAACTTGGCAGTGGACCGCTTGTGACTGAGCTTATCCACGGCGGCACGTCGAATGTCGTGCTGACGCTCGATCGCGGCGAGGGGCAGATGGTGCTGCGCCGTCCGCCCGCAGTCCCGCCGCCCGGGGCAGAGCGCGGGGTGATGCGCGAGGCACGGGTGCTGACGGCCCTCAAGGGAACCGAGGTGCCGCATCCTGTTTGTCACGGTACCTGCGAGGATCCGGATGTGATCGGCATGCCGTTCTACGTCATGGAAAAGGTCGACGGGTGGGCCGGGCAGCTGCGCGACGATGACAGGATTCACAATGAGCCGCCCTTCGACAAGGCGCCTTACGAATACGGTCTGACCTATGCGATTGTCGGCGGGCTGATCCAGCTTGCCAATGTCGATTACAAGACGGTCGGGCTGGAAGGTTTCGGCAAGCCCGACAATTTCCTCGAACGCCAGGTCGATCGCTGGGCCGGCCAGCTCGCATCATATCCCGAGCGCTATGAGGGCTATGAGCCCCGCTTTCTCGAAGGCTATGACGAGGTCGAGGCTTGGCTGCGCGCCAATGTCCGGCCGACCGAGAATGTCGGCATCATCCATGGCGATGTCGCGACCACCAATGCCATGTTCCGCCACGGCTCGCCCGCGCGCCTGGCCGCGCTGATTGACTGGGAACTGTCGACCGTTGGCGATCCGATGCTCGATATGGGCTGGCTATGTGGCGGCCTGCGTGACGAGCGCTTCCCCGACATGGTCAGCCCGCAGACACTGATCAACGTCAACAACGCGCCGACCAAACAGGCGCTGGCCCGCTACTATTGCGCCGGGACCGGCCGCGACATGGCAGAGTTCGATTATTTCTGCGTACTTGCGGGTTTCAAGATCGGCTGCGTCATCGAATACAAGGTCGCCCAAGCAGCGGCGGGGATATTGCCGAAAGAAGTCGGCGAGTTCTTCCGCAAGAGCATCGACGCGGGCTTCAAGCGTAATGGCGAGTTTGTGCGCCGGATTGGATGACGTGCCATGTAGGCAAGCCTACGTTCGATCCAGTGCCGGTTGGCGCGGAGCTAGCCCTCTCTGAACAGGGCGATCTCTTATGGACGACTGGCCGCAGAATCAGGCGGGTAAATCCAACGGCGCTACTTCTCGCTGTACTTCGCCGATCTTCTTGCCGTCCTCGAAAGAACCCAAGCCATAATCGCCCCTGATGGTGGTGCGATGCATGCGGCGTTCGTATTTCGGGTCGCACCCTTCCACTGCATGTAGCAAGCGAAGATTATCCCAGATCAGCATGTCGGTGGGTTTCCAGTCATGCCAATATGGGTTGATATGCTTATGCATTTCCTCAAGCGCTTCCTCGAACAGTGCTTCTCCCTCAGGATCCTCATGGTCTTCGATACCGACGGCCGAAAATCCGCAATAATGGACTACCTTTTCGCCGCCAGGACGTGTCCAGATCATGGGATGAATGGACCTGGGAAAAGTAGCGGCCTCGGCAATTAGTCCGGCGCTGTCCTCGGTGTCGCCGAAGGTTTCGAAGTAGCGGCCAAAGCGCTGCTGGGTCAGGCGCACGTCCAGCGTATAGAGCACGTTGAGATCTTCGATCTTGCGGATCAGTTTAGGATCGAGCGCATTATAAAGCTCGATTCCGTCAGCAAAGCCGGTGCGACCATCTTCCGGTGCGTAAACCACCGCACGGAGCACGCCAGCATAGTTGAGTTCGTCATTATAGGTGTGATCGAAGTGCCAAGGGAGGAAGGAAATGACCTTCTTGCCACCCACTTCAGTCAGTCCGTTGGTGTAGGTCTGGTCCGCAGTGCGGATGTGCTGCATGTCGATTATACCGGGATCGAGATCGCGATCGGCACGCGCGGTGCTCTTGGTCGGATGATCCTTGAGTGGACCGAATACTTTGCTCAGCTCGACCTGCATCTTTGGCGAAGGCTCCATGCCTTCGAAAATGATGAACCCACGGTCGTCAAAAAGCTCTCTAAGATCAGTTCTGAGCTGATCATCGTACAGATTGTCCCAATTGACTCCCTCAACGCGCGAGCCCCAACTGTAGTCCTCTCCCAAATTGCAAATGCTGATACCTGCCATAACCGTAGCTCCCCCGAAACAATGACAAATCACACGACCAAGGGGCGTTTAGAAATGTTTGGCATCCAATCAATTGACCCTGCGCAAAATTCGCTTCGTCAATTGCCGGGAAAATTTCAGTCAACGCATGCCGTTATCCAAAAGCGGACCGACTAGGAGCTGGCAATTCCGGCTCTACAGCCCCTTCGGAATTGCACGCTCACTCAATCCGGCCTTCGCAAAAACGGATAGGCCTCGAAATAAAAGTCAAACCGTTTCCTCAATTCCGCCGGCGCAATCCCGAAATCGCGTTCCAGATTATAGACCAGCTGGCCAAACTTACCGCGTGGGTGGCTCTCGATGAATGCGTCGACTTCGCGATTTGCATGTTCGGCCTCAGCCAGCCCGGCCTTCTCGCGCACGGCCCGGACCACGGCCTTATCGTCAGCCATGAAGGTTTCGAACGGAACGTCGACGCTTTGGGCGTCGGACCAGATCGGGCGATCGCGCACGCAGGCGCGCAGTAGTTTTTCGACCCGGTCGGTCCAGTATTCAAGCAGGCCTGCTGCGTCGATTTCGGGATAGCTCATGCGCTCGCCATAGGCGATCATAGTGATGGCCGACTGAATGACATCGACCGGGTCGCGATAGGTGATCGCCATGGTCGCATCAGGGAAGACATTCTTGATCACCGTCAGCTGTTCTAAGTGCTGCGGGCATTTGGTGACCCAGCGCTTGCGCGGCAGCCCAGCCTGGACATCGCGCCATTGCAGGATCTTGAAGACGGTTTTCATATATTCGTAATGCGGCGTTTGATCGTGGGAGTGATAGTGGTCACGAAACTTCGGCGCGCGGGCGATCCATTCGAAATTGTATGATGCGAAGTCCGGGCCCTGCAGCTCGATATCCTCGTGGAAATGATCGGGCTCCATCGGATGCATCGCGGCCGAAATCGGCGAACCGGCTTTTTGCATTTCCCATTTCTCGGCGGCACGTGCGAAGCGAGGATCGACATCGCCCTCATGCGGCGGCTCCATCGGATTGGGCAGCGGCTCATAACATTCCCACAGCGGGTTGGAGCGCAGTCTGGTGTCGGCACCGAGCAAATTGAGCAGGTGAGTGGTGCCCGAGCGCGGCATACCGGCGACGATGATCGGCCGGTCGATCACCTCGTCGTGAATTTCGGGATGCTTTTTCAAATAGTCCTGGATCAGCAGTCGGTTACTGGCATAGCGCACCGCATAGCCGAACAGGAACATGCGCTTTATCGCATAGGCACGCATGTCGCCGTTCCATTCGTCGATCAGCAACTGCAGCCTCTCGTGGAAATCCTCGGGGCCGAAATCGGAGAGGCCGGTCGCAGCCCGCGCGCCATCGAGGATCGCATCCTCGGTGATGACCATGCCTGCCGCCTCGCCATCGGCGATGACCTGGCGCTGCGCGTCGTTCAGCTGGGGATCAAGCAGATCGGAAATTTCGATTTTCTCGGCCATTCAGGTCCTCGTTGGTTTTTGTGGTTTGGGGGCAAGACTCAGAATGAAATGCAGACTTTCTGCGCCTCATGCGGATTGCCGGCGAGGGTGATCGCATCCTCGATTTGCTCGACGTTGAAGGTATGGGTGACCAGCGATGCAAGATCATGCTTGCCTGAGCGCATCATGGCGAGGATTTCGGGCAGCAGCTCCTCGGTAGCGCCGTCGCCGCAGCCATGGATATGCCAATTGTTGAAGCTGACCTGGGTCCAGTCAATTGGCGCCGGTTCCTTGTGAACTCCGACGATTGAAATTGCGCCATTGCGCGGCGCCAGCATCGCGAAGTTTTCCAGCACCGCCTTGACGCCGACTGCATCGACATAAAGCCGCGCTCCGCATTTCTCACCTGGGAAGCCGGGTGCGGTGCCGAATGTTGCAACGGCCTTGTCCTTGAGGTCTTCGCTGCTGAGATTGCAGGTCACGAAGCCGAGCTTACGCGCGTTCTCCAGGCGAAATTCGGAGAAATCGACGACCATCACCGTTTCGCAGCCAAACCATTTGAGCATCACCGCGCTGGTCATGCCAATGATCCCCGCGCCGAAAACCACCGCGCCGTCGCTCGGCTGCGGTTTGAGCACTTTCACTCCGCGTGTGCCGATCACGAAAGGCTCGAACAGTACCGCCGTGCACAGCGGCAGCTCCTGGTCGATCGGCAGCAGGCTGTAGCCAACTTTGCATTGCGGGATACGCAGATAATTGGAGAAGGCGCCAGCGGCAGAGACCCGGCGCATGTCGCGGAAAGCCTTGTCGGTGTTGACGAACACGCGGTCTCCAACAGCTAGCCCCGTGACGTTCTTGCCCAGTTCGACGACCTCGGCGATGCCCTCATGGCCGAATTCTTCGTCTATCCAGATCCGGCTTTCGGGTCCGTGTTTCTGGAAAGCGAAGATGTCTGAGCCGCAGATGCCAGTCAGCAAATTGCGCACGATCGCTTCGTCATCGCCGCATTCCGGGTACGGCAGGTCGACGACATCGACATGGCCCACGCCGCGAAAGATCGCTGCCTTGTAGCTGTCGGGTTTCGTCACGGCCTCTCCTATCGGTCTCGCAGCCTCGTCCAATTCGGCGGAGCGGGCAAGATGTTGCGCTGTAGATCGTGAGCATTCACCCTGCTAGCCTAGTCGCTACGCTTGACGGAAAAGGGGATGCCATGGATCAGGACGTGAAGCCATTCATCGACCGTGCGAAAATCACCGATTGCGTGGTCCGACTCGCGCGCGGCGAGGATCGGCGCGATGCCGATCTCATTCGCTCCTGCTGGTGGCCCGATGCGACCTATGACTATGGCGTGCAGAGCGGTGATTTTCCGTCCTATCTCGCCTGGGTTGTGCCCGGTGCAGATGCGATCAAGGATACCCAGCATGTGCTTGGCCAGAGCCATATCGAGTGGGATGACGGCAAGGCCAGGGTCGAAAGCCATGTGATTTCATATCACCGGGTTGACATGGGTGCGGGCGACCAGGACGTATGCATCGGCGGGCGCTATCTCGACTTGATGGAAGAACGCGATGGCGAATGGCGAATTTCCGAGCGCATCATGCTTTATGACTGGTACTCCGAATGGGGCGATGCGATTGACTGGGCGCGGGGTGTGATGGGGTATCCCTTCACCGCCGAGCATTTTTCGGGCCGCGCCGTCGGCGATTTCAGTGAAAAATTCTTCGGTGAAAGCTGAAGGACAGGGAGTAGATTCATGGGATCTCTTGAAGGCCAGGTAGCAGTCGTTACCGGCGCGAGCAGGGGAATCGGCAAAGGCATCGCGTTGGTGCTCGCCGAACAAGGCGCGACTGTTTACGTCACCGGCCGCACGGTCAATCCGGGCGAATATTACCTGCCCGGCACGGTTGGCGAAACCGCTGCGCAATGCACTGAGCGCGGCGGCAAAGGCGTCGCTATCGCCTGCGATCACGGCAATGACGAGCAGGTCGCGGCTTTGTTCGAACAGGTCAAACGCGATGAAGGCCGGCTCGATATTCTCGTCAACAATGCCTTCCAGCTGTCCGACGATCTGATCGAGCCCAAGCCGTTCTGGGAGAAGCCGCTGTCCAATCTGGAGATGTGGCAGGTCGGGGTGCGCTCCAGCTATGTCGCGGCCTGGCACGCGGCTCAGATCATGGCGCCGCAGGGTTCCGGACTGATCGTTGCCATTTCAGGCTTTGTCGGGGTGACTTTCACATTCGGCACGGTGTTCGGCACTGCAAAGACCGCAGTCGACCGCATGGCGCGCGACATGGCGATTGAACTGGAGCCGCATGGTGTCGCATCGGTTTCGCTGTGGCAGGGCCTCACCCTGACCGAGAAGGCCCATTACAACCTTGAAAAGTCCAAGGCGGACATGACCGATTCGATCACCAGCATGACTGGCAGCTCGGTTGAGCATCCGGGCCGGGTGATCGCCGCAATGGCCGCTGATCCCGAGATCATGAAGCGCTCGGGCGCGACTTACATCACGACTGAACTGGCACAGGAATATGGCGTCACCGATGTTGATGGCAGTGTTATTCCCTCGGCGCGCGGTTCGCGCGGCGCGCCGCTCTGGAAACCGATTGCGGAGGTAGATTACCGTGGCCAATGATCGCGAAGACAGATTGCAGCGCTTGCTCGACCGGCAGGATATCGTCGATTGTCTGAGCCGGATGGCGCGCGCCGCTGACCGTATGGATCGAGACCTGTTCCTGTCGGGCATGCACAGCGACTGTATCACTTCGGCGGGTCCGTTCGTCGGTGGCCCGGAAGAGCTCTACGACTGGTCGGAAGTCCTGCAAAAGGACGCCTACAGCGCCACCTTCCACAAGCTGCTCAACAATGTCTTCGAATTCGATGGCGATAGCGCCCATGTCGAGACCTATTATTTCTTCGTCGGCTGCATGGGTGAGAACAATATCCTCGCCGGCGGACGCTATATAGATCGCTTCGAGAAGCGCGATGGCATCTGGGGGCTGGCGATGCGCAACAATTATGTCGAATGGACCAGCATGGTGCCAGCCCTGGCCAGCCCGCTCGGCGAAATCGCCGATCTCGCGGTCAACGGCCTGCCTGCGCGCGACAGCAGCGACCCGTCCTATGAGCGCCCGCTGACCAACCGGCGTGACATGAATATCCCGGGAGGATAAAGGCGATGGGCAAGCTCACAGGCAAGGTTGCAATTGTTACCGGCTCCAGCCGGGGCGTTGGCAAGGGCATCGCGCTCTCGCTCGCCGAGCAGGGCGCCACCGTCTATGTCACCGGGCGCACGGTTAAAGAAGGCTCAGCGCCGCTGCCGGGAACGGTCGGTGGGACCGCCGAAGAGTGTAACGAGCGGGGAGGGAAGGGGATTGCGGTTGCGGTCGACCTTGCCGATGACGATGCCATCGCTGCGTTGTTCGATCAGGTGAAGCGCGAGCAGGGGCGGCTCGATATCCTGGTCAACAATGCGATCTATCTGCCCGATGACCTGACAGCGCCGGAATCATTCTGGCAAAAGCCGCTGGAAAACTGGCAGATGTTCGATATCGGGCTGCGCGCGGCATTCATCTGTGCCTGGCATGCGGCGCAGATAATGGTGCCGCAGAAGTCCGGGCTGATCATCGGTATTTCGGGCTTTGTCGGCGTCACCTATACCTATGGACCGGTGTTCGGTTCGACCAAGGCCGGGCTCGATCGCATGGCGCGCGACATGGCGATTGAATTGAAGGACTACAATGTCGCCTCTGTCTCGCTGTGGCAGGGCTTCACCTTCACAGAGCGGGCGATGGAAAATTTGAAGAACGTTCCGGAGATGGCTGAACAGCTCAAGGCGGCGGCAGGAAGCTCGCCCGAATTTCCTGGAAGGGTGGTCGCCGCGCTTGCTGGAGATGCCGATATCATGGCGAAGAGCGGCGGTACTTTCATCAATGCCGAACTCGCGGCGGAATATGGCATCACCGATACTGACGGCACGCAGGTGCCCTCGAACCGTGCCGCGCGCGGCTCGCCGATCTGGGTGCCGGTGGCCGAGATGGAAGGCGGCTGAGGCATGGGCCTCGACGGCGCGAGCATTCTGATTGTCGGCGGCGGATCGGGCATCGGTTTCGCGGTGGCCGAAGCGGCCAGGGCAGAAGGCGCGGCGGTAACCATTGCCTCGACCAACAAAGACAAGCTCGTGGGCGCGGCTGAGCGGCTGGACGGTGCCAAATGGGCTGTGCTCGATATTACCGACGAGAAAGCGGTTGAGGCTTTCTTCCATTCCTCCGGCGATTTCGATCATGTCGTCACCACCGCCGGGGACTGGGGCAGCGCGAGGCGCGGGCCGTTTGTGAGCATCGACATGAGCGAAGCCGATGCGTTGTTCCAGGTGCGATTCTGGGGCGCGGCGATCCTCGCCAAACATGCCGCGTGGCATCTCGACGATGGCGGTTCGATCACCCTGACCAGCGGGATGAGCGCTTTTTGCCCGCAAAAGGGCTCGGTGATGGCAACCGCCATGGCTGGCTCGATCGAACATCTGACATATGGGCTGGCCGTCGAACTGGCGCCGATCCGGGTCAATGCAGTGTTTCCGGGCGGCGTCGCGACCGAGATATTTGCTGGCCTGCCCGAGGAAATGCGCAAGACCGAGGAGGCCCGCTTTGCCAGCCAGCCCCTGCCGCGGATCAGCCGCCCCGAGGAAGTCGCTCAGGCCTATCTCTACGCGATGAAGGCAACCTATACGACCGGGCAGGTGATCAAGGTCGACGGCGGCGGAGAACTGGCGGGGTAGCCAGCCTCTCGCCGGTCAGAATGGCTTCTCGCCCGCCAGCGTGATTCGTCGCATCACACGGCGAAGGCCGTGGTAGTCATTGACCGGATTGTGCTGCGCCGCGCGGTTGTCCCAGAAGGCGAGGGACCCTGCACGCCAGCGGAAGCGGCAAGTGAATTCGGGCCGTATCTGGTGCTCGAACAGATAGCCCAGGATCGGCGCGCTTTCTGCTTCGGTCCAGCCTTTGAAATGTGAGCTGTGGGCGACATTCACAAAGAGGCATTTGCGCCCCGTTTCCGGGTGGGTGCGTACGGCAGGATGCTCGGAAAGATGGTCGAGCACTGGCGCGTCGCTGCCTGAATTGCGGATCACGTCCTCACGCGTCTTGGAGACATCGGCCTTGGAAGATGAGTTGATAATAGTCAGCTTGTCCAGGATATTGCGCAAGGGTTCTGATAGAGCTTCATAAGCCAGATACTGATTGGCGAACAGCGTATCGCCGCCCCGGTCTGGCACTTCCAGCGCATGGAGCATGGTGCCCATCGGCGGCACTTCGAGATAGGTCGTGTCGGCGTGCCAGATACCGCCGAAATTGACCCGCTCATTTGCCAGTTTCACAACCTCTGTGATTTCCGGGTAGCCTTCGATCCCATTGACCAGCGGATATTTGATGGGCGTTCCGAAATGGCTTGCGAAACGCATATAGCTATCGGGACCAAACTGCTGATCATGAAAGAATATCACGAGATGATCGAGCAGTGCCTGGCGGATCGCTGCGACGCTCTGCAGGTCCAGCGAACGGCTGAGGTCGACGCCGGAGATCTCCGCGCCCAGCGCGCCTGCGATCGGTGAAATTGCGAGTTCCGGCATCGGCTCTTTCCAATTCGTTCCAGCCTCCTAGTAACAGATTTCCGATTGTGGCAAATCGGGATTGAGCGGGAGGAGGACCAGCGTGCCGCAATTCATCGGCAGACATACGATTTTTCATGGCTTCGGACGTGGCACCAACGAGACCCCAAACGGACACCAGTCGTACACCTGGTGGGGCTCAGATGGCTTCGACTTGCCTGAGGGCACCCGCCAGACCAATGTCCGCCTGCAGGCCGAAGACGGCGCTCATTCGTCCGGCATCCTCTACACGTGCGGTGACGAGACGACTTCGCCAAAAACGGCAGTAGTCTTCAACCATCCGCGCGCCGATTTCTCCAGCCACTATCTTACGCCGTTCCTCGTCGAGGCGGGCTATGCCGTTTACGGCGGGCAGACCCGTTATCTTGGCAATGACGTCAATTGCGAGCACGAATGCCTCTGCGCGGATCTGGCCGCGCAGATCCGCTACCTCAAGGCTGAGGGCTTCGACCATGTCCTGCTGTGCGGCAACAGCGGCGGCGGGCCGCTTTCGACTTTCTACATGGCGCAGGCCAACACCCCGGTCGGCGAACGGCTGGATACCACCGCTGCGGGCGAGCCCTATGATCTAAATGAGCTGGACTTGCCGCAGGCCGATGGGCTGATCAATCTTGCTGGAGCCCTGAGCGAAGGTGCGCTCGGGCTAGCCAATCTCGATCCTTCGGTGACTGACGAGGACGATCCGCTGTCCTGCGATCCCTCGCTCGACATGTTCAATCCTGACAATGGCTATCGCCAGCCGCCCGAATCGAGCAGCTACTCCGAGGAGTTCCTCACTCGGTACCGCGCCGCACAGGTTGAGCGCTGCCAGCGGATCGACGCCAGGGCCAAGCAGGAAATCGCCCGCAAGCGCAAATATCGGGCGATGATGGCGGAGCCCGGATTTGCCGATCTGCCGCTCGATGAGCAGAATCACATCACTCGCATGGCGGTCGCCTCGAACACGCTGGTGATCTATCGGACGATGGCTGACCCCGCGCTGACCGACCTTTCGATTCATCCCAATCAGCGCTCGATCCTCGGTCTGATGCAACCCGATCCGCAGATCGCCAACTGGTCGATCCCCGGCTTCGTCCAGATGATGACGGCAGAAGGCTGGCTGTCGACCTGGTCAGGCCTGTCCACCCACGTCAATATGCATGAGGATGCGAAGAAAGTTACGCAGCCAGTGCTGTCGCTCACCCTGTCGGCCGATGTCACAATCCTGCCATTCGTCGGCGAAGGGCTTTTCGAAAATGTCGCAAGCGCAGACAAGACCTATGTCGAGATCGATACCGACCATTTTGCCTTCAAGCCCAACGAGCCGCGTGACGCAGGCATTCCGGAAGTGGCAGAGGCGATTGCTGACTGGTTGAAGCCGCGCTTCCCGGCGGGAAAATAGCAAGAAGACCAGGCGAAGAGGATTGCATTTGATGGGTATTTTGCCGCGTTTCCTGACCCATGCCGTGGCGTTGGCCGTCGCCTGCTGGGGGCTTTCCGGCGCATTGGCATCCGCCGAACCGGCACCTGCTACATTCGCTTGGCCGAAAATCAATTTCACCTCCGCTCAGGTCGAGCAGGGAAAGCAGATCTATCGCGGCGCATGTGCTGGCTGCCATGGCCCCGGTCTTGAAGGCGGCGCGGCACGGGCGCTGAGCGGGCGCACCTTCCTGGGCCGCTGGGCGGGTGGAAACTCGCTTGGTGCGATGTTCAAATATATTCGCGATACCATGCCGCCTGGCGCTCCCGGATCGCTCAGTTCCGACCAGATCGCGAGCCTGATGGCGCTGATCTTGCAGGAGAATGGCAAAAAACCGGGTGCCGAGCCTTTGCCGGGTGATTATGCGATACTTCAGAAGCATTATCTGCCGTTCACTGGCGACACCAGCGGCGGTCTGTCGCTGCAGGCACAACTACCGCCGTGGCCCGAGCTGCCCAATCCGGCCTTGGAGATGGCTCCGGTTACCGATGCTCTGCTGCAATCGCCTTCTGAAAACGACTGGCTGAGCTGGCGGCGCACGCTTGACGGGCAGGGCTTCAGCCCGCTGACGCAGATCGAACGGGAGAATGTCGGCACATTGCGGCTGGCCTGGTCCTACAATTTGTCTGCGGGGCCCAATGCCTCGACTCCGCTGGTCCATGACGGGGTTCTGTTTGTTTATTCAAACAAGGATCAGGTCGATGCGATCAATGCAGCTACTGGCGATGTCTTGTGGACCTACAAGCGCGAGCTGCCGCCGTCGAACCCGCTGCTGCCCAAACGGGTCAAGCGCAACATGGCGCTGTATGGCGACCGCCTTTATCTTGGCACCGGCGACGATCAGCTTGTCGCGCTGGATGCTAAGACCGGCGATATTGTGTGGGAAGCGCCGAGTGGTCCGGCTTCGGGCGGTCCGCTGGTGATCAAAGGCACGGTGATCAAGGGCTTGTTTCGCGGCATGAGAATGCCGCCGAGCACCTCGGATCAGACGATGCCTGAATCCGGCGTCACCGCCGCCAGATCGTCCTGCCTGACCTGCGGAGGCTATGGCCGAATCCTTGGGTTCGATGCCGCGCAGGGCAATCCATTATGGAACTTCAATGTCGTGCCCCAGCCGGGCGAGCCGGGTACCAATAGCTGGAACGATCTGCCTTTCAGTGAACGCAGCGGCGGGTCTGTCTGGACTTCGGGCTATTACGACCCCTCGCTCGACCTTGTCTTCATTGGTACTGGCAACACCTACAATACCGGTCCGCTGGCAAAACGGATTGGCAAGCGCGGCGTCACCAATGACGCGCTCTATATGGACAGCACGCTCGCTATGCGTCCCCGGACCGGCGAACTGGTTTGGTATTATCAGCACCATGCGCGGGATCTGTGGGACCTTGACTGGGTGTTTGAGCGGATGATCGTTGACCTGAAGGTCAAGGGCAAGGTGAACAAGTCGATCGTGACCATCGGTAAGACCGGCATCCTCGATGCACTCGATGCGAAGACCGGCAAATATCTCTTCTCGATCGATGCGGGTCTGCAGAATGTCATCACTCATATCGACCCGAAGACGGGCCACAAGACCGCGGACGAGAACCTTATCCCCGGTGACGAGTCCAAGGTGATCTGCCCGGCGGCACAGGGTGCGAAGAACTGGATTCCAGGCTCCTACGATGCGGTTAACCAGCTGGTCTACCAGCCGGTTAACCTGTCATGCCTCGAAATGGTGCCGATCGATCCGGGCGAGCGCTCACCGCTGTCGAGTGGTATCCGCTGGAGCGTGATGCCCCGGCCAGACAGCGATGGGAAATATGGTCATATCCAGCTCTATGATCTCAAGAACCGCACGTCGCGCTCGCTTGCAGCACAACGCGCGCCGATGACCAGCGGGGTGCTGGCGACTGCCGGCGGGCTTGTGTTCGCTGGCGGGCTGGATCGCCGCTTTTCGGCTTTCGACACCGCCTCGGGCGATCTGCTGTGGTCAGCCCGGCTGGGCGATGTCCCGAGCGGTGCGCCGATCAGCTTCGCGGTGGACGGCAAGCAATATGTCGCGGTGGTCGCTGGCTATGGCACGATGCTTTCGGGGAGCTACCTGCCGCTAGTGCCAGAGATTCCGGTACCGGCGCATTCCAGCTCGTCGATCTACGTGTTTGAACTACCGTGATACGATGCGTGATCGTCTCAAGCATATGCGCGGTCAGCCTCGCATGGTCTCCTTCCGCGCTCGCCGAGCAGCCGCTAACCGCGAACAAATTTATCGTGATGATCCCCGCGCAGGGTTGCGACTTCGTCAAGCTTGAGACCCGGCTGGCGAAAGCTGCCAAGGCCATGGTCCGCAACCGCCGGACCACGCGTGTGATTGTGGACTGGCCCGCCGATCCAGAGCGCAATCTCGATATGATGGGCAATGCTTCACCATTCATCGCGGCGCTGGAAGTTTTGGCGGAGCCTTCCGCGCTGGCTCGGCTTGCGGACAAGGCCCGGCGCAAGCTTGAGAAGGCGTGTCCGGTCGACACATATTTCGCCCAAGAGCGCAGGCTAATGACGACGCCTCGCAGCTGGAAGCTTGGAGAAACATCGCCCAGGATCAAGGTGCTGACCACAGTGATCCGCAAGCAGGGCTTGCCGAGGGCGGAATTCTTGAGCGAATGGGGCGACAAGCATGCTGAGCTTTCGCTGGGTTGGCGCAAGGCGCGCGGCGGAGACGGTCATTATGTCCAGAACATCATTGTTGGTTCGCTCGGTGACGAAACCCCGGAACTTGACGGGATCGGCGAGATCGAAGTGCCAGGGAGCGGTCCTGTCACCGAGGATGAACGCCAAGCGCGAATGGAGAGCGCCGCCCACGCGCGCAGCTTCCAGGACATGGAGCAAATTTCGATGTTTCTCGGCCGAGAGGTCATTCTGAAGGATTGAGTGCCGGAAGGCTCTGCCCTGACGGTCAGCCGCCACCGGCGCTGCGCAGCAGTTTCTCGCTGCGAGGAATAATGACGCATTCGGTTTCCGCCGGGTGGCCGAACAGATAGCCTTGGCCGATATCGCAGCCATATTGGCGCACGATGTCGGCGCTGGCCTGGTTCTCGACGCCCTCAACGCTGACCCGCAGGCCAAGGCTGTGTGCCAGCGCGGCAACAGACCGCACGATATTCTGTGAGGCTGCGTTACTGTCGAGATCCATGACAAAGCTCTTGTCGATCTTGAGAGTGTCGAATTCCAGCTCGCTCAGATGGCGCAGCGAGGAGTAGCCGGTGCCGAAATCGTCAAGCGCGACGCTGATCCTTTGCGCCTTCAACTGGGCGATCAGCTTGCGGACGTTCTCGACATCGTCGTCGATCGCGCTTTCGGTGATTTCCAGTTCTAGTCGGCCCGGTGCCATACCCGTCTCGACCAAGATCTGCAGTATCCGCTCGACCAGCCACTCGTCCGTGAACTGGATCGCCGAGAGGTTGAGCGAATAGCGAAACTGCGGCGACCAGCTGCTGACTTCCTGCATCGCGCGGCGTAGCAATGCATAGAACAGATTGCCGATCTGGTCGGTCTCTTCGGCAATCGGTATGAACTCGTCAGGCATGCACAGACCGCCGTCTTCGAGGCGCCAGCGTGCCAGGACCTCGTAGCCGAGAATTCCTCCCGATTGGAGGTCGACCAGCGGCTGATAAAACGGGACGATCCGTCCTTCCTCGATCGCGCTGCGCAATTCGGCCTCGATTTCCGCGCGGTGCTTCGCGGCAAACTCCATTCCTGGCTCGAAAAAGGCAAACCCGTTGGCGCCCCGCTTCTTGCAGCGATGCATTGCCGCATCGGCATGGGTAAGCAAGGTACGGGCGTCACTGGCGCAGTCCCGAGCGACTGCGACACCGATACTGGCTCCGGCGACGATCGACACGTCGCCTAGTTGGAATGCATCGTCGAAGGTCTGCGAGATTGTCTGCACATTCGCGATCAACTGGTCCCCGTCGCTGACACCATGAAGCAGTACCAGGAATTCGTCGCCGCCGAGGTGGCCGACGAAAGCGTCATTTTCAGTAGCATCTTGCAGCCGTGCTCCGACCTCGAGAAGCAGCAAGTCGCCGGTGACATGGCCATGCAGATCATTGACCGCCCTGTATCGGTTGAGATCGATAAGCAGAGCGGCGAAGGGTTTGTCGGCCGCAGTCCTCAGCGCATCGGCTATAGCTTGCTCCGCATTGCGACGATTTGGCAGTCCGGTCAGGGGATCGTGCAGGGCCATGCGGTTCATCTTGGCCTCCGCTGCCTGGCGCAATTGCAGCTCGCGCTGTGCTTCACCCAGGATGCGCACTGCAACGAAGGTGATACTCAGCGGCGAGAGCAGCATGGCCGCGACCACCTCGTCTGCGTACCAGGCCTTGTTACTATCTAAGACGGCAGCAATCCGCTCAAAACCGTCAAACCAAATAGATAGACCAAGGGCGACGAAGAAAAGCACAAATGCTGCAAGTGTGTCTCTTCTCAGAAGCAATGCGCCAAAATCGAGTCTTTCTCGTTTACTCACATCCTGCACCACGACCAATTTACATGGTGAGGAACTATTGTAGGAAATGGTTAATTTCCGGCATGGTTTGTCTTAGGTTCTGACCCTGAAACCCGGACGACGCGAGCCAATTTTATTGCAGCGCGCGTGCAAACAGCTCCTCCATCCGGCCCCAGACCTTTTCGGCGGCATCGTGGTGGTGGAGATCGGCACGGCTCGGCATCATGTAACCGTGCAGAGCTCCGGGATGCCATTCGAGCTGGAATGCGATGTGCCGCGCTCCAAGCTGGGCGACCAGCTGGGCCATCTGCTCCGGGTTCGCCATATCGTCATTATCGGCAATCCCGAAATAGAGCTCGGCAGCCACTCGGTCGAGATGGCGATGGGGTGAGCTCGGTGCGTCAGTTACGAGGCTGCCGGGGTGGATCGAGGCACCGGCGGCCACTCTCTCGCCAAGGGTTTGTGCTATCTCCAGGGTCAGCTTGCCGCCCATGCAGAAGCCATAGAGTCCGATGCTGCCGTTTTTCGCTGCCGGGTCTGCGTCAGCCAGCCCAAGCGCAGCCTCGACATCGCTGGTTGCCTTTTCGGCGGTCAGCGAACCGATTGCCCCCATGATCTTGTCGCGCTCTTCAGCATTGGAGAAGTCCAGCGGACCTTTAAATCCCCAGCGATAATAGAGGTCAGGCGCAATCACATAATAGCCCCAGGAGGCAGTGCGGCGAGCGTGTTCGCACAGCTCTTCGCGCATGCCGATCCCGTCCATCAGCTGAACCACAACCGGCCATGGCCCGTCGCTTTCTGGATGGGCGACGAACACCTCCATCGTCCCTTCAGTTGTCGTAACTGCTTCTACCCGGTCTGTCATGGCATCCTCCCGATTCCCTTGCCTCATACGACGCATGCGTAATCCCAGCTACTTCTAACCGAGCCATAACCCATCGTTAACCATTGGATGGCATACGGTTCTCACATTTTCTGCCGAATAATAACAATTGAGCAGAGGACATCGCGTTGCATGGCAGCAGCGCAGCAGATTGAGGTAGTCTCGCCGGTCTGGCCTCACGGGGAATTCGCAAGTGAGCCCTCATTCCGGGGTAAGTCTTTGTCTGTAATGTCCTTTTTGAAAGGATCTTTGCATGAACAAGCTTTCGCCGAAAGCTCTGCTATATACCACGGTTGCGCCCGCAATTCTCGGGGCTGCGATGGTATCCACGCCAGCATTTGCAGCAGACGAACCGCTGCCGGTTCTTCCGGTCGCCGCGGCGGTGAGTGCTCCTGCCGCTGGCGACGGCGTAATTGTCGTCACCGGTTCGCGGCAAAGGTCTGCCAGCACCAATAGTTCTTCTCCGATCGACGTGTTGAGGCGCGAGGATCGCGTGCTGGCCGGGGTGAGTTCGATTGCCGACCTGCTGCAGTCTGCTTCCATCACTTCGGGCACGTCCCAGATCGACGGAGCTTATCTCAACTTCGTCGGCGAAGGTGGCCCAGCGGCCAATACGATTGGTCTCAGGGGGCTTGGCGCTTCGCGCACTCTGGTATTGCTCAATGGTCGCAGGCTTGCGCCGGCCGGTGCCGGGCCCAAGCTGATCGCGGCGGACCTCAACGTACTGCCGACCGCATTGATCAAGCGGATCGACATCCTCAAGGAGGGTGCGTCCTCGATCTATGGTTCAGGCGCTGTCGCTGGCGTCGTTAATGTGATTACGGACACGAAGTTCGAAGGCGTTACCTTTGATTTCTTCACCAAGCAGCCGCTCGAACATGGCGGCGGCGGGCGCGATTATCGCGCATCTGTAACCGGCGGGCATGTGTTCGATCGCGGCCACATCACCGCTGCATTCGAATATCGCGAGCGGACCGGCCTGCGCGTCGGGGATCGCCCGGAATTCGGTTGCCCGCGCAGCCTCATCTTCGATCCCGCTTCCGGCGCGGAAGTCGGCCAGATCGATGCTTCCACCGGTCAACTTGCCTGTTTCCCTTATGCGCTTGATTCCGGAATTGGTCTCGCCAGCGGCTATGGCATCGCCCAAAGCCTCTCAACCGGTGCATTCAGCCGCCTTGGATATTTCAATGGCGACATCAACCAGCTGCAATCGGCCGATGGCCTCGTCACACCTTCTCCGAGCCCGGTTCAACAGCGCAATCACGTGATCTCACCAACCCAGACCTATACCGGTTATCTCAACGGTGCTTATGAATTGGGCGCGCTGGGCGATGCCGAAATCTACGCCGAAGGCCTGTTCACACGGCGCGAGTCCAGTCAGCAGCGGGCTTATCAGCTGAACGTCATCAACCCGAATCAGCTCTCGCCAAATGTCGAGCTGTTTGGCGGTTTTGTGCCTGTTCCTTTCCCGCCGTTTGCCCTTCCGATTGGCGCACTGGGCGCTCCGGCAAGCCCGTTCTTCCCCAATTCTGTGGCCAACGACCCGCGCTTTTTCAACGTGTTCCTGCCCTTCATCGTGCCTGATCGGCCGGTCGAGCGTTCGCAGCGGATCGATTATGTCCGTGCGAACGGCGGGTTGCGCGGCGATCTTGGTATCGGCGATTGGCGCTATGACGCGAATTTCCAATATTCGCACACCAAGTCCCGCTATTCGGACCTGGAGATCGAGCGCTCTGCTGAGCAATGCGCTCCAGACCACATTTGCGCCTCCAGGAACGGCTGCGAATTTGATTACCACCGCGCTTCCCGGGCAGGCCTTTGGCGGCCTTCCTCTGACCTGCGCGTCCAATGTCTCGGGCGGACAGCTCGTTTCAGGCGCCAGCTGCGTACCGATCAACCTTTACGATCCAGCGGTTCTGTCGGGCGGTCAGATTCCGGATAACGTGTTCGATTATCTGTTCCGCGAACAGGTCGGTCGCACAACCTTCGGCCAGACGACCATCTCGCTCAATTTTGACGGAACGCTTGTCGATCTTCCTGCCGGACCGCTGCAGGCAGTGATCGGCTATGAACGCCGTCATGACAAGATCAACGATGTGCCCTCGGCAGCTGGTCAAGCCAATGGCATCTATAATTTCTCTTCCAGCGGCATCACCAGAGGTGCGGACAC
>JAQWKP010000299.1 GCA_029247785.1 Novosphingobium sp.
TCGACCATACCGGCCTGGGCAACCTTGGTGGCCAGGAAGCGGCGGGCGCTTTCGACAGCGCCGACGACGATCGTGCAGACCAGCGCAGCCGAAACAACAGCCATGTCATAGTCGCCGTTGAACATGAAATAGCTTATCGCCGCGAATCCAACGATCCCAGCGAACATCAGCGTGCCCATAGGTACGGCGGTCAGCAGGATGGCCGATGCCGTCATCAGCATGGCCAGCACGCTCCAGAACTTGATCTGCGTTTCCGGGCTGCCGAACAGGCCGAAACAAGCGATCGGCGCAACCCAAACCATCGCGTTGACGATCACGCCGATGGTCTGCGTCTTGATTTCTTCCGGCGTAACCCGGCGGCGATCAGCATCAATCAGCGATGCGTCGGAGCGTCGGCCATAATATAGAGAACCCACAAGGGCGGCCAGCCAGGCGACGATCGCAGCGACCGGGACGGTACCGATGAACAGAGCGGCAGTGGCAATCGCAGCTGCTGAATGAATTGTTATCTTGGCGACTGAGGCCTTGGCCAGGCTGGAATATTGCATGCCGCGAAGTTTCGCCCAATCGCCGTCCTTGGGATCGGTCAGGCCAAGCACAGCCAGAGCAGGCAGTACCGCAGGGAGATGCGAAGGGGCAGATTGTTCCTGGTTCACCCAACCGGAATAACCCGGCAGGGGTTAGCAGCGAGTAAAGGAAATACGCGAAAATATTTAATCCGGCGGAAAGGAAACAGTCAGCGATCTGCAAATAGGGGCAAGATTATTCGACAGTTACACTTTTGGCGAGATTCCTGGGCTGATCGACATCGGTGCCTTTCACGCAGGCGACATGATAGGCCAGCAGCTGGACTGGAACGGCATAGACCAATGGCACGATCAAGGGATGCACCTTAGGCATTTCGATCACCGCCATGCATCCATCGCCAGCATCGGCGATCCCATCCCGGTCTGAAATCAGTACAACCTTACCGCCTCTGGCGCGCACTTCGTGCATATTGCTCACGGTCTTTTCGAACAGCGGACCAGAGGGTGCGAGCACGATCACCGGCACATCTTCGTCTATCAGTGCAATCGGTCCGTGCTTCATTTCTCCTGAGGCATAACCTTCTGCATGGATATAGCTGATTTCCTTGAGCTTTAATGCGCCTTCAAGCGCGAGGGGATAGTCCGGTCCCCTACCGAGATACAGCACGTCCCGGGCTGGAGCGATGAGGTGTGCCATGGCGACGATTTCATTGTCATGGCCGAGCGCTGCATTGAGCGCGGCTGGCGTTTCCAACAGGTGGTCGACGATTTCGCTTTCTTCGGCCCGGTCCATATGGCCGCGCAGCACGGCAAGATGGGTGGCAAGTGCGGCAAGAACCGCAAGCTGGCAGGTAAAGGCCTTTGTCGATGCAACGCCGATTTCCGGTCCGGCATGGGTCGGAAGCAGCAAGTCAGCCTCGCGCGCCATTGAACTGGTCGGGACGTTGACGACGACGGCTATGGTCTGGCCCTGGGCCTTGCAGTGGCGCAGTGCGGCCAGCGTGTCTGCCGTCTCGCCGGATTGAGAGATGAACAGCGACAGCCCGCCCGCTTCAAGAACGGGTTCGCGATAGCGAAACTCGCTGGCAAAATCGATATCCACCGGAAGGCGGGCGAAGCTTTCGAACCAGTATTTGGCAACCATTGCAGCATAATAGCTGGTCCCGCAGGCAACGATGGTGACTCGATTGACCTTTGACAGGTCGAAGTCGATTTGCGGCAGAGCGACGGATTGGTCGACCTGGCGCACATAGCTGCGCAGGGTTTGGGCCACGACAGTCGGCTGCTCGTAGATCTCCTTAAGCATGAAGTGGCGGTAATTGCCCTTTTCGATAGCAGCTGCGGACGCACCTGACGTCGTGACGTCACGCGAGACCGCATTGCCCTTACCATCATGGATTTGCGCACCGTCATGGGTGATGACAGCCCAGTCGCCTTCTTCGAGATAGGTGATCCTCTGGGTCAGCGGTGCCAGCGCCAGCGCATCGGAGCCGAGATAAGTTTCGCCATCGCCATATCCGATCACCAATGGCGATCCCAAGCGCGCGCCGATCAACAGGCCGGGCTCGGACCGAAACGCAATGGCGAGAGCAAATGCGCCGCGCAATTGTGGCAGCACATGCCCTACTGCGTCCTGCGGGGAAGCACCGGATTCGATCCGCTCTGAAATCATATGGGCGACGACCTCGCTGTCGGTCTCGCTCTCGAAAACGCGGCCCCGCTCGGCCAGCGCTTCGCGCAGCTGGCGGAAATTCTCGATAATGCCGTTATGGACAATCGCCACTTCCTCGGTCGCGTGAGGATGGGCATTGGCGGCGGTTGGCGCGCCATGGGTGGCCCAGCGCGTATGGGCGATACCGATGTGACCGTGGGCCTGCCCGGAAGCCAGCTCGGTGACGAGGTTGAACAGCTTGCCTTCGGCCCGACGGCGAACCAGCTGGCCTTGGTGCACGGTGCACAGGCCCGCGCTGTCATAGCCACGGTATTCCATGCGCCGGAGGCCCTCGACCAGCCGGTCCGAGACTTCATCCTTGCCGACGATGCCGATAATTCCACACATAGATTTGCTACGCTGCCTGTTGTCGAGATCGATTGCGAATAGCGGATAGCACTATCGTTACAAGCTTGAGATTTCGTGGAAGATTCTGCCTTGTCCTGGATGTCCCGCTGCGGACGTGATGAATCAATCGCCGTCGAGCATGTCGCCAAGGCCGCCCAGCAGCGATCCCTCGTCGCGATTCTGGCCGCCGCGCGCGCCGGCTGCGGCCATCATCCGCCCAGCGAGGCGCGAGAACGGGAGCGACTGGATCCAGACCTTGCCGGGGCCGCGTAACTGGGCGAAGAATACGCCTTCGCCACCAAATATCATAGACTTGATACTGCCGGCCCTGGTCACATCGAAATCGATTCCGTCGGTAAAGGCGGCGACGCAACCGGTGTCGACATGCAGTTCCTCTCCCGGAGCAAGATCACGCTCGATCACCGTGCCGCCCATCTGCACGAACACCCAGCCATCGCCTTCGAGCTTTTGCATGATAAAGCCTTCGCCGCCGAACAACCCGGTCATGATCTTGCGCTGGAACTGGATGCCGATGGAAACGCCGCGCGCGGCAGCGAGGAAGGCGTCCTTCTGGCAGATCAGCCTGCCGCCAACCTGGTCCAGCTTGATCGGCAGGATCGCACCGGGCACCGGCGCGGAAAAGGCGACGCGGGCTTTGCCCTGGCCGTTATGGGTGAAGACGGTGGTGAACAGGCTCTCACCAGTGACGACGCGCTTGCCCGCGCCGAGCAGCTTGCCCATGAAGCCCTGGCCGCCGCCATCGCTGCCATCGCCGAAAACGGTGGTCATTTCGATGGTGGCATCTTTCCAGACCATCGCCCCGGCTTCGGCCACCGCGCTTTCGCCGGGATCGAGTTCGATTTCGGCGAATTGCAGCTCCTGGCCCTTGATCTCGAAATCGATATCGTCGCTGACCGAACCGTCGCGAGTGTGGCTCCAGGGATTGTTGGACATGGGGCTCTCCAGATGGGGGAGGGGTTACTTGGACTTCTCGGCCTTTTTCTTCTTTTTCATCGTGTCGTGAAATCGGTCGGCCCAGCCGGGTTTGACGAGCTGTTCGGCGCGGACCAGACGTAGCTCGCCATCGGCGACATCTCTTGAAACAGCGCTGCCCGCGGCGACGATGGCGTCGGCCCCGATCTTGACCGGCGCGACCAGCGCGCTGTTGGACCCGATAAAGGCGCGATCACCGATCACGGTGCGGTGTTTGAAATAGCCGTCATAATTGCAGGTGATGGTGCCTGCGCCGATATTCGCATTTTTGCCCACTTCGGTATCGCCAAGATAGGTCAGGTGGCTGGCCTTTGAGCCAGCGCCGAGCACCGATTTCTTCATTTCGACGAAATTGCCGACCTTGCTGTTCGCTTCCAGCACCGCGCCGGGCCTTAGCCTGGCAAAGGGGCCAACTTCGACGCCGCCAGCAATGTTCGCGCCTTCGATATGGCAGAAGGCATGGATGGTGACGTCGTCGGCGATAGTGACGCCGGGGCCAAACACCACATTGGGCTCGACGGTTACATCGCGACCGAGACTGGTGTCCCAGGCAAACCACACGGTTTCGGGTGCGACCAGGCTAACGCCGTCAGCCATCGCCTGCTCGCGCCTGCGGGTCTGCCAGCGGTCTTCGGCTATTGCGAGCTCGGCCCGGCTGTTGATGCCTTCGACTTCCTGTGGGTCGCCGGCAGTAATCACGGCGCAGCTCTCGCCGTCGCCCAGCGCCAGGTTGACGATGTCGGGCAGGTAATATTCGCGTTGCGCATTGTCATTGCCGACCCGGTCGAGAAGCGCGAACAACCTGTCCGACGGGACTGCCATCAGTCCGGAATTGCACAGGTTGCAGGCGCGTTCTTCCTCGCTGGCATCCCTGAATTCGACCATTTTTGCGATCCGGCCATCTTCGGCGATGACGCGGCCATATTGCTGCGGATCGTCCGGTTCGAAGCCAAGCACCACCGTGGCGGGCGAATCGCTTGCGTGCAGCCGCTCGACCATCGCACGCAAAGTTTGTGGCCTGACGAAGGGCACATCAGCGTAAAGCACGAGGACATCGCCGGAAAACCCTTCCAGCGCGGCTTGGGCCTGCTGGACTGCATGGCCAGTACCCAGCTGCGGTTCCTGCAGCGCCATCACTGCCCTGCCGCCCAGCGCGGTATCGATCTGTTCATGACCATGGCCGGCGATGACAACCTGCCGCTCAGGCTGCAATTGGCCAGCGCTTTCAAGCAGATGGTCAAGCATTGATCGACCGGCGATAGGATGCAGCACCTTGTGCAGGTTGCTTTTCATCCTCGTGCCTTTGCCGGCGGCGAGAATCACGATGGCGAGGGGTGAAGTTGCGTCGCTCATGGGTTGTTCTGTGCCAGCAAATGCTTGCCGATTCCACCCGAAGAAGCCATCAGCCCGGCGATGCAATCATTTCCCTTTGAAATTGTCGGCTTCGATCTCGATGGAACGCTGCTCGATACCCATGGCGATCTTGCCGAGGCAGTGAACCATGCGCTCGCATCGGCTGGCCGCAATCGCGTGCCGCCTGCCGACGTGCGCGAGATTGTCGGCGGCGGCTCGGGTCGGATGCTTGGCAAGGCGCTGGAGCTGACCGGTGGGCGCGTTGGCGACGATGAATTCGCCGAATTGCACCAGCACCTGCTCGACTATTATGAAGGCCATATCGCGGTCCACTCACGGCTGTTTCCGGGCGGCGAGGCGATGCTCGACGGGCTGGCCGCGCGCGGGGTGACGCTGGCCGTGGCGACCAATAAGCTGGAGCGCTACGCCCGCATCCTGCTTGAGGAACTCGGCCTCGCATCGCGTTTTGCTTTGATTCTGGGCGGTGACAGTCTCGGGCAGGGAAGGGCCAAGCCGGCACCCGATCTGCTGCATGAAATGGTGGCGCGCTTGGGCGGCGGGCGGACCGCCTATGTTGGCGATACGACCTATGACACGCTCGCCGCCAAGGCCGCCGAAATTCCCTGCGTTGCTGTCAGCTTCGGATTTAACGATCTGCCGGTGGATGAACTCGGCGCCGCCGCGGTGATCCATCACTATGACGAGCTGATCCCGGCCCTGGAGCGACTCTAGACCGAGCCGACGTCCACCAGTCGACTACCATTTGCCGCCGATGCGCGGATTGCGTCCATCACTTCCATGCAGGCGACGCCATCCTCGAAAGTCGCGGCGGGCAGGGTGCTGGCAGGCGGCACTCCCAGGGCCGCCGACTTCAGTGATTGGCACAGCGCGGTGTAGGGCGCGAGTTCGACGCCCACGAGAGTGCGCCAGCGGTCGCTGTCAAACCGCGGATCGCTACCAATCGGAGGCTGTTCTGGCAGGGTGTACTCGGCTGGCGCTTCCAGTTCGCGGGTCCCGTCGCGCCCTGCGAAATGCACCGCGCCGCCCTCGGTCCACAGCGTGCCGTCGGAGCCCGAAGCACGCGTGACATCGAGCATCGGCCCAAATGTTCCCGCGCTAGACTGGATCACGCCAGCCGCGCCATTCTTCATCTCGAAATGCACGGTAAAGCTGTCATCCACCGGCCCGCGCGTGGCGGTCAGGGTTTCCAGCGAACCACTGACCGATGCGAATTCGCCGAACCAAACCCGCAGCTGGTCAAACACATGCGAGCCCAGCGCGCCCAGCCAGCCGCCGCCTTCTGCCGGTTCGAACCACCATGCAGGCATTTCGTGTTCGCTGAAGGGGATTTGCGGGATCAGCGTAATTATGCTGACGAATCGGGGGTCGCCGATCATGCCGTCGGCAATGGCTTTGGCGAATGTAGCGCGCAGCGGATCGAAACGGAATTCGTGGCCGATCATGTGAACTTTGCCTGCTTTGCGCGCCGCGGCCAGCATGGCGCGCGCCTCCGCGCCATCCTTGGCGAACGGCTTTTCGCACAGCACATGGCAGCCGCTTTCAAGCGCCTGGATCGATAGCCTGGCATGGGTGTGAGGTGTGGAGGAGATCACCACGACATCCGCACCAGTCACATCGATCGCCTCACCAAGTTCGGTGAAGCCGTGCGGCACTCCGGCGAGCTTTGCACGCTCCGCCGTCCGGTCCGGATCGGTGCCGACCAGGCCGACAACCTCAAAGCCTGCGCCTTGCAGTGCCGGGGTCTGGATACGGCAGCCGAAGCCCGTGCCGACGACCACTGCGCGCAGGGGGCTGTTGGGGCTGTCTGTCATGTCTCTCTCCTGCAAATTGTTCGTGCCGGTTTACGCGAGTTGGGCGTGCTGGCAATCCAGAGCTTGCCTCGGCAAGAGGCTCGTGCAACTTTCGCCTTAAGGGCCACCGCGCCCTCCATACCAGCTCGAATTGGGAGAGAGAGAATGCCTACACCTGGAGCAAAACTGCGCGCACTGATCGACAAGGGTGAGCACTTCGTCTGCGGTGACACCTATTCCGCGATCACCGGCCGGATAGTCGAACATGTCGGCTTCCCGGCGGCTTATCTCGGCGGCCACGCCTGCAGCGCGTTTCACTATGCGGTGCCCGACAATGGCGTTTACAGCCAGGTCGAGCAGATCGAGCAGGCCAGCCGCATCGCCAATGTCATGAGCATCCCGCTGATCGCTGATGCCGATACTTTGGGCGAGACGGTTGCAGACGCCTATCACTTTACCCGTCGCTACATCCAGCAAGGCATCGCCGGCTTCCATGTCGAGGATGAGCGCAATCCCAAGCATTCGAAGCACGTCAATGGCTTGTGGTCGATTGAGGACCAGCAGGCGCGCATCGACGCGGCGCGGCGCGCGCAACGCGATTCGGGTCAGGATTTCGTCATAATCGCGCGCTGCGACGAGCTGTATCCGAGCGAGGGAGGCGGCGGCGGCACCGGCTCGATGGAAGAGGCGATCAAGCGTGGCCATGCTTATGCCGAAGCGGGGGCTGACGCGTTGTTCTACCCGCCTGGGCCCGATCCGGTTGCCGAGTTGGTCAAGGCGTTCGGCTCGAAGATCCCGGTTGCGACGATGGGCTTCAGCCTGCCGGACACCGGTTTCAACATGGCGACCGGGGGCTGGGTGACAGCTGCTGCGAATCATTTGAAGATGGCTCGGGAGCTGATGGATACTGGTCAGGTCACTTCGGCCAATTATGATTTCCCGGAGAAGTATGAGCTGATCGACCACCCGCTGTTTGATGGGCTGATCGAGGAATGGGCGGACAAAACTGGTCGCCAGAGCCGTCCGAACCACGCGCCATAGGGAGGATGTTGTGAGCAGCACCGATATGCTGGGTTTGACGGACAAGGTCGCGATCGTCTGGGGCGGCGGTTTTGGCATGGGCGAGCGGACATCGATTCGCCTTGCCGAGGCCGGCGCCCATGTCGCGGTCGTCGATCTTGTGCCGGAGCGCGCCGAATCGGTGGCAGCTGAGCTGGCGGCGGGCGGGGCGAAGAGTGTCGCCATCACTGCCGACGTATGCAGCCCTGAAAGCGTCGATGCGGCGCTGGCAGAAGCGGAGGCTGCGCTGGGCGCGGTCGATGTGATGGCAACGGTAATCGGGCTGGGCGTGTGGGGCCAGATCCTCGACCAGTCGATGGAGCAGTGGGAAGAAGCGCATCGCATCAACCTCACTTCCTTCTGGAATCCGGCTAGGGCGGTGGCGCGTTCTCTGATCCGCAATGGCAAACCCGGCGCGATTGCATGTGTAAGTTCGGTGAGCGGGCTGACCGCAGCGCCCAACCATGCCGGCTATGGCGCGGCCAAGGCGGGGATGATCAACCTCATCCGCACCATGGCCAATGAATGGGGGCCACACGGCATTCGCGTCAACGCTGCGATGCCCGGCGTCTGCGATACCCCGCGCCTCAAGATGGGTGAGGAGGGTCTGGCGAAGATGCGTGAAAAATTACCAATGGGACGACCGGGGCAACCCGATGAAATTGCCAAGGGGCTGGTCTTCCTACTGTCAGACCTTGCCAGCTATGTTTCCGGCCATAATCTCCATGTCGACGGCGGCTGGACCTCAACTTTCCTGATGCAGTCCGGCTTCGGCGCGGTTGAAGGCGATAGTCCTTAGGGCTAGGGCCTGACCATCGCGCCATTGAAGGTCGGCAATTTCTCCAAATGGCGCTCGAGATCGGAACCGTTGCTGGCACAGGTGACAGAAAAGGATTGAGAGTTTTCCATGGCAGGATTCAAGGAACCCGGATTTCAGGAACGGGTGGCCGCGGCCAATCGCGAGAAGAAAAAAGCGCTTGAGAAATTGCGGAAAAAACCGCCGCTCGATGAGGCCGAGATAGCTCGGCGTTTGGCCCGGCAACAGGCCAAGGAGGCCGCAGCGGCAGAAAAACGCGAAGCAAAACGCCTAGCCAGGGAAGCAGAACAGGCCGCCAAGGAAGAAAAAGCTCGCGAAGCTGCTGCCGCAGCTGAAGCCGCCAAGCCCAAGGTTTTGACCGAGGCAGAGCGCAAGGCCGCTCGCGATGCTCGCTACGCTGCCCGCAAGAATCGAAAGAAGAAAAAGAGGTAGAGCCTGTCGGCGTGAAGTGAGGACGCAGGATTCATGATCGGCACGCGCAGCTTTGATTATAGCCACGACGGCTTGGCGCTTGAAGGTCAGCTCGCGGTGCCTGCAGGGCAGGGGCCGTTTCCGGGCGTAATGGTCATGCATGACGGCCAGGGCGTGAGTGATTTTGTCCGTGAGCGTGCATGCCGTCTTGCCGAGGCTGGCTATGCCGCACTCGCAACCGACATGTTTGGCGGGGGCGGGCGATACCAAGACCCGAAAGAAGGAATCGCCCAGGTCATGGCGCTGAAGCAGGACGAGGGCCTGCTGCGGAACCGCGTTCTCGCAAGTCTTGCCGTATTCCGTAGCCTGCCGGAGGTGGATGCCGCCCGGATCGGCGCGATCGGCTATTGTTTTGGCGGTCAATGCGTTCTGGAACTCGCTCGCAGCGAGGCCGAAGTGCTTTCAGTCGTAAGTTTCCATGGGACATTGGGCAGCCAGCAGCCAGCGCGAGCTGGGCAAGTAATGGCAAGCATCCTCGTACTGACGGGCGCGCTCGATCCTTTCGCGCCGCCAGCCGATCTGGAAGCATTTGGCCAGGAGATGACAGCGGCGAGCGCGCATTGGTCAATGACAGTCTACAGCAATGGCAAGCATGGTTTCACCGATCCCGTCGCCGACAAGGCCGCCGAGACGATGGACGGGGTCGGCTATGACGCGCAGCTCGATCGGCTGTCATGGGCCCAGGCGACAGAATTTCTCGATGCGACCCTGCGGGACTGAGCTCTCGCAAAACCCAGTTGCCGTAATCCCACCGTAGCGATCCAGACACGCGCTGTCCTACATCCGAAAATTCGGCGACACTACCGCCGTCATGCAGCGCTCTTTCACAAACATCTGTTTAAACACAGAAATAGTTAGATCCCCCCGACTCGGGGAAAAATACATTGCAGTGCTTATGAGGGCGAACTTCGAGAAGTTGTTGAACTTTGAAGGGACCCAAGATCGCGCCCTGAAAGCGCTCTCAGTTCCCCGCCACCTTTACCATCGCACCGCCATTGGCAGCCGAGCTGCGGATCGCGTCCATCACCTGCATATTGGCCACGCCATCAGAAAAACTGGCGGGCGGGACCGGGGAAGGCGACGGCTTGCCCTGCATCGCCGCGAGCAGCGTTTTCGCCAGCTCTGTGTAAGGCGCGATCTCGGCATAGGCCATAGCTTGCCAGTCAGGGCGAGCCTGCCGGGGATCTTCTGTCAGGGCTGGAGGTTCGGCCAGGACAAGGTCGGGCGGGACGGGCAATTCGCGCTCACCGTCCTTGTCGGCGATGCGGATGGTCTCCCCGTCCATCCAAAGCGTTCCTTCACTCCCAGCGACACGAGTCATCTCGGTCATTGGTCCGAAAGCGCCAGACGTCTGCTGGAGGATGCCTTCGGTGCCGTTCTTCAGCCGGAAATGCACGGAGAAGCTGTCTTCGACCGGTCCGCGCTGCATCGTCACCGAGCCCAGCGACGCGCTGACAGTATCGAACTCGCCGAGCCAGGAGCGCACCTGGTCGACAAGGTGCGAGCCCGATGCGCCAAGCCAGCCGCCGCCCTGTGCAGGATCGAACCACCAGTCGGGGAAGACCTCGGCAAAATCGGTGAGGAAGCTGATATATTGGATGAAACTGGCAAAGCGGACCTCGCCGATCATCCCATTGGCGATGGCGCGAGCAATCGCCGAGCGCTGCGGCACATAGCGAAATTCATTGCCGATCATATGGACTTTGCTGGCTTTTTCGGCGGCTTCGAGCATGGCATGTGCTTCTGCTGCATCTCTGGCAAAGGGTTTCTCTGCTAACACGTGACAGCCCGCTTCAAGCGCGAGGATCGACAATTCGGCATGGGTGTGAGGCGGGGTAGATATCGCGACGAGGTCAGCACCGGTTTCAGCGATCGCTTTAGGCAGATCGGTAAATGTATTGGGAACGCCATTGATAGCGGCCCGCTCGGCGGTCCGACCAGCATCGGTGCCGACAAGGCCGACGACCTTGAATCCCGCGCCGCGCAGTGCGGGAAGCTGGATGCGGCATCCGAACCCTGTTCCGACCACGATTGCGCGGGGTGCCGAACTTTCTGCCTGCGTCATGCCAATTCTCCTTGGATACGACTCGCCTGCCAAGCCTTGAGGTTAGTTGACTGGCCGGGCAATGTAAGCGGGTCGGTCGGGTTTGTGGTCTTGCGCGGTTCGTCCGCCGGGTGTTCCATTGACGGGCAAGGTCTTGCCGGGCCGAATACGAAGGATGGGAGTGTGCGATGAAGCTGGGAATTACCTGCAATTACCTGTGGTCGGGGCCGCCGATCGCGAAGATCGCCAAGAAGATCGAGGATCTTGGCTTCGAATCGATGTGGATGGGCGAGCATCCGATCATTCCAGTCTCAGCCGCCAATGCAGAGCGCTATGGTGTACCGCTGCCTCCCAATTACCGGCACATGCCCGATCCTTTCACGTCGATGGCGGCAGCTGCGGCGGTGACCAGCAAGATCCGGTTCGGCACCAATGTCTGCGTTGTGCCCCAGCATGATCCAATCACGCTGGCCAAGACCATTGCCACGCTCGATCAGGTCTCGGACGGGCGGTTCATCTTTGGTTTTGGCACTGGCTGGATCGAAGAGGAACCCGAGGTGTTCGGCTATCCTTTCAACAAGCGGCTGGGAATCACGCTCGACTACATGCGTGCCATGCAGGCGCTGTGGACCGAGGATGAGGCGAGCTATTCTGGCGAGTATGTTTCGTTCCCACCGGTCCTTTGTAATCCCAAGCCGGTGCAGAAGCCGCATGTGCCGCTGTTGGTGGGATCGGGCAATGACAAGACCGACAACACAGCTATCCTCAAGCGCGTCGCGCGGATCGGCGATGGCTGGTTGCCGTCTTTCCTAAGCCCGGCACAAATGACCGAGCAGCTTGGCCAGTTGCGCGGCTTTTGCGCTGAGCAAGGGCGCGACTATGAAGCGCTCGATATTTCGCTGATCGTTCCGGCCATCAGCTTCGGCGTCGGCCCGCTCCCACCCTGGGGCGCCAACGCCTATGATGATCTTGAGCCGGTTAATCCGCAGGAGCTGCTTGCCGAGTACCAGGAGGCCGGCGTTGGACGTATCCTGATTGGCCTGCCTGACCTTGAGGATGACAGCGCCTTTGACCTGCTCGAAGAGGTTGCCGCGGGCATGGGCGTCACCTGAGCATGGCACGCGGGTTCGAGAGCGTTGGCCTTGAAGGCAGGGTGCTGACGATCACTGGCGGAACCGGCGGGATCGGCAGCGCCGCCGCACTTTTATGCGCTTCGCGCGGAGCCAGTGGCGTGATCGCCGATATTGACACGGAGAAAGGTGGCCAGCTTGTCGATTCAATCCGCGAGGCGGGCGGGACTGCTGAATTCATCCGCACCGATGTCGGCAGCGAAGACGATGTTGCGGCGATGGTGGACTTCGCGGTTTCGCGTTTCGGCCGGCTTGATTCAGCGTTCAACAATGCCGGGATCAACACCGGCAATAGCATGATCGTCGATCTTTCGCTTGACCAGTGGACCCGGGGACTGACGATCAACCTCACCAGCATCTTCCTGTGCATGAAGCACCAGATACCGCAGATGCTGAAGCAAGGCGGCGGAGCGATCGTCAACACCTCTTCCTCTGCTGGAGCTGTCGGGCTGGCGATGTCTCCGGACTATGTCGCGGCCAAGCATGGTGTGGTCGGGATCACGCGGGCCGCGGCGGTCGAAGTGAGCGGCGAAGGTATCAGGGTGAATGCGATCCTCCCGGGCGGCACCGAGACTCCTATCCTGTTGAATGCCTTCGAGCAGAATCCGTCTCTCAGGGGCATTGTCGAGCAGGGGCATCCAATCGGAAGAATCGCCCAGCCCGAGGAAATGGCCGAAGCTGCCGCATGGTTACTGTCCGACGCGGCGTCTTATGTAACCGGGGCCTGCATCCCGATCGACGGCGGGTTCACGGCGCAGTGATGCCTTCGGGAAGCACCAATATTTCAAGTGCCTGGTCGGGGTCGAGGTATCGGCCCGCCAAGCTACGGATATCCTCTGAGGTCAACGAAAGCAGCCGTTCCTTGGCCTTGAGATAACGCTCGATCCGCTCCTGATCGGTCTGGGCGCGGTCGACCAGAGCCAGCCAGCCGGCGTTGGATTTGAGCGCCTGCTCGTAACTCTCGATCATCGGTTGGCGCGCGCGCTGCAGGACATCATTGCTCACTGGAGTCTTACGCAGGCTGATGAGTTTTTCCCGGATTGCGTCGCGCGTCGCCGCGATCTCGCCGACATCGACCGATGCGCGGATCGAGAAGGTACCATAGCCTGCCCAGCTGCGTGACAGATGGCTTGACGCACCTGGCGAGTAGGCCTTGCCCAGGGCTTCGCGCAAGGTCTCCGTCAGTTCGACGCGGGTGATGCGTTCGAGCAGTCCCAACGCGATTGTTTCGACAGGGTCGCTGTCGTCGCGAGTTGGCCAGACGATGTGCAGCATCGCCTGGTCTTTGGGCCCTTGGTGCAGAATGATTCTCCGGCTGCGATCAGCGGTGAAAGTTCGGGTGGGCTGATCATCATAGGGGCGGAATTCATCTTCGCGCAGGGGCAGGGCGCCGAATGTTCGCGCGACTAACGCAATCGCCTGGTCCTCGTCGAAATCGCCCACCAGCCCGATCTCTAGCGCACCTTTGGTAAGCCGGTCTGCAATCGCCTCGTTCAGACTGGAAAAGGTCAGTTCTCGATAATCTTCAACGTCGAGCAAGGTGAAGCGCGGGTCATTATCGGAGAGCAAGCCGCCGATGGCGCTGCTCAACGTCGTGCCAGGTGTAGCGCGCAATTGTTTGAAGAAATTATTTATCTGATGGCGGTATTTGGTTTCCCCCTCTGGTCGGTAGCCCGGGTCGATGATGAACGCGGCAAGTAATTGCAACTGTGCTTCGAGGTCACGAGGGGTTGTGACCGCACGACTGATGAATGTGTCTTCGCCTGCAAAAAAATTCGCCTGAACCGTCCGCCCTGCAAGGATCGACTGCAACTCGTCCTCGCTATGCGCACCAAGTCCGCCTTCGTCGAAATAGGGAATCAGGTCAGTCGCCAGCGGATTTACGCGGGTATCGAGCATCTTGCCACCGTCAATACTGAGCTGAACTCTGATCCGCTCCTTCTCCAGTTCGGTGCGCCTGAGATTGAGCATCGTACCATTGGCAAAGAGAATCGTGCGGATCGCGAGTGGCCCGCGGGTCTCGTCACCGATCACTTCGCCGGACTCGCCGAAGTCGGAATAGGCGAAGGCCGAAAGCTGTTGCCCGGCCTCTCTAGACAACGGCTGGCGCATGGCATTGTTCCATGCGGTGCGGAGGGCTCGCTTGCCGCCCTTCGGAGCTAGGCGACCGCGCAACCTCAGCAGCGGGTCAGCAAGATCGAGTGCATCGCGCTTCATCGCCTCAATCACCCGTCCGGGTTCGATCTGAGGGGCGAAGGCTTCGAAGCGAGCGAGCGAACTGGCCGGATGGGATGGCACAGTCTCGTCATTGATCAGGGCAAAGACTGCTCGAGCTAGCGTGAAATTGCTGCGAGTATCAGCCGATGCCGCACCATTTTCCGACGCGGTCCGAATATTGGCGACCTGCTCGGTGACCTCTGCATCGGTGAAGCCATATTTGAGCGCACGGCGATACTCTGTCACGGTTTCCTCAAGCCCGCGTTGCCACTTGCCGTCGGCGGTATCGACGATCAGGCGGGTCGAGCGGCCATCCTTGAATACATTTCCTGTTCCGAATCCGGCGCTGCGAAAGGGCGGGTCGGCTTGGCGAGATAGCCGCTGCAGGCGGCGGTTGACGATGTTGTAGCCGATCTGGCGGAGCAGATTTTCCTGGCGATGGGCAATGGTGTCAGGTTCATTGAGCCATGACCCATGCCTGGTAGCCATGGTCCTTTCAGACAGTGCCGGGTCGATATAGACCTGCGTGCGTCCACTATCGTCGAGGCGAACCGGGCCGCCGCCAGGTTGGGGATCGACTGGTCTCGCCTGCCAGCCATCGAACGCTGCGGCAATTGCCTTCTCGACCAAGTCTGGATCGATATCGCCGATTACGACCACTACGGTATGTTCCGGAACATATTCACGAGCCCAGAAGGCTTTCAGCGCCTCTGCGGTGGCCGATTTGAGCAGCTCAGGATCACCGATCGGAAAGCGCCGGGGGTAAAGTGCATCCGGGTGCAGGAATTTCGTATCCCTTATCGCATTGCGCAACTGGAATGAGTTGCGGTCACGCAGTTCCGACAGGACCACGCCTCGCTCGCGATCGACCGCATCAGGCGAAAAGCTCAGCTCACTTGCAGTTTCGCGCATCAGCATCAGCGCGATGTCGAGTAACTCTAGATCATTGCGCGGCAGGTCGAGCTTGTATGTTGTGCGATCAAATCCGGTCGAAGCATTGGTGTCGGCACCAAAAGCAAGACCATTGCGCTCGAGCAGTCGAACCATTTCGCCTTCGGGCACATTTGTGCTGCCGTTAAAAGCCATGTGCTCGACAAAATGAGCGAAGCCGAGCTCGCTGTCCGTCTCGTCAAGCGAACCGGTCTTGACATTCATGCGTACGATAGCCGTTCCAGCCGGCGTCGCGTTCTGGCGAATGACGTAGCGCATGCCATTTCCGAGGCGACCGAAACGGTAGCCGGGATCAACGGGAATGTCGCTTGCCTCGAAGGCCCAGACTACGTCCGGGCCGACGGGTGCGTGGGAAACGGATGCGACTTGCTCGGCCTGGGGGGCACAGGCGGCAAGAAACGCGAGCAGAAGCGAAAGGGCCGCAGCTTTCAGCGGCAATCTATTTCCCCCGCAGCTTCCGGTGCTTGGACAGGTCGGATATGGTGCCCGTGCCGCGGCCATCGGGATCGCTGTCATCGGAGCCGTTATCGTCCTGCAGCAGGCCCAATCGACGGGCTACCTCCCTGTATGCCTCCGATTCACCGCCCATATCACGCCGGAAGCGATCCTTGTCGAGCTTCTCACCGGTGGTCATGTCCCACAGCCGGCAACCGTCCGGACTGATTTCGTCAGCCAGGATCACGCGGCTGAAATCGCCATCCCAGATGCGGCCATACTCCAGCTTGAAATCGACTAGTCGGATATTGATCGAAGCGAATATCCCACTCAGGAAGTCGTTCACCCGGATCGACATCGCCGCCATGTCTTGCATTTCCTCGTTCGAGGCCCAGCCGAAACAGGCGATGTGCTCCTCGGCGATCAGGGGGTCGCCCAGAGCATCGTCCTTGTAGTAATATTCGAGTAGGGTGTGCGGCAGCGGTTCACCCTCGGCAATGCCAAGCCTCTTGGAGATGGAACCGGCTGCCACGTTGCGCACAACCACTTCGATCGGGATGATTTCGACCTGCCGTATGAGTTGCTCGCGCATGTTCAGCCTGCGGATGAAATGCGTGGGTACACCGATATGACCGAGGCGCGTGAAGACATATTCGCTGATGCGGTTGTTGATGACCCCCTTGCCCTGGATCATACCCTTCTTCTGCGCATTGAAGGCTGTCGCATCATCCTTGAAATACTGGATTAGGGTTCCGGGCTCAGGGCCTTCGTATAAAATCTTGGCCTTGCCTTCGTAAATCTGGCGACGACGCGACATGGGGTTTTCCTCGACCCAAGAAAAAACAAGCCCCAGCCTTGGCAATCCTTTGTCGTGGATGCGCTGGCCGGGGCGATGGTCAATTATATAGTCCAACTCGTACCAAAAGCAAACTGGCTTGGCAGTTCGACACGACCTATGGACTGGATTGCTAGGCACTTGAAACGGGAATGATAGATGAACGATGAGATCGCGGCATTCATCGAGGAGGAGACCGGCAGGACCTACACATCGGGCTGGCTGCTGGTCGACCAGCCGATGATCGACACATTCGCCGATAACACGCAGGACTGGAATTTCCTTCATGTTGATCCGGAAAAGGCAGCGGAGACAGAATTCGGCGGCACGATTGCGCATGGCTTCCTGACAATGTCACTGCTCGCCCCACTGAGGGCTGATACGCCGCGCCCGGGCCTTCCGGGGCTGCGCGTGGGCGTGAATTACGGGCTGGACCGTGTCCGCTTCATCAATCCCGTCCCATCCGGTAGTCGCATCAGGGCGGTCTTCACGATTGACGCAATTGACGAAGTGTCACCTGGACGTTTCCGTGAATCGATGGGCGTCACGATCGAAATCGAAGGTCAGGAGCGGCCCGCCGTTGTCGCCAACTGGCTTTCGATGTTCATGCTGTAGGAACAGGAAGATGCGGGAATCTCTCAAGCAAAGAATGGCCGCTGGCGAGAAGTTGGTTGGCGCAGTTATGCTGATGTCCTCGCCTGACGTTGCCGAAGTTCTGTCGTTCTCCGGCCTAGGTTTCGTAATGATCGACCATGAGCACGGGGCCGGAGGTTTGCATGAATTCATCGCCCAGTCGCGTGCGATGAAGGGCAGCGACCTGGCGGCGATGGTCCGCATTCCCTCCGGCGATTTCCGTTATGCTGCGAGGCTGCTTGACAACGGCGCTCGCGCGATCGTCTGTCCCTCCGTCGATACTCAGGAGGAAGCGCAGGCCTTCGTTCGTGCCTGCCGCTATCCGCCGAATGGTGAACGAGGTGCCGGGGCAGGGCTGCGCGGCGCGGCATTCGGAACCGATGCCGACTATTATTCGTCCGAGGGGGAGGCTGAAGCCTTGCTGATCGCGCAGATCGAATCCGAACGTGCGGTAGAGAATGTCGATGCGATCTGCGCGGTAGACGGGATCGACATGCTGCTGATTGGCCCGCGCGATTTGTCCGCCTCGATTGGCAAACTCAATCGCTTCGATGATCCCCAACTGCTGGCGCTACTGGAGCATGCCGAACAACGCATCCTCGCATCCGGCAAGTACCTTGCTTCGACCCTACATCAGGGCAAGACTTGTTCGGAGATGTTCGCGGCAGGCTATAGCGCGATTCTTGCCGGCAAGGATGTCGATTTTCTTCTGGACGGGGCGAGAGCGCTGATGGTGGACTGATTGCGCGTCACGAGAATTTCTCCGCTAATGCCCTCGCGGCAAGGCTGACTTCTTTCCAAGTTTGTGAAAATCCGTCGGCGTCGCCGAAATAGGGATCAGCGACCGCCAGGCCTTCCATTCCATCGACATGATCGAGCATCAGTGAGAGCACAGCGCGGCTGTTGGCGGGGACAATTGCCTTCAGGTCTTCGAGGTTCTGATGGTCAAGAGCGAGGATATAGGAGAAGCGCATGAAATCGTCAGCTTCAATCTGTCTCGCGCGATATTTCGAAATGTCGATCCCATGGAGAGCAGCTTCGGATTGTGCTCGCGGGTCGGGTGGCTTTCCGACGTGCCAGTCGCCGGTTCCAGCCGAATCCACGCAGAGTTCAAGGTCCAGCCGCGCCAGCTCGCGGCGGAAGGCAGCTTCGGCCATGGGGGAACGGCAGATATTGCCTAAGCAGACGAATAGAACGCCAATTTCACTCATGAAGATGAACTAGGCGGCCCGGGCCTGCCTGTCACCTGCTGGCACCGAATGCGGCTAAATCAATGGCGTCCGAAAAGTAGGCGCTCGAAAAAACCAGGCTGTTCCATGGGTTGGATTGGGCCGTAGGTCCGGTAGCGCTGATGTGCGTCGGTATGTGGCCGGGGGAGGATCGATCTGTGGGGACGACTGCTGCGAAATATTGATGACGACATAGGGCTTTCCTTTCGCTTCACGGTTCATCGCTGATAGAGAACGGTTCACCTTAAGGCTTCCTGACGATGAATGTCAGCGGCCGGAAAGGATAGTGGAGTTCCGGCCTCGTCCAACTGAGGGACACTCGCCTGCATAGAGGTAAACAAGGATGGTTCCGCGCTAGGGCGTACCCGCCGGCGCTTTTGGCCGGGGCGCCAGCCAAACCACCGCAGCGCATATGAAAAATACAGCCGCCGAGATCAGGAAAACGTGATCCACCGCCATGACGACCGCTTCGCGTTCGACCAAGTTCGAAATGATTCCTCGTGCCTGTTCGGCGGTGAAGCCAGCATCGGTCAGCGTTTCCAGGGTGCTTTCGGGTTGAAGATTTGACGCCAGTTCGTTGCGTGCCTCCTGCTGTGTGTCGCTCCAGATAGTCAGAGCAGTGGCTGTGGAGAGCCCGATAAAAAGGGTCCTTACGAAGTTCTGGATGCCGGTGGCCGTTGCAATCTCGTCCTCGTCGACGGCGCCAATAGAAATTATCGACAGAGGCAGGATGAAGAACGACATGCCGAGGCCCTGGATCAGCTGTGGCGCAGCCAGGTGCCAGAAATCGCTGCCATTTGTCCAAGTCGCACGGACCAGAGACATACAGCCCAGCCAGGCGACTGCCAGCGACACCATTAAGCGTGGGTCGATACCCCTTCCCACTGCTTTTGAAGCGAATTGCGAGGTCACCAGGGCAGTGAGTGCCGTGCAGGAGGTAATAAAGCCCGCTAGTACCGCGGGGTAACCCATCGAGCTTTGCAACCATTGCGGAATAACGACGATGCTGGCGAAATAGCCGCCGAAACATAATGAGAGGGCGACAACGCCGAATGTAAACCCACCGTGGCGGAAGACACGGATATCGACGATCGGATGCTCTTCGGTGAGTTCCCAGATCAGGAAGGCGCAAAAACCCACAGCGGCTACGACTGCCAATACGACGATCAATGGGTCAGCGAACCAGTCGCGGTTGCGTCCCAAATCGAGCATGAGTTGCAGGCAGCCGATCCACAATATCATGAGAAACAATCCGGTGACGTCGACCGGTACCTTGCGCGTAGAGGTTTCGAGCGGGCGCAGCGCAGTCAAAGCAAAGAAGATCAGCCCGATCACCAGCGGGATATTGATCAGGAATATCCAGTGCCAGCCAAAATTGTCGCTGATGAAGCCGCCAACAGTGGGCCCCATCGCAGGGCCGAGCATCACCGTCATCGAGGACAACAGCATCGCCTTGCCGATGTCCTCCCTGGGAAACAGCCGTAGGAGCAGAGTCTGGGCGATCGGCATGACGAGGCCGCCACAAAGCCCCTGGCCGATGCGGCAGATCACGATCATCTGCAATGTCGTCGATATCCCGCACAGGAACGAGAAAAGGCCGAAACCGGCCATGCACATCACGTAGAGCCGGAGAGCCCCGAAGCGCTGCGCGAGCCAGCCGGTCAGAGGGACGGTAAGCGCTTCGGCGACTGCGTAGGTCGTAATGATCCAGGTGCCCTGGTCCATCGAAACGCCAAGGTCTCCGGCGATATGCGGGATCGAGACATTGGCGACCGTCATATCGAGTACGACGATGAAATTGCTGAAAGCAAGCATGATGGCCGACAGCCACAGCCGGAAGGGTGTGAAGATCGGTCGGCCGGGCTGCTGCGCGTTCATGCCGGCTTGTCAGTCGCCGCTGACGTCGATCTCGACCTCGGTGGACAGGCCGACGCGCAGTGGGTGCTCGGCCAATTCCTGCGGATCAAGCTCGATACGAACCGGTAGGCGCTGGACCACCTTGATCCAGTTGCCGGTCGCGTTCTGAGCAGGGATTAGCGACATCGAGGCGCCAGTTCCGCCAGCGATCCCGGCTACCTTGCCATGATAGGTCACGCTGCTGCCGTAGATATCGGCAGTGACCGTTGCTGGCATGCCAATCCTGACGCGTTCGAGCTGGCGTTCCTTGAAGTTGGCGTCGACATAGACCTTGCTGATCGGCACGATCGTCATCACCGGCCTGCCTGCCGCGACGACTTGGCCGACCTGCACACGCCGCTGCGAGACGACACCATCGACCGGCGCGCGAATGATTGTGTTTTTCATATCGACCCGAGCATCGTCGACTTTGGCTTTTGCGGCTAGAACGCCCGGATCGGTTTCTTCAGTCGAACCTCGAACTAGCGCTCGGTTGGCAGTGAATTCTCCCTCTGCTGAGCTACGGTTGGACTTTGCCATGGCGACGCCAGCTCGCGCTGTCGAGACTGCGGCTCGGGCGCTTGCAAGCGACTTGCGGGCATCGGTAAGCTCTTCGCCGGAAACCGCACCGCTCCTGGCCAGGGTCTCGCGCCGTCCGAGGTCGATCTTCGCCTTGTCGAGATCGGCCTGTGCGCCATCCAGCTGGGCGCGGGCGCCGGCAATTTCGGCTGACCGGGACTGCACTTGCGCAGCCAATGCGCCCGTGGTGGCGACGGTCTGACGAAACTGACGGCGGGCTTCGGCCAACTGCGCTTCGGCTTCGGCAAGGGCGATCCGCGAGGTAATAGTATCGAGCAGGACCAGCACATCTCCGCGTTTGACATGCTGGGTATCCTTGACCTTGATCTCAAGCACCGTCGCCGAGATTGCTGGCGTGACCTGTGCCATCTCGGCATTGACATAGGCGTTGTCGGTACTGACGTGATTGCGACCGAACAGCACATACCAAAGCGCCCAACAGATGGCGGCCGCAAGCACAACGAAAGCCAGCCGGGTCAGCCACTTTCGCCGCGTCCTGATGCGCTCGGCCTTTGCCACAGTCATCTCGATCGCTACTTCGGATTCTGCTTCAGCCATTAGGGACATCCTTGGCTGGACCGGCTCCGGGTTTGCCAAACCCTCCTCCAAGAGCACGGATCAGGGCGATATCAAGCAAGTGCGCGCCAGTTTCGAGGCCCGCTACAGCAAGCCTTGTGTCGAGCAGCCGGTCTTCCACCGTCAGCACTTCGAGATAGGTCGAAAGGCCACCCTCGTACCGCAATTTCGCAATCGTATAAGCCTCCTCGGACGCGGTCTGGGCGTCACGGGCATCGACGAGCTTCCTGCCGGTAAAGCTTCGGCTGGTAACGATATCGGCAAGCTGGCGATATGCGGCGACGACGGTGCTGTCGTATTCAGCTACGGCTTCGTCAAATGTGGCGCTGGCGGTGTTGTAGCGGCCGCGTAGGGCGCCGCCGCGAAAGATTGGCAAGTTGATCGCCGGCCCGGCGCGACCGAATGTTGAATCAGACCGGAATAGAGTGTCGAGGCCGAGGGTTTGCAAGCCGATCAGCGCATCCAACCGGATCGCGGGAAAGAAGTCGGCTCGGGCTACATCGATCCGCCTGGCTGCTGCCTGCGCCCTTTCGCGGGCCGACATGATATCCGGTCGTCTCCCGATCAGACCGGTCGTGACCCCCTCAGGCACGTCCGCAACTCTGGCGGATGTCAATTCGGGCCGGGTGATTTTGGTCCCGCGGTCCGGACCGGCGCCCAGCAGCGCCGCAATCTGGTGGCGCCGAAGGGCAATCTCTTCGTCGGCCTGCGTTAACAGGACTCTGGCGGTCGCGACCTGCGCATCGGCTTGACGCAAACTGCCGCGCGTCTCCAGGCCGTTCGCTTCGCGACTGGCGACCAACTGCTGTGAGGCGCTACGGATGTCGAGCGCGGCCTTACGCACATCTCGTTGCGCGAACAGTTGGCCAAGGTCGGCATAGGCATCGGCGATGGCAGTGGCGAGCATCAGACGGGCGGCATCAGCGTCGATTGCCGCAGCGCGCGCTTCCGAAGTGGCGGCGGCTAGCTTGGCGCGATTGCGCCCCCAAACGTCAAGGTCGAGACCCACGCTGGCGGAGACATCCCCGCCAGTCCGCCAGCCGCGCGGCAGGAATTGCTTGATCCCCGAGCCAAATCCGTTGTTGAGGCTGCGGCGGTCCTGATAGATTGAACCATCGACATCGACTTGCGGGTAAAGGCTTGCTCCATCTTCCGTTGCCAGCCCCGAGGCCCTTCGAAATCGCGCCATGGAGGCGGCGAGGTCGGGCGAGTTTTCCAGCCCTTCGGCGATCAGCGTGTCGAGCTGGGGATCACCGAATCCGCGCCACCACTCCTCTGACGGCCATTCGCCTTCCTCTGATCCGGCAATGCTCTTGCTTTCAGCGATGGTTTGAGCAGCGCGGAGCTGGGTGGCGGTATGCGGACCTGGCGCAGGCACGCAGCCGGGAACAAGCAGGGCTGCAGCCGCCAGAGCAACGCGTAAATTGGCGAAAATGGGTCTTTGAGACATGCTGGGGCCAGGAATTACTAAGCGTGTTGGCTATGACTTGCGTTCAACAGACTAGTCAATCGCCGTGAAGGTTTTTCATGAGCGCGATCAAGTAAAGCAGGCGGGGTTGGCGCGTTCGACCATGCGCAGGATCGGGGCCCAGTGTTTGAAGCGCGAGACGCGGTCGGGATTGGCGAATTGGCCAGCGGTGCGCTGCGCGACATGCTCGGGCGCGATCACAAGTGTCGCTCCTCCAGCCATCGCGGCGATCTGGGCCTGGCAAGCGCGTTCGAGGTAATACAACGCATCGAACGCATCAGGCACGTCACTCCCGCACACAAGTAGTCCGTGGTTCCTGAGGATCATCGCATTCATGTTGCCAAGGCTTTCAATTAGCATCGGCTGTTCCTCTGCATCGAGCACGACGCCATGATAGTCGTGATAGGCAAGGGCATCGTGGAAACGCATGGCGTGCTGCGAGATCATCAGCAGCCCTTGTTCCTGAGCCGAAACGGCGATCCCGGCAGCGGTGTGGGTGTGCATAACGCAAATTGCGTCGTGGCGGTTGGTATGGATCGCGCCGTGGATGTTGAAGCCTGCAGGGTTGATGCCAAGCCCGGTCACGTCGAGCAGAACTTCACCCTCGCCATTGACCTTGACCAGGCTCGATGCAGTGATCTCGTCGAAAGTAAGGCCATAAGCGTTGATCAGGAACTCATTGGCAGCGCCGGGCACGCGAGCTGAAAAATGCGTGTAGATATGGTCGGTCATCCGTAGCAAGGCGGCCGCATTATACGCGGCGGCCAGATCCTTGCGCAGGGCCCATTCATCCTCGGAAACCCGTTTTCGGACTGAATTGACTTGCATTGTGGCCTTTCCGTCTGCGGTCATACTCATGCGTAGGAGCGCGTTTCGGGCGTAGCAAGCGCTCGGTTTTGCGTGGACAGCGCAATCAAAAGCGATAGGCTACTCCAAAATCAAAAACAGGCGAATTTGGGAAGGAAGAAGGCAATGGGCGAATCCCTGCTTATTCGTGGTGGCACGGTTGTTGACGGGAATGGCGCCGCTTCGCAAACTGCCGACGTACTGGTCGTGGATGGTCTCATCGCCGAAGTTGGCCGGATCGAAAAGCCGGATGCAAAGATCGTCGATGCTGATGGCCTGCTGGTAACGCCGGGCTGGGTCGATTCGCACACTCACTATGACGGGCAGGTATATTGGGACCCGCTGATGACGCCCTCGTCCTGGCATGGCGCTACCACCGCAATCATGGGCAATTGCGGTGTCGGCTTCGCGCCAGCCCGCGCGGACCAGCAGGAATTCCTGATGGAGCTGATGCAGTCGATCGAGGACATCCCCGTTGAAACGCTGCGAGCGGGCATTCCCTGGGGCTGGGAGAGCTTCGGCGAATATCTCGATAGCCTTGATGCTACGCCTCGCGCCATCGATATGGGTGTGCTCGTCCCGCATGGCGTGGTTCGCACATACTTGATGGGCGAGCGCGGTGAGAAGGGCGAGGCTACGCCTGAGGAGATCGACGCGATGTGTCGGGTGATCGGCCATGCCATCGATGCCGGCGCGCTGGGGTGTTCGGCCAACCGCACGCTGCTCAAGGATGGATTCGTTCCCGGATCCTTCGCCAAGGATGAGGAACTCTTGGCGATCGCAAGGACTGTCGGGCAGCGCGATGGATCGTTCCAGACCAACCCGGCGAGCTACTATGGACCGGAGGAATGGGCACCATACGATAAGGAAACCGACCTGATGGTCAGGATGAGCATGGCGGGTAACATGCGCATCACCTTCCCGCTGATTGAAGATCATCAAGAGCCCGGGCGGTGGCGCTGGATCCTTGACCAGATCGAACAAGCGAATGCGGCGGGCGCGAAGATGTTTCCGCAAATCCTGGCGCGTCCTCTCAACGCGATCATGACGCTGGCCGGCCGACATCCGTTTGACCGCATGCCGGCATATGAAAAGGTGGCCGCAGCCGGCGGCAGCAATTCCGAGCTCGCTGCGCGCTTGCGCCAGTCGGACGTACGCGAAAGCGTACTTGGACCGGCGCGCGAGGCTCTCGCCGATAGGGCGTGGTTCTTCGATACGATGTATCTCATGACCGATCCGCTCGATTACGAACCCGAGACCAGCGAGAGCATAGGTGCCAAAGCCAAACGCGACGGCGTCACTTCGATGGACATGTTCTACGACCTGATGACGGCGGGCAAGGGCGACGCCATGTTCCTGGCGGTCGTCGCCAATTATGCCGAGGGCAATGCCAACACGGTTATGGAGATGATCCGCCATCCCGATACCATCACCGGGCTTGGCGATGGCGGTGCGCACCAGCTTGGTCTGTGCGATGTGACCACGCCGACCACGGTCATGACACAATGGGTGCGCGACCGCACGCGCGGGCCGAAATTGCCGGTCGAAGAGGCGGTGCGTGCGCTGTCTTCCTCGCCCGCGCGTGCCTTTGGCCTTACCGACCGGGGCGTGTTGGCACCCGGCATGCGCGCCGATATCAACCTGATCGACATGGACGCGCTGCGCATGGAATTGCCCGAATTCATCCATGACTTGCCCGCCGATGGCCGCCGCATGGTGCAGCGCGCAAGAGGTTATGTTGCGACATTCGTTGCCGGCGAGCAGATACTCGCTGATGGCGAGGATATGGGTGCTCGCCCGGGCCGCACGATCCGGCGGAAGCCAGCCCGCGAGAAGGCGCCGGCCTGAGGAGGATGGCACGATGAGCACTGGGACGATGGAATACGATCCGCTGGCGATCAGGCGGGAGATCGATCATCCCGTGATCGATTCGGACAGCCATTACACTGAGTTCATGCCGGTCTTGCGCGACCAGTTCGTCGAGACGGTTGGCGAGTTGGCTGGGACGGAAATGCGTGAGCGGATCGCGTCGCAGGAGGATTTGCGCTCTTATCTGCTCAGCTACACCTCGCCGGTCGGTCAAGCTTTTGGCGCGGGAACGTGGGCCAGCGAAACCCCGGAGCAGCGACAGGACAACTGGACGCCGGTGCCGGGCTGGGGACCACCCCATGCCCATGCTCTCGACCGGGCGACAGCGCTGATTCCCAAATTGCGGGCAGAACGGCTCGAGGAGATCGGCATAGATTACGCCGTGCTCTATCCCAGCTCTGCGCTGATCTTTCCGCATATCGAGGACGCCGAGC
>JAQWKP010000372.1 GCA_029247785.1 Novosphingobium sp.
CGATTTTGTGCATTTTGATCAATCGCGCCAATCGGTGGGCCAATTCATTGAGAGAGCGGCGGCACCTGCACGCTAATCCCGCGTCCAGCTGTTCAACCTGTGGCGCGTCATGACGCCGCCGCCGCAGGATGTCCCGCTTGCCTTGTGCGATCAGCGCAGCGTTGATGAGAAGGACTGGGTGTTCGGCAACACCATCGAGCCGGGCATGGATGAAGGATCACCCTACACCACATCGGTGTTCAACAAGGGCCAGAAATGGCACTTCTTCTCGGACCTGACGAGCGATGATGTGATCGTCTTCAAGCAATATGACAGCCGCCCGGAAGTTCCGATGGGCTGCCTGCACGGCGCTTTTTCCTGGCCCGAAGACCTGCCCGGAGCGGTTCCGCGCGCCAGTATGGAGCTGCGGATCTTTGCGTTTTACGAGGATTAGACCGGATTGAGTCTTTGTCGGGTACGCCGATCACATCCGTGACCGGCTTGCAACACCGGCCCGCTCCCCCTGCCCAACCACCCCAAGTGTATCCTGTCGGGTGGTTGGGCAGGGGGAGCGGGCCGGTCATGCCAAGCTCAAGGCGGATGCCTTGAGCGCACTAAACTAAAGACTCAAGCCACTGCCTGGATCGATTCGACACCTTCCAGCGTTACACGATGGAGCCTGCGGCCGCTTTCCATATCGAACGGTACCACGCGGTGCATCGTGCCGGTATTGTCCCAGATCACCAGATCGCCCATGCGCCAGTTGTGTTGATAGACATATTCTGGCCGCTCCGACCAATCCATCAGCCGTTCAAGCAGCGCATCGCTTTCTGCCTCGTCCAAGCCGTCGACCCGGCTGGCTGTGGCACCAAGCAGGAGGGATTTGCGCCCGGACTGGTGATGCCAGACCATGGGGTGAAGCTTGGGAGGGTTGGAGCGCCACGCGGCAAGCTGTTCCTCGGTGGGGTTTTCGACCCGTTTGCTGATCGCCGCTTCGGAACGATGTTCGACCCGGAGCCCCTCATATTGGCGCTTCTCATCCTCGGGAAGGTCTTCATAGGCAGCATAGGTATTGGCGAATTCGGTCTGGCCTCCTGCGGGCGACAGCACGCGCGGCGTCAGCATCGAGCCGAGCGGCGGCACATCGATATCGGTTCGGTCGATATGCCATTCCAGCGTACCGCGCAGATATGTCAGCCCTTGTGGATTGTGTTCCGGATCGAAAGTGACCTTGAAAATCCCGTTCTCATAGGTCGAACCGTCCTGGATCGCGCCAAGCGTGAGCGCGAAGTCCTTCATTTCTTCGTCGCTGAAATTGATGTCGTGAAACACGAGCACGCCGCGCTTTTCCAGCAGCTCGCGGATTTGCGCAGTATGCGTGCCCGCCAGCAGCGCTTCGCGGCCCAGACCGACCTCGCTGCCAATGGAGGGCGACATATCGGTGACTTTCAAGCTCATATCCAACTCCCGTGAACCAGCGATAATCTACGCGTTCACTGCAACAGCAATCGCTCTTACCGGAAAAATGGTGGGCGCGACAGGGATTGAACCTGTGACCCCACCCGTGTGAAGGGTGTGCTCTACCGCTGAGCTACGCGCCCGCTGCCAGACCGGTTGCTGGGCGGAAGGCGCGCCATTAGGCAAACTTCGCGGAATTGACAAGCGGGGAACCGTGACTAAAGGCCCGATCCATGACTGATGAGACGAGCGCAGCCGAGACTGGTCCTACTGAGACTGGTCCTTCCGACACCGGAGCAGCGGATATTCCGCCCGACCGCCTCGCGATCAATCCGCGCAGTCCGCATTTCGACAGCGACAAGCTGCAGCGCGGCATTGGCATTCGCTTCAAGGGCACGGTGCGCAGCAATATCGAGGAATATTGCATTTCCGAAAGCTGGGTCCGGGTGCAGGCCGGCAAGAGCATGGACCGCAAGGGCCAGCCGCTGACCATCAAGCTGAAAGGCCCGGTCGAGGCGTGGTACGAGGATCTAGGTGAAGACCCGCCAGTAGCTAAGGCTGGTTAGGTCGATTTCTTCCCATCGTGTCGCGACAGGGAGTAATCGGTTCAGCGATAGCGTCCGGATATGATGTCAGCGATGGGATCGGTGCTGCGGCGGGCTGGGGCAGGCGATGCCTTGGCGATCCGCGTTCGCGGCTTCGACTTCATATTGCCGGGGCCTTCATTGTAGATGAAGCCGTGCAGCGGCCATTGGGTTTTGCCAAGGCCATTCAGCGGATCGAACCACACGCGCACCTTGCTCCAGTCGTTCGCTGGCGAAACGTCGATCGCCTTGACGTCGCGCTCCACCTGGCCGCGCTTGCCGCGGATCGGTGACCAATTGGCGTGGCGCAGCAGCACGGTGCGCGAATCGAGAACCCGGCTAACCGCAGCGACATGGCCCAAACGCATCGAGCCATGCGGACGGAACGCCATAACCGCTCCGGGCTTTGGGCGGTTGCCGCGCTTGTAACGGCCCTCGGCCTGCTTCCACCAACTATGCGCGTCGCCATAGATCTGAATGCCGGAAACTTCGCGCGCATAAGGCACGCATTGCCGATAGGGGGCCAGCTCGCTGCTGGTCCCGCCGCGATTCGCGGACGTGTCGAAGCTGGATTTCGCCAGAGCCGGTGTCGCCGAAGCGAGCAGCAGCCCGAACGTCATTGCTATGTGGTAACCCTTCATGGTCACCCTAATGCGCACGCGTTGGTTAAAAGCTGGTAAACGCGATGTCAAGAATTTGCCGGGCTGCTTGCCAAACCACCGGCAAGAGGCCACTTGGCGCCCGACATGTTGCCCCAGGTAATCATAATCGGCCGGCCCAACGTCGGAAAATCGACGCTGTTCAACCGGCTTGTCGGCAAGAAGCTGGCGCTGGTCGATGACCAGCCTGGCGTGACTCGTGATCGGCGGTTCGGCGAGGCGCAGCTGCTTGGCCTCGATTTCAATGTCGTCGATACTGCTGGATGGGAGGACGACGACGCGGCAAGCCTGCCCGGCCGCATGCGCGCGCAGACCGAGGCAGCGCTCGAAACGGCTGACGTTGCTCTGTTCGTGATCGATTCCCGCGTCGGGGTTACGCCGCTTGATGAAGAGATTTCGCGCTGGCTGCATGGCTCGGCGGTGCCGGTTGTGGTGCTTGCCAACAAGGCGGAGGGGCGCGCAGGCGATGGCGGGTTGATGGAGGCCTTCTCATTGGGGCTGGGCGATCCAGTGCCGTTCTCTGCCGAGCATGGCGAGGGCCTGGCCGATTTGTTCGAGGCGCTTTTGCCCCATCTCGAGCCGCTCCAGTCCGAGCCCGAAGAGGAGCTTGATGAGGACGATCTGTCAGGCCCGCTCAAGCTGGCGATTGTCGGCAGGCCCAACGCCGGCAAGTCGACTCTGATCAATCACCTGCTGGGAGAGGACCGGTTGCTGACCGGGCCGGAAGCCGGAATCACCCGCGATTCGATTGCGATCGACTGGGACTGGACCGACCCGAAATCGGACGAGGAGAGGCCGGTCCGGCTGATCGATACAGCGGGTATGCGCAAGAAGGCGCGGGTGGTTGAGAAGCTGGAGAAGCTGGCGGTCGCCGACGCGCGCCATGCGGTGGACTTTGCCGAAGTCGTCGTGCTGCTGCTCGATGCAACGCTCGGCCTGGAGCATCAGGACCTCAAGATTGCTTCGATGGCGCTGGAAGAGGGACGGGCGCTGATCATCGCGATCAATAAATGGGACATCGCAGAGGACGCCTCGGCGCTGTTCAATGGTATTCGGCATGCGCTTGATGAGGGGCTGGCGCAGGTGCGCGGCGTGCCGCTGCTGGCGGTTTCGGCCAGGACCGGCAAGGGTCTCGACGACATGATGCGCGCCGCCTTCGATATTCGCGAAGCCTGGAGCCGGCGGGTGCCAACCTCGGCTCTCAACCGCTGGTTCGACGATGCGCTCGCGGCCAATCCGCCGCCGGCACCGGGCGGCAGGCGGATCAAGCTGCGCTACATCACCCAGGCCCGGACTCGCCCGCCGACCTTTGTACTGTTCGGCACCAAGCTCGACGCGCTGCCGACCAGCTATGAGCGCTATCTGGTCAACAGCATCCGCCGCGAACTGGGCTTTGCGTCCGTGCCGATCCGACTGACCCTGCGGAGCCCGAAGAATCCCTTCGTAAAGGGCTAGCCTGTCCAATTCAGCGGCGTTCTACCCCTCGTCGGTGATGATGCTGCCGATCGCGAGGTTTTCGCCGTTCCACACATCGAGCACGCTTTCGGTGCAGTCCTGCACGCGTTGGCGCCAGTCCTTGTCGGTCGGGGGGAGCGAGAGCAGCGGGCTTGGATCGTATCCCAGCGTTCTGGCGTGATCGATCGTCGCCTGCACATCCTTGACCCCGAAGACCATTGCGAACAGGCCTTCGCCTTTCTTGTCGAGGAAGTCCCAGCCCATCTGGCAATGCGGGATCGCACGGTCGCCGCAAGGGGAGAGCACTTCCAGCCCCGCGCTCCATGACCAGGTGATGCGCAGGCCGAAATCCGGCCCGCCATCGTCAGCCTCGAAAGTGACGCCGAACAGGTTCGACAGTTTCTCGACCGAAGCGTCATGGTTCTCCGGCCTGACCATCCAGGCGACATGGTCGATACGATTGGTGATTTGCGGCATGGCTCTCTCCCAGGAGTTGCGGGAGGCCAGTTTGGTTCGGCGAGGCCTCTAGCGCAATGATCGATTGGCGGGCGGGGCAAGGGCGCGAGAAGCCCGAGCCGGGTTCACTCTACCCGGACCAGCTCGTAAGTCAGCAGCAAGCCGCGCCATGAGCGTGATACGATCTTCAGATGTGGGGCGAGCCATTGGCGCAGATCGGCTTCGCGAATCAGGAAGTGTTCGTCCGAGATCGCCCAGGGTTTGCCTGACAGCTTGTTGCGGACAGCTTTCTTGAAGCCGTCGATTTGCCATTTGCTGGACTTGCGATCGATCAGGCCCAGCCGCAATGTCATCCACTCGAGGGCTCCCCTGACGATGTCGGCCCAACTCGGTTCCATGTCCTCCAGAACAAGCAGGATCTTGCCTGACTTGCGCACGACGCGCGCCAGTTCGGCAATACATAGTTCGACGTCAGCCACATGGTTCAGGCTGGAATAGGACAGGCCAGCATCGAAGGAGGCATCGGGAAATGGCAGGTCCTCCCCTTTTGCGGAAACAAATTTGACTTCTCGATTGCCGGTGAAGTGGTGGCCAAAATCGCGCCAGTCCTGACTGTCCCAAAGCGCATTGGGATCGACCACGGTGTATTCGCAGCCGGGGTCCAGGAAGCGGCCAAGAAGGCCTACGCCGCCGCCGAGATCGACGATGCGGCCCCTGATGTTGGAAAGATATTCGGCGTGAGGCTCAAACCAATAGAGTAGTTCCGCCTCTGCCTCATCACGGCCCTGGCTGAGCAGGTCGTGATACCACTCATCCATCAGCGCGAGGCGATTATGCCAATCGGAATTTTCGATAGGGCGAGCTTCGAGCGACATTGTCCCTATGTTACCTTGCCTGGAGTGGACTAATGCCGCCGCCAGTGCGCGCGATCGGCCTCAATCCTCTCCAGCGGGCTTGCTCTGCAACGAGACATAATTCTCCAACCCCATCCGCGCGATCATCTCGAACTGGGTTTCGAGCCAGTCGACATGCTCTTCCTCGCTGTCGAGGATGTCTTCGAATATTTCGCGGCTGTTATAGTCGCGGACATTCTCGCAATGTTCGATCGCGTCCTGGAGCAGGGGAAGGGCCTCATGCTCAAGCTCAAGGTCGCATTTGAGGATTTCCTCGACGCCCTCGCCGATCTTCAGCTTGCCCATGGCCTGAAAATTGGGAAGCCCCTCAAGGAACAGGATGCGGTCCGCCAGCTTGTCGGCATGTTTCATCTCGTCGAGCGATTCGTGGCGCTCATAGTCGGCGAGCTTGTGAATCCCCCAATTGGCCAGCATCCGGTAATGCAGCCAATATTGGTTGATCGCGGTGAGTTCGTTGAGCAAAGCCTTGTTCAGGAACTCGATGACCTTCTTGTCGCCCTTCATGCCAGCGCCTCCTGTTCAGACTGTGTCCGAACTATGGAACGACTGCGCTCACGAGGCAAGTCAATGAGGGAGAAGAGTGCGCATATCTGTGGTTCCGCGCTCATGCGCCACGATCTTTTCGGCATCGGCAAGGCACTGGCGGCATTGCGGCTCATGGCCGAGCGAAAGATACAGCATTTCTGCATCGCCAAGCCTCTCGCGAGCCGCGGTTCGCAGCTCGGATTCGCGAATGGCATTGCAGACGCAGATATACAAAGGCAGTCCTCTCGCATTCATTTATATATAATTGCGAACGGATCGCAATAGCATTTAATGCCTGAAGGCAAGCAAGCGATTTTCGGTCAGCGATCGCCAAGCCCATTCGAGTGGGCCGCGCCGGAAATGGTGCAGCCAAGGCGCACTCCAGGCCAGCATCAGCGCCCAGCCGAGAATGACGAAGGCCCATTGCTCGGCGGGACCGATCGATCCGGCCAGGCCCAATCCCCAGCCATAGAAGATTGTCGTCATCACCAGCGATGTCGCGATGTAATTGCTGAAGGCCATGCGGCCAGCGGCGGCTAGCCAGCGACCGGGGGCGCTTGCCGTCAGGGCGGGTGAGACCAGCACCAAGACTGCTGCATAGCCTATCGCCATCAGAAGATGGGGAATGGCAGTCCAGGTCACGAAAGCTGATTCCATCGCCCGAATCGGAAAGTCATGCACCCAGGCCCAGCCCAGGATTGCAGCGGTCGGCACCAGCCCGGCGAGGGTTCCTCCGACAGCGATGCCGAGCATCCGCTTGCGCGGCCAGGTGGCTGAGAAGAAGCCGGATCGGCACAGCGCGATGCCAAGCAGCATCAGTGGCAGCGTTTCGCCGAAAAGGATCAGCACGCTTTCCAGAGGATACAGGGTCTGGTGGCTCACTTTGTAAAGCGCATGGTCGACGAAACCTTCGCGGGCGACGGCCAACTGCCGTGCCGCATTGCTGGCAACCGCTTCGCGATAGGCTTCATATTCTTCGGTCTGGGCTGGGGTGGCGGTTCCTGCCAGGACTTGCTGCTCGGAAATGACACTGGGCGCATCGAGGGCTGCTCCTGCCAGGTGCCAGGCTGCAAACAGCGCCAGCGCGGCTACTACGAGCCTACGCAGCCGCAATTCACGCATCAGCAGGGCGAAGACGCCGCATGCCGCATAGAGAAACAGGATGTCGCCCCACCAGATCAGGTAGAAATGCAAAAGGCCGAACAGCGCGAGCCAGGCCAAACGTCGCATCTGCAGCAGCGCGCCGAAGCGGCCCGCCTCCTCGGCGCGCTGGACGAACAGCACCAGGCTGGCCCCGAATAATATCGTGAACAGCGCGCGCATCTTGCCTTCGAACACAAGAAAGCCGAGGCCAAACGCCAGCTCGTCGGAAAAGCTGCCCGGCGTGGGCACATGCGGATTGGTGACCCCCGCACCGGGTCCTGCAAATCCGGCAATATTGATCGCGAGGATACCCAGGACAGCGACGCCCCGGATCAGGTCGAGCGATTCGACCCGTTCCGCGCGCTGGGCGGTCAAGCTGTCAGTCCTTCAACGCCATGCAAGCATAGCCGGCCGATTTCAGCCCGGCACAGGCGGAATTGGCGTCCGCCCGGCTGGCGAAGCCGCCGGCCTGAAGCTTGGTCAGTCGGCCAGCGGGGACCAGCAGCTTGGTTCGTCCGGACAATTCGGCGCGGCCAGCGAGCTTCGACCACAAGCGATTTGCGTTTCCGGCCACGCCAAATGCGCCAAGCTGTACGCGCCACGGTCCTTGCGCTGCGGTTGCAGGAGCGGGTTTTGCGACGGGCGCGGGCTTGGGAGCCGGTGCGGGCTTGGGCACCGGTTTGGGTTCGGCTTGCGCTGGAATCTCGATCCATCCCTTCGGCGGTTTCGCTGCTGCGACCGCAGGACTTGCCGGGCGGGCAAAGTCGGCGCCGGCTGTGGCGGGGCCAGTGCTACCAGCTGCCATTGCCGCCGACGCAGCGGCCTGCTGTGCCGATGCGACACTTGGCGCTTGCGGCCCTGACGTCACGGCAGCGGCGGGCACCTGCGTTCCAAGATCAAGAGCTGCGACCTGGCTGGCCCGGTTAGCGGCGGCTTGCTGGGCAAGCTGGGAGGCAAGCTGCACACTTTGCTGACGCTGCTCGAGCGGGACATGCTTGTCCATTTGCGTGAGTGCCGAACGCGCCTGGCCAAGTCCTGCCTGGTTTGCCAGGCTGACCAGCGCATAGGCGCGGACCCAGTCCTTGGGGACATGGTCGCCATTGAAATAGTTCAACCCCAGAACATATTGCGCGCGAGGATCGCCACGGCCCGATGCTGCGTGGATGAATGGCATTGCCTTGGTTCGCTCGCCGCGCTGGAACAGCAGCAGACCCAGATTGTCCGAAGCTCGCAAATGGCCCTTGGCCGCGGCTGCTTCATAAAAAAACTCGGCCTTGGCAAGGTCCTGATCGACGCCGCGCCCAAGCTTATAGGCCTGTTCCATGTTGAACTGCGCGTCAGCATCGCCGCGGTCAGCCGGGCCTTTCCATTGCTTGACCGCGCTGCCGTAATCGCCCGCGCTCCAGGCATCGACACCGGCTTTTATGTCCGCAATTGCCGGCGGCGCTATAAAAAATATGGCGCTAACGGCCAGCAGGGCGGGGCAAATTCTGCTCGATTTCCAGACAATCACCAGTCTTATCTCCCGGTCGGACAGGGTTACTTCATCACTCCCTTGCTGCTGCGTCGCTCGGCCAGTGCTCCGGGCGCGCTCAGGGATCATGTCTAACTGACATAGTGAAGCGAATATTAGCAAAGCATTTACGGGCTTTGTCCCCCGCCGCAATCCGCCTTCATCCGGCGGCGTTAACTTAAGGGCACCTCGAAGAATGTCGATTTTGGCCTGAAGCAGGCGGCCTGACGGGGTGATGGCGATCGCAGCCCTGGATTTT
>JAQWKP010000010.1 GCA_029247785.1 Novosphingobium sp.
GCAGCAGGCCCTCCTGCCGGTCTGCGAAACCCCACCCGATGATGGCGTGACGGTGCAGCTTGTCCAACTGGCCTGGACTCGCAGCGGCGACAAAGGAGATTCCTGTAATATCGGCGTTGTGGCGCGTCGGCAGGAATACCTGCCCTACATCGCCGCAGCGCTAAGCGAAGCCGAAGTCGGCCGCCGCTATACCGCCATGTTCGAAGGCGACCCCTTGGTCGAGCAATACTATCTGCCCGGCACGAATGCGCTGAATTATGTTCTGCGGGGCGGGCTGGACGGTGGCTGCACCGTCAACCTCCGGTTTGATTCCATGGGCAAGAGTGCCGCCCAGGACCTGCTGGATGTGCCGATCCCGGTCCCAGCCCGGATCCGGGATTCCGTAGGAACGGAGTAGTTCGCGTGAGTTGCGTGTCCGTCGTGATTTGTACCTGAGGAATGTGCTGTGAAGGCGATATCTCGCTAATCTTCTGGAAAAAATCGTCCGCACCACAAACAAACTAATTCCGCGCCAGCTAATCAAGCGACACTACCCTGCCAAAGTTACCCGCAATCGGCTCGGGCGTTGCGCAGGGTCATTGAGGCTACAGCATTCTCGCCAATCGGCGTTTGCCCGCCTGCTTCCATGAAGGCTGGCATGAGCCGCGACCGGTCTGGCAATCCGCACAGGGGGTATCGACCGTCTTGGCAGCCGATGACGAATCGGTGGGCGGGGCTGTATGGCGGTTGATCGATACCTAGTCTGACAACCTGAGCGCCCGAAAAATTTGCATCGCTAACGGCCGCTTTTCCCTTTCCAGCAACCAGAACCGGACAGTCTCCAAACGGCCGAATTCTTGCCATCGAACCAATGTCCGCTTCTCCGGCTCCGCGACCAAAAGCTGCCGTTCGTTCTTCCTGTGCCCGGTTCAGCTTCGCGCCTATTTGTCGAACTGTGGCGGTTGGTGCCTGCGCACCAGCCTTCCCGGCAACGCCGCGGTCGGCGTGTCGTCGCGCTGGATCGCGACGCCACTGACGTAGGTAGCTCGGTAACCGCTGGCGCTCTGGTTGAGCCGGCGCCCTCCGGCGGGTAGATCATCTACCGGGAACGGCCGGCACAACGTCACTTTCTCGTGGTCGATGACGTTCATATCCGCCTTCATGCCGGGGGCAATTGTTCCGCGATCCTCAAGACCGATGACACGCGCAGGTGTCTCGGTCATCGCCTGGACCGCCTTTTCCAGCGGCGCGCGCCAGCCCTTACGGTCGCGCGCCCAATGCGAGAGGACATATGTCGGATAGCTCGCATCACAGATGAGGCCGTAATGCGCACCGCCATCACCCAGGCCGATAACGGAATACTCGTCTTCGAAATATGGGATTACGGCATCCATTGATTCATCAATGAGATTGCCAAGAGCGACCAGCACCATCTGCTGGCCTTCGTCCTCAAGCAGGAGATCGTAAGCGAGGTCTTCCGGTGACCGGCCTTCCGCACGCGCTCTCTCTGCCACGCTTGTTCCGGGCGCGGGCTCGTAACAAGGCGGGTCGCCGAGTTCGAACATGATGTCGAACTGTCGGCTGAGCGTCGTCAGCGGCAGCAGGGCCTCGCCCGGTTCCTCGCTGATAATCCGCGCCTTCACTTCGGGCTTTCGCAGCTCGGCGATACGCTCAGCCAGCGGCAGCGCGAGCAGCTGCTGGTAAGTCGGGCAGTAGAGGAACGGATTACTGGTGAGGTCGAAGCTCGCCATCATTCCCAGTGGTCGCGGCAGGAACTGCGCGTGCATGGGCGCGCCGCCGTTGGCGTTGTGTTCATGCGCCATTTCCAGCATTCGGCGGCTGTGGCCGGGTTGCTGCCGCCCCTCCATCACGGTGAAGGTAATCGGCTGGCCGCTGGCTTCACTCACCTCGAGGAGCACTGCAAAATCATCCGCGGGGGTGCTGCCAGCCAATCCAAGTTCGGGAACGATCTGGAAAAGCCCACCGCCTGCATCCTTCATGGCAATAGCCGCCGCAGCCAGTTCGCGCGTCGCAACATCGTAGCTTGGCACCAGTTCACCGTCCTTGCGCCTGTCCAACGGGATGAG
>JAQWKP010000019.1 GCA_029247785.1 Novosphingobium sp.
ATCATCCACGAGGGCGTCCCCTGCACATTCGGATCGGCGGACAGGAACCTCTGCAGCTTGGTCGTCCCGCTCCTCGGCAGGCCCAGCACGATGATCGGATCGGACACGTCCTCCTCGAGAATTTCCGGATGTTTTGCGACATCGGCTTCCCAGCGCAGCCGGTTGACCAGGAACCGCGTGAAATTGGCATGCACCCCCATCAGCCCGCGCGCCGACATGTCGAGCCTCGTGGGAATTTCCAGCGTTTTTTCCAGGTTGGACAGGAAGCAGGTATCGCGAAATTCCTTCGCGCCGGTTCCCGCCTCGGCGAATGCACCTTCGAGCAGCGGGCCGAGCGTCAGGGCCTGTTTGAGGCTGGCTATGTCGTCCATCTAAATTCCCTCAAAAGTCGCTGAATCGCCGCCGGTAAACCGAGACCAGCCGCTTCTCCATCTGCGCCTGCCGTTCCTCGCGCGAGATGCGCGGCATGTCGGCGCTCAGATGCTGGTCGAGCTGGTCAAACGGAACCGTTTGAATACGCGGCTCGGCCTGCTCCGAATTGGTCTCGAAAAAACGGAAGCCGATCAAGTGCAGGTTGCGGTCTGAACAATCGAACCAGTTGGGCCGCCCCGGATCGTCCCAGCTCGCGATGAAGCGCACCTTTCCGTCGGCCTCATAATGGACCTGCGACAAATTGTAATTGACCAGCCGGGCCCACCAGTCGCCGGGTTCCCATTGCAGCTGGGCCAGCTCGACATTCCAAAAAGCGCAATCAGGCTTGTCGATCTCGATGATCACCGCCTCGTCCTGTCGCACGCGGAAATAACCAGAGAAATAATCAGTGCCGGCAAAAGCGCCCGGAACGACGAAGCGATCAACCTGATGCGGGTCCGATTTAAGGTGCGACTTCACCCCTGCCTCGTAGAAATCAGCATGAACCTTGAGCAGATCGGGCAGCCGCTTGAAGCGCTGCTCCGATGTCTCCTGCGTCAGCAATGGAGCGGGGAATTGCTGTTCCTGGCACAGCAGCGTCAGATCGGCGGGCTGTTCGGTGAACCAGTCGGCGTAGTACTGCCGAATATGCAGCTCGCAGCGACCTTCAGGCAGCTCCAGCCAGACCTGATCTGCGCCGAGATCAGCCGGCCTCTCATGGCTGAGTACGACATCGATATCACTACCCGGCGCAAATTCCGGCGTGATCAGGTTGTTGGCGTTGCCGATCATCTTCCAGCCATCGGCAAAGTCGCAGCTATGGCCGTTAAAAGTGCTCATCTGGAACACCGCGCATGATCCGCGATTGCCGGTCAGGCGATAGCGATGAGCCCCATGCAGGATCGCCGAATGATAATTGCAGTCGGTCGATTGCAGCTGGAACTGGATGCGGTTCATCCCGCCCATCTTGGTCAGTGTGGGGTTGCCGTAATCGCCCTCGACATGGGCGGCATGGGCAAAGCTCATATTGCGCAGCATGTGGCGCAAAGCCTCATAGGTATTGAGCTCGCGATCATCGTCCGGCCAGCCGGTGATCTGCTTCTTGAGCGAATAGCGCATCGCATCGACCAACGTGTCGAGCTGGCCGTAGGCATAGGCGAGTGCGCCCTCGTCGCTGGAGAAGTCGGCCTCGGCGAGCCCCGCCGCAGGGCCGGCAGCGAAATTCTCTTGCGACATAGCAGTCTTGTCATCGCTCATCGGCCAGCTCCACTTCGTTGATACCGCCGGGAATGACGTTCTGGCTGCCTGCCTTGGGTTCGAGCAAGCCGGTGCCGACGATGGTTCCGCCGTCTGCCACCATGGCGTGGCCGGTGACATAGGACGCGCCAGGCGAAACCAGAAATTCCATCACCGAGGCCATCTCATCAGCTTCGGCCCAGCGCTGCAGCGGCACCGCGCGCTTGAGCAGGTCGTAATGGGCCGGTGCGACCTCCTCGATATTGCCAGTCATGCCGGTCTTGGTAGGGCCGGGGCACAGCGCGTTGATGCGGATGCCTTCCCAGCCCAGTTCGCGCGAGAGGCTACGCACCAGCCCGATCAGTGCGTGCTTTGCCATTCCGTAAGCCCAGTTCTCCGAATCGCCGCCCACCCCCATAGTCGAGGAGGTCACGACGATTGAGCCATTCTCGCGCTTGCGCAGCAACGGTAACATCGCGCGGATACCGAGCACCGGACCCATCATGTTGATCGAAAAGACGCGCTGGAAATTCTCCGTCGGCATTGCGTCGATGCTGCCGCCTCCAGTGATACCGGCGTTGAAAATCGCCGCATCGAGACCGCCGAACAGCTTGTCGGCCTCATCGGCGATGCGCTGGTTGTCCTCTTCCGAGCTGACATCGGCAGTCATGGCGCTGACATGCTCAGCCCCCTCGGTCCATGCCAGTTGTTCGGCGTTCAAATCGACCGCCAGCACATCCCATCCTCCGCGAGCAAGCCGTTCGGCAGCCGCGCGGCCAATTCCGCTGGCCCCACCGGTTACGACAACGCTTTTTCGATCACCCGCCATATTCCCTCCTCTCGAATTCTGCTGCGTCTCAGCCGCCAGCGATCTGCCAACCGCCGCTGGCATCGATCACCTGGCCGGTGACCCAGGATGCCTGGTCGCTGGCCATGAACAGCACGACCTTGGCAATGTCTTCCGCCTCGCCAATGCGGCCCAACGGGGTCGAATTGCGGATCCAGTCCTGCGTCGCCTGATCGTTCTGCTCCAGGCCCTCATCGGCATATTCGCCGCGAGTCAGGCCCGGCGCGACTGCGTTAATGCGGATGCCTTTGGGCCCGATCTCCGGCGCAACGGCGCGCGTAAAATGGTTCAGCCCAGCCTTGGAAGCCCCATAGACCGAAAGCAATTGCGAAGGGCTCAGCACATAGCGTCCGGCGGTCGACGAGATGATGACGATATTGCCGTTGCTCGCCTCAAGGTAAGGCACCGCCTGCTTCACGAAGCGCACGGTCGAGGACAGGTTGGTGTGGTAAATATCGTCGATTTCCTCATTGCTGGTGTCATCGAACGGCTTCCACAATTGCGCACCCGCATTGCTGACAATAATGTCGAGCTTGCCATGGCGATCAACCACGGTCTGAAGTGCATTGGCGCGATCATCATGGCTGGTGAGATCCATCTTGACCCATGACATGGCGTCGGGCGCATATTCGCAGCTCTCTTCCAGCTTGCTCTCGCGCCGCGCGGCAATCACCACCTGCGCGCCTTCATCGACGAACATTTTTGCGATGCCCTTGCCGATGCCGGTCCCGGCCCCGGTGACGAGCGCAACTTTGTCGTCCAGTATTCCCATATCCCCACCCGATAGCTAAATTTCGTACATTGCCGGGGGGATTGTTCACCTGCGCGCGGGAAATGCAAGCTGCGAGCGCTCCTGTCGTGCCCGCCATGCCCCAGCAAGCAGGTCGCCAGCGCTCAGGGTCAAGCCATAGCACCCAGACCCCATTGACCTTTTGGCTGCAACAGCGAAGCTGGTCTGCTGCTTCGGGAGAATGACATGAAGGCCGGGATCACATGCGGGGGCATCGGCCCCTATGCCACAGGTGAATTCATCCGAAATTCGGCTGTTGCCGCCGAAAAGGCGGGCTTTACGCATTATTTGATGCCAGACCATGTCGTGCAATTCGGTGCCTATCCGGAGTCGGACTATCCTTATGCCGGCGGTTCAGGCCAGGACGCACCCGAGCCCAGCGACGATGCTCCTCTGCATTTCGACGATGATACCTATGCCAACCAGGACCCGCGCCACCCGCTGATCGACCCAGTGATGGGAATGTGCTGGGCGGCGGCAGCGACCACCACTCTCGAAGTCGGCAGCAACATCCTGGTGCTGCCCCAGCGCAATCCTCTGTTCCTCGCCAAATCGATGGCAACGCTCGACAGCTTTTCGAACGGCCGTGCGATTCTCGGGGTTGGTGCGGGATGGGCCAAGGAAGAATTCGACGCCGTGGGAGTCGATTTCAAGCAGCGCGGCAAGCGGACCAATGAGGCGATCGAGGCGATGCGCCGCCTGTGGCTCGACGAATATTCGACTTATCAAGGTGAGCATTTCGCTTTCACCAATGCCTGCAGCTTTCCCAAACCTGCCCGCAAAGGCGGTGTGCAAATCCTGATAGGCGGCGAGAGCAAGGCGGCGATGCGGCGCATCGCCCGGCTGGGCGATGGTTGGCTTCACTACAACATGCCGGTTGGTGATGCCCCGCAGATGATCGGCGAGATGAAAGACATGACCCGGGCCGAGGGCCGCGACCCTGACAGCATGCGAATCATCAAGATCGTCTACAGCTCCGCCACGCTTGATGACCTCAAGCGCTATCGCGACGCCGGCGTTACCGAGTTCAATATTGCCTCCAGCGGTGAGGTGCCTCCGTCCGGTCCGAGTCTTGACGCAAAGTTCGCCGAGTTCGCCGAGAGTGTGATCGGTCCGATCGGCGAGCTCTAGATAGGATCACGGCA
>JAQWKP010000033.1 GCA_029247785.1 Novosphingobium sp.
CCCGAAAACGGCTGCGCCAGCCCAGTACCGCGCGGGAATTTGCCTCACGCACGTCCCTGTCGAACAGCCGGTCCTGATAGGCAGCGGAGGCAACGATACATCCGGGATGACCGCCAGGCATGTCCTCGATCAGTTCAGCGAGCAGCTTCAGACCGATCAGCATCGTCTGCAGCGGGTCGTCCCCCAGTTCCCGGGCGCGATCGAACAAATCATCGAAAAGCTGGTTTTCCACCTCGATATGGCGCTCAATCAGCGCATGGGCGAGCGCGTTTTTATCCCGAAAATGTTAGAAGAACCCACTCTTGGTGATTTCAGCACTCGTCACGATCTCGTCGATGGAGGTTGCGTCGAACCCTTTCAACAACACCGCTTCTTGCGTGACATCCATGATCCTCCTGCGGGTTTCATCACCGCGCGCCACCATATTTCTCCTGAAAACTGGACCACTGGTACAGTACCGTGAGTCTGGTTTTTACCAAGATCAGATATCGCGAGCAACAGCGCTATCATATAACTATTTGAAATATCGTAACTATAATTCAGCCCGGAACTTGACCGCAAGTCGGCTATCCTTCCGGCCGATGATCCCTCCATAGTTGGCTCAACGAAGCAAACGAAAGCAGGAGATATCGGCGTGACCCAATTGACCAGGCTGCTCGAAGCGGACCCTCCCTATCTGACCGATGGAGGGATGGAGACGTGGCTGTTTTTCCAGCAAGGGTTCGAAGCACCGCTGTTTGCCGCCATCATGTTGATGGAGGACGACGGTGCAAGGCAGGCCCTACGCCGCTATTTCGACGGCTTCCTGGCGATGGCGGAAGATGCGCAAACAGGATTCGTACTCGATACCAATACATGGCGCGGCTGCGTCGAATGGGCGCCGCAGCTTGGACTTTCGGAAGATGAATTGCTTCGCCTGAGCTGTGAGGCGGTCAAATTCGCGCAGCGTATTCGCAATGACTGGAAATCGCGTGTACCGGAAATCCTGCTCAACGGCGTGGTCGGTCCAGCAGGCGACGGGTATGCGCCGGACCAGCTGCCGAGCGCGGAGCAGGCGCAGGCAATGCACGGACCGCAGATCGGGGCGCTGGCCCGGGCCGGCGTGGACATGATCTCAGCCATCACGATAACCAATATCGCCGAGGCGGTCGGCATCACCCGCGCCGCGCAATCGCACCGCCTGCCGGTGATCATCTCATTCACCGTTGAAACGGACGGGCGATTGCCGAGCGGCGACTTGCTTGGTGAATCGATTGTCGCGGTCGATGAAGCGACGGGAACCGGACCCGCCTATTACATGGTCAATTGCGCCCACCCGGATCACTTTAGAGACGCCGTAGAAACGGGCTCTAGCTGGACGTCGCGGATTGGCGGATTACGAGCGAATGCTTCACGCCTGAGCCATGAGGAACTGGACGTTGCAGAAGAACTCGACGACGGCGATCCAGAGGAATTCGGGCTGCTTCACGCGCAGTTGACGCAGTTCTTGCCCAATTTGCGTGTCGTTGGCGGATGTTGCGGAACAGATCATCGCCATGTCGGCAAGGTGTCACAACACCTCCACTATACAGCCGTCAGCTGAAGGGGTTCTCGGGTTTGGTGGCGAATTCAACGGCGGGGATTTTATAAGGATGGTGGAGCGGGGGGTCTGAAATTGTGGTGCAAACCTTCCACTGTGAAATGACCGCATTGGGGTGGGGAGCGGTCGATTCGGAAATTTGCGGGCTATCTCCAAAAGCCCCAAATCATCCGCATCATTTTTCCTAAGATGGTTTCACCATCGCATCGATTACATGCACTGGTCCGCGCAGGTCTGACGGGCGAACCGATATCCCCTTCGCCGGGATTGGGCGAAAAGTAACGTTCAAACTTCCCGGACACGGAGCGAAATTGATCTGCATCGTCGGGAGTTTGCCCGCCGTCGAACGTCACATTGGGCCACAAGGTCGAGTATTTTGCGTTGAGTTCAAGCCATGGTTTGGCACGCGGTTCGGTGTTAAATACGATTGCATCAACAGGGCATGCCTCGACGCAGCATCCGCAATCGACACATTCGAGAGGGCTGATGACGAGCATGTTCTCGCCCTCATAGAACGCATCGACGGGGCAGACTTCGACGCAATCCATGTGCTTGCACTTGATGCATGCGTCGGTGATCACGCCTGTCATGCTTTCGTTCCCTCTGCTGCCAATTCAATGTTATAACCGCTAGCAGCGAAGGTCGGCTATGGCGTCGCAAACCGCCATCACCTCACCCCTCACCAATCCTTCACCACTTCCACCGTCGCCGCCGCTGCTTCTTCAAGCTGCGCGGTCAGTTCCGCCTGCTCGAACGCCAGTTCCCCGCTCTTGAACAGCAGGAATTCGTGCACACCGGCCTCGCGCAGCTGGGCCAGTTCGTCCTTGGTCGTATAGCTGAAGATCGCCTTGCTGATGCGCAGAGCGTCAGGATCGCGGCCCTGCTGCTTCGTTATCTCGCGAAGCTGCGTCACCTTGGCCGCCATCTCGTCGACCGGCACCGAATAGGCGAGCCAGCCGTCGCCGGTGCGGGCCACCCGCTTCAGCGCGACACCGCTATCGCCGCCGACCATGATCGGAATGCTGCCATTGACAGGGCGAGGATACATATAGGCGTCCTTGAACGAGATTGTCGGCCCAGCGAATTCGGCGGCGTCTTCGCTCCACAATGTGCGCATCACGTCGATATATTCGTCGGTAAGCTTGCCGCGATTGGCCCAGTCGATGCCGATCGCATCGCCCTCATCCTTGCACCAACCGACCCCGACGCCCAGCGTCAGCCGCCCCCCGCTCATCTCGTCGAGGCAGACCAGTTCCTTGGCCAGCACCACCGGATTGCGTTGCGGAAGGATCATCACCGCGGTGGCGATCTCGATTGTCGAAGTCGCTGCGGCGACCAAGGCCATCCCCATCACCGGATCGACAAACGGCACGCGCGGATCGGGGATCGGCGGCTCGTCATTGCCCCAGGAGGTGATACCGCCATAGGGATATTTCGATTCGTAAGCGCCGAACAGCAGCACATGCTCGCCGAACCAGTACGACGAAAACCCCACGCGCTCGGCAATTTGCGCAGATCGCTTGAGAAAATCGCCGCTGGAGCATTCGCCCGGAAACTCGCAACACACGCCTACTTTCATGATCATCTCCCATTGCTTCCGGCACGCGAGGCTTGCAGCCCGACCGATTGTACGTGATCTTGATGGCATGGCCCGCGACTGGCAGCAATCGGGCATTGGCGAAGAGAGGAAGCGCGAATTGACGGACGAGGCTACGCAATCTTCGCTCTCGCTGGTGCAAGTCGCGCTCAATTCGGCGAGCGTGTCGGGCAGCCTGCGTCTCTATGCCGAGCTGTTCGGCTTCGAAAACGCCGGCGGCAGCGCGGCCTGGGGCGATGTGCTGGCGATGCAGGACCTGCCGGTGGAGGCGCATTGCTTGGTCTGGTGGATGGTCGGCAAACAACCCTTCTTCCAACTCGAAATCTTTCATCACGGATTCCCCGAACAGCGCCTGCTACCGGCTGACTGGAAGCCCAGCGATCATGGCTGGGTACGCATCGGCGTCGCAGTCAGCGATTTCGATCGGGTAGTGAAGGCTCTTGCCCGGCTTGGCGTTCCCGTCATTGGCGAGAGCGGCAGCGCGCCAAAGCGCCGCCTGGCATTCCGCGATCCCTATGCTGGCATCATCGTTGAGACCATCGAACAGCCTAACAGCGATGGCCCGAGCGTCACCTACGCCACCAGCTCGGTTGCCGATCTCGACAGGGCCCGCGCCTTCTATGCCGAGGTCGTCGGTGCCGAGATCAGGCCGCTGGAAGAACTGCACGCGCCCGAAGACGAAGCGCTGTGGGGCCTCGCCGGGGCGATCCGCGAGGGTTTCCTGGCCTGCTTGCCCGGCGGCAATCTGGAAATCATCCGCTACACCTCGCCCGAAGGCCGGATGCGCCGCTCCGATCACCGTTCGAGCGATCAGGGCATGCTCAACATCGCGCTTGGCAGCCGCGACCCCGAGGCGATCCGCGCGCTGATTGCCCGCATCCACGCCTCCGGCCTGGCCACCACCCACATTGTCGATACCGGCACGATGTGCGGAACATATGTCGTCGAAGCCGGGTTCGAGATCGAGATGCTGAGCATTCCGCCCGAGCTTGATGCGGCGCTCGGCTTCACCCCTTCCGCCAGTCCTTTCGTCAACGATGTCGGAGGTTGAAATGGCGCAGGCCGACGATCCCCTGATGACCGATATGCCCGCGCATGTCCCACCCGAATGCGTGGTGGATTTCGACTATTTCCACCCCCCGGGCATGGAGCAGGGCGAGGACGTCTTCACCGCGCTCAAGCATCTTCATGACCTGCCCGATATATTGTGGACACCGCGCAATGGCGGTCACTGGATCGCGACGCGCGCCGAAGACCTGCGCTGGATCCGCGACGAACCGCTGCTGTTTTCGCGAAAGGAATCGGTTGTGCCGGCGGGCATGATGAACGGGCTGATGCCACCGACAAATATCGATCCGCCCTATCACGCGCGGTTCCGGGCAGTGCTCAATCCCCATTTCACCCCGACGGCGGTGAGCCGGCTGGAAGGTGGCATCCGCGCTGCGACGGTAGAGCTGATCGAAGGGTTTCGCACATCGGGACGCTGCGAATTCGTCGAGGATTTCGCCCGGATCATGCCGGTCAACGTATTCCTCACCATGCTGCAACTGCCCGTGGAGCGCCGCGCGCAGTTCCTCGAATGGGGGCGAGGCTACATCAACGCTCCGGACCAGG
>JAQWKP010000379.1 GCA_029247785.1 Novosphingobium sp.
CGTGGACCACTTGGCAGCCAAGCTGGGCGATTTGTCGGGCATGCGGGTCGTCGATCTCGGCTCCGGCTATGGTGGTGCAGCGCGAGTGCTGGCCGGAGAACATGGCGCACATGTAACTTGCCTCAATCTCTCCACCGTCGAAAATGAGCGTAACCGCAAGCTGACCGAAGAGGCTGATCTTTCTGACCGGATCGACGTCGTCGACGGGTCCTTCGATGCCATGCCTTTGAGCGATGCTCACTTCGACATTGCCTGGAGCCAGGATGCAATCCTCCATGCGCCTGATCGAAGCGCAGTTCTGGATGAAGTCGCGCGGGTGCTGAAGCCGGGCGGATTATTTGTCTTTCATGATCCGATGCAGGCAGACGAGCTTATAAATACTGCCGCGCTTCAGCCCATCTATGACCGGATCCACCTGCCCGATCTTGCCTCAATCGGCTTCTATCGCGCTGGCTTGACGGCGCGCGGCTTTACCGAGGTCGAGACCGAAGTGGTTACCCACCATTTGGGTACTCATTACCGGCGAGTGCGCGAGGACCTTCTGGCGCGCCAGGACGAAATGTCCCTTCCCGACGCTTTCGTCAATCGCATGGCTACCGGCCTCAACCACTGGGTCGAAGGCGCAGCCAATGGCAATTTACGCTGGGCGCTCATGCATTATCGCAAGAATGACTGATTCCGACGGCGCTTGACCGCAAGCCAGCAATCCCGGGCAATTGGCGAACGCGCCCTGAAATCGGATGCGCGGAATTTATCTCCCCGCAAGTCCCTCTAGACCTCCGCCAGTTCCTCTACCTCGGAGAAATCCGCCGGGTCCGGCTCTTTGGACCAGGTCCACATTTCAAGCAGAGACCACGGCGAATTGGTCGTCACATGGCCGCTGGCGTTGCGGAAATAGCTGGTTCCGAATTCCGTCGACCAGACGAACTGCTTCAGCATTTCCTCAGTCCGGTCCATATAGTCTTGGAATATCTTCTCACGCACTTCCAGCGCATCACGCCCGCTCTCGACCAGCAGGCGGACGCAATAGGCGATATAGCGCGCCTGCAATTCGGAGTTGAAGATCAGATTGCCGTTATAGCCTAGATTCGTCCCCGGCCCGTACATCATGTAGAAATTGGGGAAATTCGGAACGATCATGCCGAGATAGCCGCCCGGCCGATCCTTCCAGAACTCATTGATCTCTATGCCGCCACGCCCGCGAATGACCATTGGCGAAATATATTCCTGCACCTTGTATCCGGTCGCATAGATGATCACGTCAAATTCGCGCTCGCAGCCTGTCTCATCGACGATGCCGCTCTCGGTTAACCGCACGATCGAATCAGAGACGACCTCGACATTGTCGCGCAAAACCGCCTCGAAGAAATTGCCATGGCCGATGGTCGGGCGCTTCACCATCGGCGGGTAGTCCGGAAGCAGCTTTTCGAGCAGGTCGGGCCGGTGGCCCAGCCATTGCTCATAGACCGCCGTCTGGCGCTGCCTCACCATTTCATTTGCCTGGCTCACCGAGCGGCCATCCTGCGGCCAGTCCGGATCGACGATCATGTGGTGCGGCGTCATGTCCAGCGTCCAGTTGAACACCGCCGCGCGCATCCAGCCGGCGTAGTAGGGCAGATGCTCGATCGCCCATTGCTCTTCCTCTCGGATTGACCGGTCATATTCGGGATTGATCGAAGTCCAGCTGGCATTGCGCTGGAAGATGGTGAGCTGACTGGCGATTTCGGCAATCGGTGGAACCATCTGCAGGCTGGTCGCGGCATTGCCGATGACCGCCACGCGCTTGCCTTTCAACGCTACATCGTCGCGCCAGCGCCCGGAATGGAGCTGCTCGCCTTTGAAGATATCGCGCCCCTCGAAGTCAGGCGTGTGAGTCTTGTTAAAGAATCCGCAAGCGCTGACCAGGGACTTGGCCTCCACCACCTCGTCACTGCCGTCATTGTTGCGCACCGCGATATCCCAGCGCTGCTGCGCCTCGTTCCAGTCGGCGCCTTTCACCTCGGTCCCGTAGCGAATGTGATCCGAGATGCCGAAGCGATCCCGGCACTTCTCAAAATAGTCCAGCAAGTCAGGCTGGTAGGAATAAAGATGGCTCCAGCGGTGGTCCTGGATGAAGGAGAAGGAATAGGAATGGCTCGGCACATCGACCCTGAGGCCCGGATAGCGGTTCTCGAACCAGGTCCCGCCGACACCTTGATTGCGCTCGAGGATGGTGAAGGGAATGCCGGCCTGCTTGAGGCGAAGGCCAATCAGCATGCCCGACATGCCCGCGCCAATAATGATCACAGGGGAGCGCTGTTTGTCTTCCTCTCTAACCTGCCGGGTCCATTGAAATTCACGCGCATCGACCGAATCCAGGGCCATGTCTTCGCGGATCATCGGGACATGCTCACGCGGCAGCTCGATCCCGAGCATGTATTTCATCATCTCGTGAAGTTCGTCTTCGTTGGGTCGATAGGGTTCGGGATGGCCCGCGTCGCGCCAGGCCTTTACGATTTCAAGCGCCCGGGCGCGCAGGCGCGCTGTTTCTTCCTCGGTCAGCGAGCCTTCGGTATCGCCGTTGAAAGCCGGTGGCATGGGTTTGGGGCCAGAGCGGATGATATCCAGCGAGCCGCTCATATGCACCGCCGAAAGCGCGAGGACGATTGTGCTCATACCTTCGATCTGCCGAGCCAACTCGGCGTCGCTAGCAGGGATCGGCTGATTGGCCTGATTGGCGCTATATTCGGGCATCTCGTATTTCCTGCTGGTGGTGGTGTCGATCGGCACGAAGCCGTTCAGGAGTCCCGTTGGTAGCTCGGGGTTAGTGATTGTCTAGTCGGCAGGACTCATGCCGGTCTTGATACTATGTGCCATAGTTGGTCGCTAGGTCACCGGATCTGGTCAGGGCGCGACGAATGCCTTCGCCAACTTATTCGCAACAGGGCAGATACCGCGCGGATATCGACCAGGGAATTAGCAAAGCTGAACTCATGATAATTGTCGATTAACAAGCAATTCATGCCGAGCCAAATAATCAGGCCGCGGCTGTCGATACCTAAGAAGGATTGTTGCGATGAAATCGAATTTCTTGAAAATTACGGCAGCTGCTGCACTTGGCTTTGGATTTGCTTCGCCGGCCTTGGCCGATGATTTGACCATTGTGGTCCAGCCTGAAGGTGTGACTGCTGCCGATCTGATCAAGGTTCTGGCTGACGGCAAGATAACGCCAAAGGAAGTGACCGAAGTGGGCGCAATTGCGATCTCGAATGCGCTGAGCGATGTGCTTGAGCGCGGCCAGATCTGCCGTGAAGCGAACAAGAAATGGGCGCTGAACGGTTCAAGCGGCAAGACAACGAAATCGATCACCG
>JAQWKP010000046.1 GCA_029247785.1 Novosphingobium sp.
CCGACACCGACACCGACGCCAACCACGTTGAGTGCGGACGCTTACTCGGAGACCGTGACTCTTGGCGGTAGTTTCGCGACGGGCATCACTGCGGCGCTGAATGCCGGCCTGTCCGGCCAGGTCTTGCCGCGCACGGAGACGGATGATGCGACGGCGGCGGGTTTCACCGGCACCGCAACATTCGTCACTCCAGGGGGCACGGTTACTGCCCAGTACGGCGGGAACAATTCCTTCGAGAGCGACGGAGTGGTCGTGGGACGATCAAATGTTGTTGAAGGCGACTTGCTGACGACCAGCAGCACTGATCCCGCGATTCCCGTGGGCGGCGGCGGTTCCTTCGAGGATTACGGAGAATCGCTTGGCCTGCAATATTCGTCATTTGGCGTATGGTTCATCGACCCGTGCGCAGCAGGTAGTGGTTGCGAGCTCTCCGAATATATCGGTTCATACGGTGGCGCGAACCCTGGGGAAGTCCAGACCACGTCAATGCCGACAACTGGATCGGCAACCTATAACGGTGGAGCGGTTGGCTTTGTCCAACAGCCGGTCGCTACCAACAGCACCAATGTCAGCCAGTTCTGGGGCTCCACGAGCGTCACCGCGAATTTTGCAACTGGCGCGGTTACTGGTTTGATATCGAGTATCCAAGCTTACGATGTCAGTGACAGCACTACCTTGCTTGGGACCATCAATAATATTGGGCTGTCTGGCAACATCGCCGGTTCCGGATGGTCCGGAACGACCGATGTCCCCGGCGCTGCGGGTACCGCGTTCGATATCTCGGGCGCAACCGGCACCGTTACTGCCGGCTTCTACGGCCCCAATGCCGATGAAACCGCAGGCGTCTTCAACGTGACCGGCGGAGCCAATAACACGACACTGTTCGGTGGCTTCGGTGCCGCGATACCCGCGGTATCTGACCGGCGCCTGAAACAGGATATCGAGCCAGTTGGCACTCTGCCCAGCGGCCTCGCACTTTATGCCTGGAGCTACCTTGGCAGTAGCCATCGCTTCACTGGCGTGATGGCGCAGGACCTGCTTGAAGATGCGTGATATGCCGATGCCGTCCAGATTGACGAGGATGGCATGATGCGGGTCGATTATGGCCGGGTCGGCTATATGCCTGCCGATATGGAAACCATGGCCGTAGAAGGCGAAGCGGCGCTTGCTGCCTATCGCAAGAGGCTTCACTGATCCGTTGCAGCCGGGCGGCGCAAGCCGCCCGTGCATGTCTGTAACCGGCCAAGTCTGATGTGGATATTGCGGTGATTTCGCTGCTTCTACCTATCGCCGCGCAAACGCTGCCGCCTGTTGAGCAAGCTGTTGAACAGACCGCGCCGGCTGCCTCCGCAGACCAAACCGCTTTGCCAGCCGACGACCTCAAAAGGGCGGCATTCCTGATCGCGAACAAGCGCGACGAGGAAGCCCGGACCCTTCTTGATTCACTTGAGGAGAACCCCTCGGGTGAGAATTCGCGGGACAACCAGGTGCAATTCCTGCTCGCCATGTTCGACATGAAGGACGAGGATTACGACAGCGCGATCAGCCGGTTCCGACGCATCCTGGTCTCGGAACCCAAGATGGAGCGCGTGCGGCTGGAACTGGGCAGGGCGTTCTTCCTCCAGGGGCGCTATAGCGATGCCGAACGCCAGTTTCTCTATGCTCGCGCAGGCAAGCTGCCGCCTTCGGTCCGGGCAAATGTCGATCGCTATCTCGGCGCGATCCGGCAGGGCAAAACCTTCAGCTACGGCCTTTCCATCGCGATCACGCCCGATTCAAATCTGAACGCGGGGCCGGCGACCGATGCAGTTTCGCTGTTCGGGCTGCCTTTCCAGCTTTCCCCCAATGCCCGCGCGAATATGCGGAGTTGGCTTGACCCTAGGCGGCAGTTTCGAATGGGCTCCGCGCATCGCAAAGCGGACGAAGTGGAAGACCGGTGCGCAAATTTATCGCGCCCAATATGGCAAATCGGCATTCAACGACATGACTGTGACTTTGGCGAGCGGGCCTCAGGTGACGCTCAAGCGTTGGGACTTCAACCTCGCTGGTATCGTTTCCCGGCGCTGGTATGGCGATCGCGGATATTCGAATTCCTATGGCGGCAGCGCCAATGTGACCTATTTCATCAATCCGCGGCTCGGCGTGGGCGCGAACCTGCTTGTGCGGGAGTTCGATTATGACCTCAACAAGCAGCAAGATGGCCTGGGCGTAAATGTCGGCGCGAGCTTCTTCTATGCGCCGACATCATCGAGTTTTGTGCGGGGCAATGTAACGCTTGGTCACCAGGACGCGCGGATACCGGGTTTTGCTTTCGATTCCGTGCAAGTCGGACTCAGCTATACGCGGGATTTTGCAGGCGGGCTGACCGCAGGAGTTTCGCCAAGCTACACGGAAATCAAATATGATGCAGCGCTGGCCGCATTCGGCGTGGCGCGGCACGACCGGCAATATGCGGTTCAAGTGTCACTGCTGAACCGAAGGTGGGACTTCTATGGCTTTACCCCGCGCGTTGCCTACACATTCATCAAGAATGACAGCAATCTTGCTTTCTACACCTTCAAGCGCAACCGTTTCGAGATCGGTTTGACCAGCTCGTTTTGACTATGCGCGGCACTGCCTGTGATGTGGTCGGGTTTCGACAATCAACTTTCCTACTCGCTTCATGATTGCCAGAATAAATCTGTCGGTTCGCTGCTGTCTGCATTTCGACACTATATTGAAAAGGGTTCCGGTCCTGGTGTCACCTAGCCGTGCTGAGTGGATATAAGGCTTTAGCTTTACATGATAAAACTCTCTCTGAGCAAGGTGACACGGTGTAACCTGTGTAACCTTGGCGGCTTTTGCTAGCCACGCGGCAGAGCGCTCATCCACGCCCGCAATGCAAACACAAACGCGCAAGCTTGCGCAAAACGCCCCCCACTCCTAGAGGCGAGGCATGAAAAGAACGACCGGACAGGACCGCTCTAAGACCGCGAAATGGCGCGCGGCGACTCGCGCTGTGCGCGGGGGCACCTGGCGCTCTGAGCAGGGGGAGACCAGCGAAGCGCTGTTCCTCACATCGGGCTATGCCTATGACGATGCCGGCACCGCCGCCGCGCGCTTCACCGGCGAGCAGGACGGCATGACCTATTCACGCCTCCAGAACCCCACGGTGCAGATGCTCGAAGAACGCATCGCGCTGATGGAAGGGGCCGAGGCGTGCCGCACTCAGGCCTCGGGCATGGCGGCGATGACGACGGCGCTGCTGTGCCAGCTCAGCGCCGGCGACCATATGGTCTCGGCTCGTGCGGCCTTCGGGTCTTGCCGCTGGATCGTCGATAATCTGCTGCCGCGCTTTGGCATCGATGTCACGATTGTCGATGCGCGCGACAATGCCGCCTGGGAAGCGGCGATACAGCCCAACACCAAGGTGTTCTTCTTCGAAACGCCGGCCAATCCGACCATGGATATTGCCGATCTCAGCTTCATCTGCGGGTTGGCGCGGGCGCATGGCATTACATCGGTGGTCGACAACGCCTTTTGCACGCCGGTGCTGCAGCGCCCGCTCGAATGGGGCGCCGATGTCGTTGCCTATTCGGCGACCAAGCTGATGGATGGGCAGGGGCGGGTCATTGCCGGCGCGGTTGCTGGTAGCGAAGAGTTCATCACCGAAGTGCTGCTGCCGTTTCAGCGCAATACCGGTCCGATCTGCGCGCCGTTCAATGCCTGGGTGGTGCTCAAGGGCTTGGAGACGCTGGAACTGCGCGCTCGCCGTCAGAGCGCGAATGCCCTCAAGGTCGGCCAATTCGTTGAGGGCAGGGTGCCGCAGATCCTGCATCCCTGGCTCGATAGCCATCCGCAGCAGAAACTTGCCAAAGACCAGATGGATGATTGTGGCCCGATTTTCAGCTTTGTGCTCGATGGCGGGCGCGAGCAGGCCCATGCCGTGCTCGACGCGCTCGAACTGATCGACATCTCCAACAATATCGGCGACTCGCGTTCGCTAATGTGTCACCCGGCCTCGACCACCCATCACAATATGGGCCCGGAAGGCCGCGAGGCGATGGGCGTGCCGGAAGGCATGTTGCGGATTAATGTCGGGCTGGAAGACCCGGACGATCTGATCGAAGACCTCGATCAGGCGCTCGACAAGTCGGGACTCTGAATCGATCCCCCCGGCGCTGTTGTCCTGCGAAGGATTCGCCGCTAGGTTTCGCCTTGTCATGACACAGACTTTTCAGCTCAAGCTATTCCAGCATGCCGCCACCACGGAAGGAATCACGGTCCGCGTGGCTGTCAATTTCCTGCCCGAACAGTCGCGGATTGAGGCGGGAAAATGGTTCTGGGTCTACCACATCCGGCTCGAAAATGGCTCGGATGAGACCGTGCAGCTGATAACCCGCCACTGGCGAATCACTGACGGCAGGGGAACCGTCAATCATGTCGATGGCGATGGCGTAGTCGGCGAACAGCCAGTGCTGCAGCCCGGCGAATCGCATGACTATGTTTCCGGCTGCCCGCTGCCGACCGCGCATGGCAGCATGGAAGGCCATTACACCTTCCGCCGCGAGAACGGCTCCGAAGTGAAGGCGACAATTCCCTTCTTCCCGCTCGCGGCTCCCGCCACCGCGGGCTGAGCCAGCCGGACCGGCTGTGAAACGCACCCACCTGCCCCTGAATGCGCTGCGCGTATTCGATGCGGCTGCGCGGCATTTGTCCTTCACCCGCGCTGCAGACGAGCTCGCCGTCACGCCCGCAGCGGTTGGCCAGCAGATCAGGGCGTTGGAAGATTTGCTGGGCGTGGTGCTGTTCCGCCGCACTAGCAAGGGCCTGGAACTGACGGACGAGGCCAGCTCAGGGCTCGAAGCGCTGCGTGGCGGTTTCTTACAGTTCGAGGATGCGGTGCAGGCGATGCAGGCAGGCCAGTCGAGCCATGTCTATACCATCGCTGCGCCCCGCGAGATGTTCGCACCTTGGCTGGCGCCGCGCCTCGCCACGTTTCGCGCCGACAACCCTCAGGTCCGCTACGTCCTGGTCGATAGCGAGACGAGCGACTTTACAGAGGCCAATCTCGATCTTGCACTGCGCTGGATCACTGGCCCCGACGAGCTTGAGGGCATGCAGGTCGGACCGTCAGAGCGAGCGATAATCGGTGAGGGTGGCTGGATCGGCTGGCCGGGGGATCCCGCACCGGGCGGTATGGACGAGGATGCCACGCCGCAGGTCATGGTCAGCGATGCCGGACAGGCGATCATCGCCGCGCTTGAAGGCATGGGCCGCGCGCGGGTTCCCGCCTTGCTGGCGACGAGCCTGATCGAAAGTCGGCAGGTCGAATTGCCCTTTACTACCGAGCCCTGCCATCGCGGCTACTGGCTGGTCGCGCCGCTTCCCCAATGGCGGCAGAAGAAAGTCAAGGCACTGGTCGCGGCCTTGACCGCCTGATTGGACTAGCCCAACCTATATTCGAGCAAGGATGCCAGGTAAGGGAGTTGCGCATCATGAAATTCCGGTTCTGGGCCCCCGGCCTGGCCGCCGTCGCGCTGGCGGCAGCACCGTTCGCCGCGCATGCAGAGCATCACGAAACATCCGCGGAGGCGCCAATGACGCGGCAATCTTCCGTCGCCGGCTGGCAGGAGTTCATCGATCGGCTGCAGACACTGCCTGACCGCATGCTCGCCAAGATGCCTGAGCGCCTGCGCAACGACCTTCAGATTCGCCAGGAAGTTGCTCGGATTGCCTTGGAGGCAGTCTCCAGCACCGCGATCGAAACGATCGGTGGTGACGGCGACGCGCCGCAATTCCTTCCCTCGATCGGCCAGCTGTTCAATGTTGGCCAGCCCAATGCCGACACGGTCTATCGTTCCGCGACGATCACGCCGAACGGTAGCTATCGCCTGCGCGGCAAGCAGGGCACAGTCAACCATGCGATCATAGCCCAGTTCCTGCCGCCCGGTGCCGAAGGTGACCGGCCGCATCTAAACTTGGCAGACGTTAAGACCGACGAGAATGGCCGGTTCGACGTGCTAATCAGTGCGGAAAAGCCCGAGGGGCATGAGGGCGATTGGTGGAAACTCAGTCCCGCTGCGTCGCGGCTGATGATCCGCATGGTGAGCGCCGACTGGTCGAATGAAGAGGAACCGACCCTTTCGATCGAGCGGACCGACATTCCTGTTGGTCGCCCGCGCCCGCCCGCGGCTGATCTGGAAAAGCGGCTGCGGTCCCTTCCCGACACGATCGACTTCATCGCGCTGCTGTTCATGGGCCATGTCGAGGAGTTTCGCGAAGAGGGCTATGTCAATCGCTTCAAGACCTACAATGTTGGTTTTGGCGCGCTTGATGGCCAGTTCTACTATAACGGTTATTACGACCTCGCTGACGATGAGGCGCTGATCGTCGAGTCCGATGTCCCTGAAGTCTGCATGTATCGCTCGCTGATCCTGACGAACGAGACCTATGAGACGACTGACTGGTACAACAACCATTCTAGCCTAAACATCGCGCAGGCCGCGCCGGATTCGGACGGCAAGCTCAGGATCGTCATTTCGCACAAGGATCCGGGCGTGAAGAACTGGCTCGATACCGCCGGCTATCCCAACGGCATAATCCAAGGCCGCTGGACCGGATGTGATAGCCAGCCGATTCCCACTGCGACTGTCGTCAAGATTGACGGACTGATGGACGCCCTGCCAGCTGACGTCGCGACGGTGACGTCCGAGGAGCGACAGGAAATTCTGCGAGAGCGCCGCCGGGCACTGCTCGAAAAGCGACTGTGGTGAGCCATCGGAAGTAAGGGGCGGAAGCCATGGAAGTGGGCATCGTTATCCCGACATTTGACCGCTATGCCAATGGCGTGGAGTTCCGCAGGGTCGTGGAGCAGCTCGAAAGGCTGGGCTTCGATTCAGCATGGTTCGGCGACCACATCGCCTTTCCGGCGAGCCGGCCCGAATATCTGGGCGATTCCTGGCTCGATGCTGTGGCCGCAGCCAATGTTGGGCTGGGCATGACCACGCGGCTCAAATTCGGAACCGACGTGCTCGTTGCGCCGTATCGCAATCCTTTGATGCTGGCGAAAATGGCGACGACTGCATCGGTGCTTTCGGACAATCGGTTCATTCTCGGTCTGGGGATCGGTTGGCTGGAAGGCGAGTTCGAGGTGCTCAATACGCCGCCCTTCGCCAGCCGGGCTCAAGTGACCGAGGAGTATATCGAGATCATCCGCCTTGCATTCACGCAGGCTGGCGAGATCAATTACTCTGGCAAGTGGATGCAGATCAGTCGGGCCTTGTTCGAGCCCAAACCCGTTGGGGCCTTGCCGATCCTGATCGGTGGCAACCATCGTAATGCCCTGCGCCGCGCCGCGTTGTTGGGCGACGGCTGGCATCCCTTGTTTCTTGCTCCGGACGAATATGCCCGCAGCCGTGTCGAGATCGAGCGTATCAGGGAGGAAAAGGGAATCGTCCGGCCATTCCAGTTTTCGATGAGCGGGTCGGAATGCCGTATCCTGCCCGGTGCGTCCGCGCCGGAGCTCACCAAGGTGGCTCAGGAAGGCACTTCCTATGCACCAGCCGTCGGCACCGATGCGGATGGACGCCAGCGCTTTATCGGGACTGCGGAAGAGGTAATGGCCGATTGCCTGGCGCTCGCCGATGCCGGTGTCGAACAATTGGTGCTGCGCTTCGCGGTGCCGCTCGATCCCAAGACAGGGCCGGAAGAACATGTCGAGCAGGTGCGCCTGTTCGCCGAAGAGGTCCTGCCCGCCTGTCAGGCGGCGTGAGGCGCTACGCCAAGCGCTTCAGGCGTTGTGGACGGTGCCGAAGACTTCGTAGGAATGGTCCGCACCCGACCGTTCGCCGGGCCGCAAAGTCTTTGAGCTTTCCCAGTCGGTGGTGACCGGAATCGCGACTGACCAGTCGCGCATGACTACGCGGTGCTTGACCTTCCATTCGCCTGCTTCACGGACTAGCTTGTCCACGAAACGCCCACCGAGCTGGTTGCAGCACGGCTTGCCGTCGGCCTCGCCATCGAGAGCGACAGCGATGAAATAGGTCTCGGCTCCGGCTTCGTCACCGTCCACGGTAATCAGCGACTGCCCCAAGGTGTGCGACATGGTGTCGGTCGTATCGACCACCATCTGGCACATGACCCGTGAGAACTCCGCGCCGTCGGCCTGAACGATGCCGTGATCATCCCAGCTATCCTCCGCATAGACACTGCGCATTAGCGCTTCGTCGGCCCGGTCTGAACCACGGCAGTATTCTGCCAGAACCTTTCTGATCCGGAATTGATCGAGCATTTCCTGCAGTTCCGCATCCATTGCCTCGTTCTCCTTGGCTGCCGGGTGTCTGCATCAATTGCCGACCGCGCCGTAAGTCAGAAACCCAAATCTTCGATCTGGCCGTCGAAATTGCCGCCGAGCAGATTATTGGCCTTGGCAAGCTTCTCCTGCGGTACGCCGGCGAGGTAGCCGTCGATGATCCGCTGGTAATTGCTGATGAGGCCCTCCACGCCCTTTGCCAGCCGCATATATTGGAAGCCCTTGGAATGCAGGCCCTTTTGCTGGATCGGGATATTCGAATAGTCTTGGCGCGGAATAGGTGGAAACTCGGGGCTGTCGAACGGCAGCATGGTTGGTTCCATCACCGGTTCGGGTTCTTCGCCTTCGGGAAATGCGGTCATGGACCATATTTCAAAAAGGCATTTTTCCGGGCCTAGCGGACGGATCCGATAGCCCGACATCGAGCTGAATACCGGCAGCAAGAAGTAGTGGGGGAACAGATATTCCACCGCCACAAGCGGGTCGGACTGGGAAACGGCGAGGATGTCGGGGACTGGCTCACCCTTAGCCTGAAGCCGCTCGGTGATTTCCTTCATCAGCATGCCGAAGAACATCGGAACACCGACGCTGGCATCCTCTGGAAGATCGGTATCGAGCAGTTCCTTGGCGATCTCCACTTCCTTGGCATGGATCATTCCGGCCATGCCTTCGTTAAGCAGCTCGAAATGTTCGATTTGCGCGGCCAGTTCGACTTTGGTTTTCTGGCCCTCGTCTGCCGAGCGGGACGCTTCTAGCGAGGTTTTTCCCGAATCCGGATTGTTATAGGTATCGACGTGGTCCTCGCTATGCGCCTTGTAGAGCTGCGGATGCGTTTGCATCACGTGGTAGCCTTCCATGAAGGCCTCCATTGCAACCTTCCAGTTGGCCGGCAGGATAGTGCCGAAGCACCATTCGGCGCGCATTTTGTGTGAGAGATGCGCATCGAACCGGTCGAGCACCGGGCCCAGGCTTTCGCGCAGGCTTGGCGCATCGTCATCCAGATTTATCCAGGCACAACCGATCGCGGTTTCGACTCGGCACGGCACAAGGTTGATATCGTCTGGGTCGATCTGGCGTTCGGAAAACAGGTGCTTGCCGTAAACAAAGGTGTTCTCGCCATCCATATTCCAACGCCAGCCGTGGAACGGGCAGACGAAGCCGCTCTTCTTGCAATTGCCGTGGGCGACGGAATGCGAAGAATCCACCGTGCTGCCTCCGGCGAATGGCACGCCGCGATGGCGGCAGGCGTTGTGGAACGCCTTGATGCCATCCTTGGTGCGCACGACGATGATTGAGTAGCCGACGTTATTGTATTCGATCCAGTCACCGACCTCGGCGATCTGCTCCAGCCTGCAGGCATTCTGCCAGACATGCGGCCAGACATGTTCAAGCTCGAGTTTGTAGAAATCCTCGTCGTAGTAGCGCTGAACCGGAATCCTCTCGGGGTCTTCCACGGGGAACGGCACGGCCCTGAGGCCACCATCGGCTGACTTGAGCACTCACACACCT
>JAQWKP010000065.1 GCA_029247785.1 Novosphingobium sp.
CAGAGGCTGTTCCCCGCCGCGACAGACCGGCGCATCTAATTTCGAGACTTTCATCAATCCCTCCCTGCCGGTCCCTCAACCGGATAGTTTGAGCGACCCGCGATGCCCGCCGTGCCGGATTGGTCGAACATGAAGCCATGCGCCATGTATGGCGCGAACAGCGCCGGTCGCAGCATGGCTGTCTTGAGCAAGTTCACCGAGCAATTCTCCTGGTGTTTGGGCCAGTGCCGAAACTGGGATTTGGCGGTTTTGAATCAAACGTGGCCCGAGTCGAAAGGGTTTAGTTGATGAAACACATGCACGGTGGGCCATTCATTCAGTCAACATGCTCCGGATCACGCCAGAAAAGCCCGCAGCGAATGTAACAGGCTTGGCGAATGTAGGAAAACTCGCCCCTAACCCTCGATCGACAGCGCGTTTTTCGGGCATAGCCGGACGGCTGCTTCGGCCTTGGCACGCAGCTCTTCGGGCGGAGTCTCGTTCAGCACCGTTAGCTCGTCCTCGTCATCGAGTTCGAACAGCTCGGGGGCTTCTTCTTCGCATTTGCCGTTGCCTTCGCACAGCGCCCAGTTGACGACGATTTTCATGGCTGTCTCCCTCAAATCGAATATTGCTTGATGACCACGGGTAGCTTGACCCAACCCCAGTGGAAATAGCTTGCCGCGTGGACCGCCTCGTCCATGTCGAACTCAAAATCCTGCACATGCTCCAGGAATGCACGCAGCATCACGCGCACTTCCATCCGGGCAAGGTTGTTGCCGACGCAGTGATGCTGGCCATAGCCGAAGGTCAGGATGCGCTTGATCTCACGGTTCCAGATGAACTTTTCCGGCTCGTCGAATTCGCGCGGATCGCGCAGGCCCGCATAGATCCCCGCCAGCACCCGCTGGCCCGCCTTGATATCGACCCCGGCGACAGTGACGTCCTTATGCGCGGTGCGAATGCCGAACTGGTTGGTGATGCAAATCCGCAGGATTTCCTCGGTGACGATCGGGATATTGGTATCAAGGTCCTTGCGAATTTCGGCCAGCTGATCCGGGTTGCGCCACAGCTCAAGCAGGCCCTGGCAGGTTGGCTTGGGCGGCGTTTCGGTGGCGGCGACGAAGGAGCAGACCAGCTGGTCTGCGATCTCTTCATCGTTCAGCGCTCGCCCGTTGCTCTTCAAACGATGGTTGATGAGACCGTCGACCATCGGCACTTCGCCATCGGCACCAGCTTTGCGGCGGCGATCGATCGCCGGAATGATAAAGGATTTCAGGAATTTGAACATGCCGGGCGTATCGACGCCTTCCTTGTCGTCGCTATAGGACGCCAGATCGTTGATCGCGCCGAGCACGGAGGCTGCATCCGATTTGGGAATGCCGAGCAGGTGGCAAGTCACCGCAGCGCTGACCAAGCCGCAATAATCGCCCATGATCTCGAACTTGCCTTGCGGCAGCAGCTCGCGCAGCCGATCAAGCGCCAGTTCGCGCGTCATGTCCTCGATCGCCTTAACCGCCTTGGGCCGCAGCGGCTTGATATGGGCAAGGCGCAATTCCTCATATTCGGGCGACGCCAGCATGATCCCCGGGCCCATCGGATCGGTCGGGGCCAGCGGCGGCGCGCCGGTATTCTTGTGCAAAATGTCGGCTGGCATCGGCAGGGTCGATTCCGAGCCGACGAAAGTATTGTCCTCGGTCACGCCCAACACATCGAGAATGTCCTGGAAGCGGGTGAAGATGAACATGTCGTATTTCTCGACATAATAGCCCGGGTGGTTAGCTTGCAGTTCTCGATAGAACGGCAGCGGGTTTTCCAGCACCTCCCTGGCATAGGGATCGTAAGAGAAGGTTCCGGGGCTATGCGCGTTCATGGCGGTTCTCTCTATGCTGGGCTCGGCTTATCCGGGGCGATGATGGAACGCCTGCGAGACCGCGCGCAAGCCAAATCTGACGGATTGCGTCTGGACGAAAGGGAGGGACAGAATCCTTTCCCTTCAGTCCAAGAGCTGCAAATGCAGTCAGGCGTATTGGGAAAGGACCTCGCTTGACTGCCAAAGACGAACCCTTCGCCGCGCTGGCAGAAGCTCTGCTCACGCTTGAGCAGCTCGACGAAACCACGTTCCGCTCCGAACATGGGCACAATAATTCGGTCGGCATGATCTTCGGCGGGCAGTTCGTGGCGCAGGCACTGTTGGCGGCCCAGCGCACCACTGGCGGCTGGCCGGCGCATAGCTGCAGCGCCTATTTCCTGCGTCCGGGCAATATGGATTCGCCGACCGATTATTCGGTTGAGATCGTACGGGACGGGCGTAGTTTCGCCAATCGCCGGGTGGTCGCCAGCCAGGCGGGCAAGGTGCTGTTCGACATGCTGTGCTCGTTCCACCAGGCCGAATCCGGTCCAAGCCACCAGGCGATCGATATCGCTGGCATTCCCGGTCCTGACGATTTGCCCGACCTGCAAGATTATTTGCGCTCTCGTATCGACCGTATTCCGCAGCAGGAAGTGCGCAATTATTACAATCCGCTTCCAGTGCAATTCCGGCTCGTCGATGCCGACCGGATTTTCCACCTAACCGGCAAGCCCGAAGCGACTCGTGACTTCTGGATTCGCTTTCCGCCGGCGCAGCGCATCGCCGAATTGGAGCGCCACCAGCCGCTGATCGGCTTCATTTCCGATTTCTGGATTGGCCCAGTGGCGAATGAGCTGCACAGCCCGCCCTATCCTGAGAAGGTTCCGGTGTTCACCGTCAGCCACACGCTCTCCTTCCACGCTCCCGCGCGCGCCGACGAATGGTTGCTGTTCCGGGTGGAAAGCCCGTTTGCCGGGGAAGGGCTTGGGTTTACGCGGGGCATGATGTTCGACCGCGCTGGTCAGCTGGTAGCCTCAGCGACGCAGGAAGTGCTGATGCGGCGGTGATCGACCGCCGGTCCGCTCACTGGGCTGCGGCTGGTGCCATGCCCTCCACAGCCAGGCTTTCCCGGCCAAGGGTGATCATTCGGCCAATCATCAGCAATAGGATGAATGCGGACATCGCTCCGGCCATCAGCATCACCGATACCGCGCCGAACCGCTCGGCATAGGGCGCGACGAGCACCACCATGACTGGGGTCGAGAGGAAATGGCCGGCCTTGACCAATCCGGCGGCGCGCGCCTGTTGGTGGTTCTTCACCTTGCCGCCAAGCGAGGTCATGACATTGGCAACAAACCAGGAATTACCCAGCGAATAGATCACGAAGCCGACCAGCATGATCGAGAGGTTTTCGGCGAGGGCGAGCACCGCCATGCCTGCCGCTGCGAAGCTGAAGCAGAACAGATAGGTCACGTGCGCGGAAATATATTGTCGGGCCTTGCCGTAAAGCAGCGCCGTTACACCGCCGATCAGCGCGCTGCCGGTAAAGATCAGGCTCATTTGCGAAGGTGTCAGCCCGGCGCGCTCGACAAACAGGTAGGGCGTGTAGATCGTCGGCAGGAAGGTGATGGCGCCAATGAACATCGACATCACGACATAATGCCAGGGCATCCAGCGGAATATCGATTCCTCGTCCCTCGCCAGTTCTCCTGAGGTTTCGGCCTGTTCGGTCTGCGCGGGATCACCCATACGCGAAAACAGCAGTGCGCCGAACACGACCAGTCCGAACAGATAGATCAGAAAGGGCATCCGCCAGCTGATATCACCGAGAAACCCGGCCACAGGGAAGATCACCAGCAAGCAGAAAATCGCGGTCGATATGTGCAGTCCCATCCACTTCGCCCGACCTGCCGCGTTAAGCCTTGTGCTGATCAGGGTCAGGCTCATTACCTGGATGCAGGCCGCGCTGGCCCCGACGAACAATCGTGAGACGAGCAGCAGCGGCAGGCTGGAGAGCAGGATTCCGGCGCTTCCGGCAATGGCGTAGATCAGCGAGGCGACCAGCAGCAGTCGCCGCATGCCGAACCGCTCGACGAGGAAGCCGCCCAATGGTGCGCCGACCACCATCGCCAAGGTTACCGCGCCGAACAACTGCTTGACCAGCATCCGGTCGGTGGCGTTGTGGGCCAGTTCCTGCTCGATCGCCGGCAGGACCGGATTGAGTACCGTCAGCGCCATTGCGGCGATGATGCCGCCAGCGAGCACGACCACCTTCTCACCGAATGTCAGACTCGGTGCCGGGGCGGGGCTGGCGCTTGCGTTCATCGGCATGGGCTCCAGATCGGCGGCATCAATCCGCGCGCAGCATCACTGCCGAGGGATCGTGGAAAAAGCTGCCGATATTGATCAGTGCAGTCTTCGCACCTTCGACCTGGCGCGCGCCTTCATTGCCGCGCAATTGGCGCACTGCCTCGGAATAGAAATTGGCACCACCTGCTCGCCCCAAGGCCAAGCCGCCGCCATGAGTGGTCACTTGGGTCTTACCATTCAATTTCAATATATTGCCGGCATCATCCCAGCTTGATTTGAGGAATTCGCCGCATTCACCCGGCTGGCAATAGCCGACCGCTTCGACGCAGCCGACCGCATCGATCGTATAGCCGTCATAGGGATAGAAAACGTCGACATCGGGCAGGCGAATCTCGCTGCGGTCCCATAGGCCCTGCGCTGCGGCCCAATGCGAATTTTCGGTCCAGCCCAGCGAGTTCTCGTAGAACTCGCCGATCCGCGTGCCCCCCAATGACATGGCGTGGATATAGACTGGCTTGACGTCGAGATCGCGAGCGCGTTCGGCAGTGGTGATGATATGGGCCTCGGCGCAATCCACCGGCACGTCCATGTCGAGCATCTGCATCGGTTCCCAGATCATCCGCGAGTTGTGATAATCGTCCAGCGTGATCGGGACCTGCATCGCCGCAGCAGGATTGCGCGAACCGTGTGAACGGTTGTTCATCGCCATGTAAGCGAAGGCGTCCTTGTTGACGCCATAGTCATGCATGTAGCGGCGCATCCAGGCCGCATAGGGTTCGCCCGAATGCAGCCAGCGCTTGGCGAAGTCGCCGCCGCCGATATCGCTGCCGACTTCGATGAATTGCTGCAATTTCTGGCGGTATGGATCGGCAGCGGCTGAGCGCGACATGCTGATTTCGCGCTGATAGGTCTGGACCACCAGCATGGTGTCGCACAATCCCGCGGCGACCGCGCCCGCGCCGTGGACGAATGCCGAGCCAAGCCAGCTATTGAGGCCCCAGGTCACCCGATCGATACCAAGCGAGCCCTGCAGGCTGAGAAAACCCGCGCCGCCTTGCGCCAGCGGAGTCATGCCAGAGCCGCAGATGCCATCGACCTGCTGCTTGTCGATCCCGGCATCGCGGATCGCGTTCACCGCTGCCTCGAGCCCGAGCGCAAGGTGTGAGCTTTGCAGGTCGCGGGCATAGGGCGTCGAACCGACGCCGATCACGGCGATGGTGTCCATGTGGCGGTTGAGCCCCATCAGCCAGTGCTCCCCGGCATTGGCGCGAAGGCGGGCCACAGATGGTCGCCCTCTTCCAGCCAGGTGAGCCGCACCGGCATGTCGTGCGTGATATCCTCGGGCGCGCAATCGACGATGCGCGAGAGGTAGCGCAGCCCTTTCTGCTCCATGAGTTCGACCGCCGCGACCGGCACCGGCTCGTGGATCATGCTCTTGGGATCGCGCAGCTGGTAGAGCAGGGTGAACATGAAGATGTGGCCCTGGCCGCTGATCTCCTCGGGTTTGACATTCCACGACCAGCACTCCGGGCACATCGGGCGGTGCGGATAGATCCAGTGGTGGCAATCGTGGCAGCGGTTGATCAGCAGCCGGCCCTGGGCGAGGCCCCGGTAATGCTCGATATTGTCCCGGCTGAGCTGGATGTCGGGGTACAGCTCGAAGACATGGGCATCGTCGAGTGGGCCGTAATTGCCTGGCATGTCTGGTCTCTCCCGCCTGCGCCTGCCGTAGCGAGCGCTTGGCCGACTATGATTGCGGCTCAAGCCAAGTCAAGCATGGCGGTGCGGCGGGCGCTGGGTTAGGGATCACCGAACAGCCAATCGACGAACGGGGGAAGCAATGGAATATGTCCGCCTTGGAAATACCGGCCTGAAGGTTTCGCCTCTGTGCCTTGGCTGCATGAGCTTCGGCGATCCGGCCAAGGGCTGGCACAGCTGGATTATGCCCGAGGAGGAAAGCCGCCCTGTGATCCGCAGCGCAGTGGAGGCGGGGATCAATTTCTTCGATACCGCCAATCTCTATGCCGCCGGCTCGTCGGAGGAGGTGACGGGGAGGGCGCTTAAGGAATTCGCCAGGCGCGACGAGATTGTCATCGCCACCAAGGCGTTCGGCGCATGGGGCAAGGGGCCGAACCAGCAGGGTCTCTCACGCAAGGCACTGATGCAGGCGATTGACGACAGCCTGACCCGGCTCGGCACCGATTATGTCGATCTCTACCAGATCCACCGCTGGGACTATGACACGCCGATCGAAGAGACGCTCGATGCCCTCAATGACATCGTTCGGGCTGGTAAGGCGCGCTATATCGGCGCGTCCTCGATGCATGCGCGGCAATTCTACAAGGCGCTGACGATCTCTCGCGCGAATGGCTGGGCGCAATTCGTTTCGATGCAGAATTATGTGAACCTTATCTACCGCGAAGAAGAGCGTGAGATGCTGCCGATCTGCCGCGATGAGGGTATCGGCGTCATACCCTGGAGCCCGCTGGCAAGGGGCAGGCTGGCAAGGCCGTGGGGTGAACAGACCCAGCGCTCGCAGACCGACAAGATCCAGGAAAGCCTTTATGGGCAGACCGAGGAAAGCGACCAGGCGGTCATCACCGAGGTGGAGAAGATCGCCAAGGCGCGCGGTGTGAATATGGCGCAGGTCGCGCTGGCCTGGGTTCTGGCCCAGCCGGGCATCACAGCACCGATCGTTGGCGTATCGAAAGCGCAGCAACTCGATGATGCGCTCGCCTCGCTCGATCTGGAGCTGAGCGCCGAGGAAATCGCAGCGCTCGAAGCGCCCTACGCGCCGCATCCGGTCATGGGCATCTGATGATCTGGTTCGGCGGGAAGCGGCCCGCGCTTGAAAGGCTGGAGCAAATCTGCGCGGTCAACATGCACGGCCATCTCGGTATCGAGTTCGTCGATTGCGGCGATGACTGGCTGACGATCCGCATGCCGGTGGACGAGCGCACTCTCCAGCCCGCAGGAAGGCTGCATGGCGGCGCATCGGTGGTGCTCGCAGAAACCGTGGCTTCGATGGCCGCGAATTACTGCGTCAACAATGACGAGCAGGTCGTGGTGGGAATGGAGATCAACGCCAACCACGTCCGCCCCGCCCGGGACGGCTGGGTTATCGCAACCGCGCGCCCCGAAATGCTGGGCCGCAGCTCGCAGGTCTGGACAATCCGCATCGAGGATGAGGCAGGCCGGCTGGTCTGCATCTCGCGCTTTACCGGCGCGGTGATCCCGGCGGAGCGCAAATAGCGCCCGACGCCTCACCCATTAAATGCGAGCGTCAACCCCGCTTCATCCCAACGCACCCGCACCAACTTTCCGGTCTCTGAAAGGGTAATATAGGCGTCGCGCATGTCCTCGCCGCCAAAGGCGATGTTGGTGACAGAGTTGTCCTCGGTAATTGCAAATTTGCTGACGTCGCCGCTGGGCGAGATCGTGGTGATCCCGGCATCGAACAGGGTGGCGACGCAGACATTGCCAGCCGCGGTCACCGCCAGCGAATCGAACGCGACATTGCCGATCCCAGTCCCGACATAGATCGGCTCTTGCGCCTCGACCTTGGCGTCATAGCGATAGACCCGGGCCGAGAATGTGTCGGCGCAATAGACGTGGCTTTCGTCAGGCGAGAGGCCGATGCCGTTATAGGACAAGGTGCCCCGCTTGATTGCGGTGATCTGTGAACCATCGGGAAGGCACGTGTAAATGCCGCCGAAGTCCTTGCCGGTGATACCGCTGTCATCGAAGTGGATCGTCCCGATATCGGTGAACCACAGCCGTCCGCTGGCATCGAACACAAGATCGTTGGGCGCGCCGAGCGCAATTCCATCGCAAGTCTCATAGACCCGCTCGAATTTTCCGGTGGCAAGATCGATCCTTTCGATCCGTCCTTCCGATCCCGGCCCGCTCGCGCCGAGCCCGCCATTGTTGCACACCCAGATCGCACCATCTGGACCATAGGCCGCGCCATTGGGGCCACCGCCTGTTTCGCAGATGGTCTCGCTCTTGCCGTCCCAGCAGCGTGTGACCTTGCCGGAATGGATCTCGACCAGGATCACCGATCCGTCTGCCATGACCACGGGGCCTTCCGGAAATGCCAGCCCCTCTGCAATGATATCCATGCCCGCTCTCCTGCATCGCCTGTTTTGACAAGGATTGCAGCGCGGCGCGATGACGGCAAGCCTTCTGTTCAGGGCAAGGCACTATTCCGGCAAGGCGGCCAGAGATGTACTGGCCATGCGATTGCCCGCTTGAAGGTCCGGGCTGCATCGCCTAGCCCCGATGCTCTGTCCTTGTAGCATGGGGTCTGGCTGTGATTGATCTTGAAGCCTTTGGTGAAAAGGCGCGAAGCTGGCTGAATTCGGTCGAGCCCGAATTCGGGCGTGACGCCCGCAAGGGTCTCACCCAGGATGAGGACCTCGCGCTTGGCCGCCGCTACATGGCGACGAAATATGATGCTGGCTTTTCCGGGATTAACATGGCGGTCGAAATGGGCGGGCAGGGCCTCACCGGGCTGCACAAGATCGTGTTTGAGGATGCCGAGATGCCTTATGGCATGCCGTCTGGCTATTTCGGCGTATCGGTCGCCATGCCGCTGCAGATCATCATCAAGTTTTGCGAAGACAAGGCCTGGGTGCGCGAGCGCGTGATCGCCGGCCTCAGGGGCGAGGAAATCTGGTGCCAGCTGTTCTCTGAGCCTGCGGCGGGTTCCGATCTTGCGGGGCTGCGCACCAAGGCGGAGCCGGACGGCAATGGCTGGGCGATCACGGGCCAGAAGCTGTGGACGAGTTATGCGCAATATTCGGACTACGGGATCATCGTTGCCCGCTCCGATCCAACGCTGCCCAAGCACAAGGGGCTGACCTATTTCTGGATCGATATGCGCTCGGAGGGCGTCGAAGCACGGCCTTTCCGCATGCTCGATGGCGAGCAGCAGTGCAACGAAGTGTTCTTCGACGACGTCAAACTCCATGACGGCCAGCGTATCGGCCCGATAGGCGGCGGTTTCGGTGTCGCCATGGCGACGTTGATGATCGAACGCTATTCGGGCGGCGATGCTGATGGCTTCGGTCCGCCGATAAGCGCTTTCGTCGATCTGGCGCGTGAGGTGGAAATAAACGGCCGTCCAGCGATTGAGGATGGTCGCATCCGTTCGGCCATCGCCCGCAATTACGCCATGCGCAGCGGGCTCAACGCGATCCGCAATCGCGCGTTCCAGATGATGGAAGCAGGCATGGAACCCGGCCCCGAAGGGTCGCTCAACAAGCTTGTTTCGGTGCGCAGCCGCCAGAAGCTGTCCGAATTGGCGATCGACCTGCAAGGCGGTGGAGGTCTGGCTTACGATCCCGAGGGATTTGGCAAGGAGGACTGGGTGGCGAGCTGGCTTTCAGCGCCGACCGGGCGGATCGCCGGGGGGGCTGACGAAATGCTGCTCAACACCATCGCCGAAAAGATTCTGGGCTTGCCGCAGGACCATCGTCCGGACAAAGGCGTGCCCTTCAACCAGATTCCAGCCTGATTCTCAGGGAGACATACATGGCTTTCAAGACCCGCATCACCGAAATGCTCGGCATCGAGCATCCGATTGTACAGGGCGGTATGCAAAATGTCGGTTACGCCGAATTGGCGAGCGCGGTGTCCAACGCGGGTGGCCTCGGCACGATCACCGCGCTGACCCAGCCGAACCCGACTGCGCTGCGCGATGAGATCGAGCGCACCCGCTCGATGACCGACAAGCCGTTCGCGGTGAACGTCACAGTGCTGCCTGCCGTAACCCCGCCTGACTACAAGGGCTATGCCCAGGCGGTGATCGATGCCGGGATCAAGATCGTCGAAACTGCCGGGACCGCCGAAGTGCGAGAGCTGTGGGCGATGATGAAGCCGCATGGCATCACCATCCTGCACAAATGCACCGCCGTGCGCCACGCGCTTTCTGCCGAACGCAATGGCTGCGACGTTATCTCGATCGACGGTTTCGAATGCGCGGGGCATCCGGGCGAGGACGACATTCCTGGTCTGATCCTGATCCCGGCGGCGGCCGACAAGGTGAAGATTCCAATGCTCGCTTCGGGCGGGTTTGGCGACGGGCGCGGGCTTGTTGCGGCGCTTGCTCTTGGCGCGGAAGGCCTCAACATGGGCACGCGCTTTTGCGCCACCAAGGAAGCGCCGATCCACGATAATGTGAAGGCCAAATATATCGAGAATGACGAGCGCGGGACCAATCTGATTTTTCGCAGTCTTTCCAACACCGCGCGTGTCGGCAAGAACGAGACGTCTGACGAGGTGGTCGAAATTCTCAAGAACCCCGATGCGGTGTTTGAGGATGTCAGGCCCTATGTCTCGGGCGCGAAGGGCGCCGAACTGCTCAAGAGTGGCGACGCGGAAAACGGTATTTTCTGGGCCGGTATGGTCCAGGGCCTGATCAACGATATCCCGACCTGCAAGGAGCTGATCGATCGGATCATGTCCGAGGCGGATGAGATCGTTCAGGCGCGCTTTGCCGGCATGTTGGCCTGATCGGGGAACCATGGCGATGACCTATGAGAAAGTCCTCTATTCGCTGAATGACGGCGTCGCGCGGATTTCGATGAATGATCCGGCGACCCGCAATGCCGGGTCTGCGCAGATGGGTGAGGAATTGCTCCACGCGCTGAACCGAGCGAGCTGTGAGGCCCGAGCGGTCATGCTGACGGGTGAAGGCAAGGCGTTCAATTCAGGTGCTAACCTCGCCGATGCCGAGGATATTCTCGACGACCCGATGCGCGATGTCGGCCAATTGCTCGATCGCTATTTCAACCCCGCCGTCATTGCGATGAAGAACATGGAGCAGCCGGTGGTCACTGCTGTGCGCGGTGCTGCAGCGGGCGTTGGCTGCGGCCTCGCCATGGCGGGCGATCTGATTGTCTGCGGCGAAGAGAGCTTTTTCTTCCAGGCGTTCTGCCATGTCGGGCTGGTGCCCGATGGAGGCTCGTCCTGGCTGCTCGCCAAGGCGGTGGGCCGGGTGAGGGCGATGGAGCTGATGCTGCTGGGCGAACGGCTTTATGGTCCAAAGGCGCTCGAATGGGGGCTGGTCAATTATGTCGTTCCCGATGGTGAGGTTGAGGGCAAGGCGATGGAACTGGCGACCAAGCTGGCCAGTGGTCCGCACTCGCTCGGCGTGATCAAGCGTGTCGCCTGGGCGGCGACCGACGACAGCCTTGAAAGCGCGCTGATCAACGAGCGGCTCGGCCAGCGTGAGGCCTGTCGGACCGATGACTTCATTGAGGGCGTCACCGCTTTCAAGGACAAGCGTCAGCCCCAATTCAAGGGAAGCTAGCGCAATGGCAGGGACCGCCCCCGCACGCCGCGAAATTGCCGGTCGCTCAATCCGCTGGGACGAGACCCGTGCCCGCGCCGCCTATGATGACGGCTGGTGGTGCAAACAGACGCTGGCTGACCTGTTGCGAGAGGAAGCTGCCACCAATCCGGACCGCGTGCTGGTCCGCGAAGGTGCAATCGAAGTTACGGCTGCGGGCCTGCTCGCACGCGCCAACAAGCTGGCCCAGGCGATGCTGGCCCGCATGGAGCCGGGCAGCGCGGTAACCTTCATGCTGCCCAACTGGCATGAAGCCGCCGAAATCTATCTCGGAGCGACTCTGGCCGGGATGGTCGTCAACCCGGTGCTTCCCAGCCTGCGCGATCACGATCTTGGGTTCATCCTGGCCGATGTCGGCTCGCGGATGGTCTTCGTGCCGTCCGATTTCCGAAAATGCGACTATGGCGCAATGCTCGCGCGGGTGGCGGAGACAATGGACGTTCCGCCTGAAGTTGTGATCCTGCGCGGCGAGGCCGGCGAGCATACCGCCTATGATGCGCTGTTCGCGGAGCAGGGGAATGCCGCTCTGCCCGAACTTGAAGCCGATGCCGTGCGCATGATCATGTACACCTCGGGTACCACCGGCAGCCCCAAGGGGGTGATGCACACCCACAACACCCTGCATGCCCTGATCCGCCAGCTCGGCCAGAGCTGGCTGATCGAGCCGGGCGACAAATACCTTGTGCCATCTCCGATCAGCCACATTGGCGGCTCGATATACGCCTTCGAGATGCCGCTGATGCTGGGCACCACCTGCGTGCTGATGGAGCAGTGGAACGCTGTCGAAGCCATGCCGATCTTCACTTCCGAGCGGATCACGCACATGGCTGGCGCCACTCCGTTCCTTGAGCAATTGCTGGCCGCCGCGCGCGATGCGGGCACCGATCTGCCAGACCTTAAGCTATTCATCTGCGGCGGAGCTTCGGTACCGCCCTCACTGATCTACGAGGCCTCTGACTATTTCGCCAAGGCCTGCGTCAGCCGGGTCTATGGCTCCACCGAAGTGCCCGTCACCACCACTGGCGTGATCGACCGCACAGACGTCAAGCACGCCGCCGAGACCGACGGCAAGCCCGGAATCGCCGATGTTCGGTTGGGCGAGGCCGACGAAATCTGCATGAAAGGTCCGCAGATGCTGGTCGGCTATTCCAATCCGGAGGCAGACGAAAAGGCGTTTGACGCCGACGGCTATTATCGCAGCGGCGATCAGGGGCAATGGATCGATGGTGACTATCTCGTCGTATCGGGCCGCATCAAGGACATCATCATCCGCCACGGCGAAAATATCGCGCCCAAGGAGATTGAGGACCTGCTGGTCGAGCATCCCGGCGTCAGCGAGATCGCTATCGTCGGCCTGCCTGACGAGCGCACGGGCGAGCGAGCCTGCGCTGTGATCGTTCCGGTTGCAGGCCAGACCCCGCCGGACCTCGCTGCCATCCGCGCCTTGCTCGACGCGCGGGGAGTGGCGCGCTTCAAGATTCCCGAGCAGGTCGAAATCTGGGACTCGCTGCCGAAGAACGAAGCGGGCAAAGTGGTCAAACACAAGATGCGCACCACGCTGACGGGAGAGTAGCGGCAGCCCTGATGGGAGCGCCGCCAAGGGACTGGGAGACCAACATGATCCGGGGCGTCCATCACATCGGGCTGCAAACCCAGAATTACGAGGCGATGAAGCGCTTCTATGCCGAGGCTTTCGGTTTCGTTGAAATTGGCGAGGAGATGAGCTGGTCCGACAGCGAAATCGGCGACAAGGTGGTGGGGCTGAAAGGCTCAGCCGCGCGCGGCATCGTCATGCGGGTCAACAATCTCTATCTCGACATCTGGGAATATTCGAGCCCTCCGCCGCGCAACAGTGAGCCAGCCCGGCCCTGCGACATCGGATTCACTCACCTGTGCTTCGAAGTCACCGATATCGAGAAGGAATTCGAGCGGTTGAAGGGACTGGGCATGCGCTTTACGCTCGATGCCCCGGCTGATTATGGCGACGTGAAGACCTGCTATGGCCGCGATCCGGATGGCAATTACATTGAATTGCAGCAGCTGGCAGACGGCAATTACGCCGACTTCGCCGGGCTGACACTTGAGCCAGAGGGGCATTGATATGGCACTGCGAAGCCTGTTCGTAACGGCACTTTTCGGCCTTGCCCTTGCTGTCTCAGCCTGTAGGGGGTCGGCCGACGATGCTGCTTCGGCAGCCCTGCTCGCCGATGATGCAGATGGGCGCGACTGGGCCGGCTATGGCCGGACCAATGGCCAGCAGCATTCCAGCCCGCTGGACGAAATCTCCCTGAGCAATGTCAGCCAGCTCGGCCTCGCCTGGTCAATGGACCTGCCGCCCGAAAGTTCCGTGACCGAGCCGCTTGCCATAGATGGCGTGCTCTATTTCGCCAGTGGGCTAAGCAAGGTCCACGCGGTCGATGCGACTACCGGCGAGCTGTTGTGGCGCTATGATCCCGAGGTTGGCAAGGTTGGCGGGCTTAACACGCGCACGGGCTGGGGTGTGCGCGGTATCGCCTGGTGGAACGGAAAGATTTACACCGGCACGCAAGACGGACGGCTTATCGCCATTGATGCGATGACCGGCAAGCCCGTGTGGACCGCGCAGACTATCCGCCCGGAAGACCCGGCCCATGTCAACGGCGCGCCGCGCGCGTTCAATGGCGTGATCATCATTGGCTTTGGCGGCACCACCGGGGCCATGCGCGGCTATGTCACCGCCTATGAAGCTGAGAGTGGCAAGCAGCTGTGGCGCTTTCACACTGTCCCCGGCAGCCCTGAGGAGAACAAGGGCAATCCCACCATGGAAATGGCGGCGAAGACCTGGTCGGGAAAATTCTGGGAGAATGGCGGGGGTGCCATGGTGTGGAACTCCATGGCGTTCGATCCGGAAACCGACACGGTGTTTATCGGCACCGGCAGTCCATACCCCTGGAGCCACCGCCTGCGCAGCGAAGGCAAGGGCGACAATCTGTTCGTCGCTTCCATCGTCGCGCTTGATCGCAAGAGCGGCGATTACAAATGGCATTACCAGACCGTTCCGGGCGACACCTGGGATTTCGATGCGATCATGGATATTGAGCTGGCCGATATCGAGATCGACGGCAAGCTGCGCAAAGTGCTGCTGCAGGCGCCGAAGAACGGGTTTTTCTATATCATTGACCGGATCACCGGTGAGTTCATCTCCGCCGAGCCGATCACCGAGGTCAACTGGGCGAGCCATATTGATCCCGAAACCGGGCGACCGGTTGAGATGCCTGACGCACGCTTCGACAATGGCGGAACGGTGCGGATCACGCCGACCTCGTCAGGCGCGCATAACTGGATGGCGATGTCCTACGACCCCAGGACAGGGCTGGTCTATATTCCGGCGATCCATTTCGAAGGCGATTACAGCGAGATAAATCGTGAGTGGAAGCCGACGACCGACCGCTCGGTCGACAGCGGGCTCAATTTCATCGGCGGTGCCGCATTCGGCCTTCCGGCTTCGACAGGAAGCCTGCTGGCATGGTCAACGAAAGAGCAGAAAAAGGTCTGGGAAGTGCCCTATCCCACTCATCTTAACGGCGGCGCGCTGGCGACTGCCGGTGATCTCGTCTTCCAGGGCACGATAGACGGGATCTTGCGCGCCTATGATGCGGCAACTGGCGAGGAGGTGTGGCGCTTCGATACCGGCGCACCGATCCTTGCCGCGCCGATCTCCTATCAGGCAGGCGGCAAGCAATATGTTACGCTGCTTACCGGCATGAGC
>JAQWKP010000067.1 GCA_029247785.1 Novosphingobium sp.
GGGGCTTCTCGAACCGCATGATCGACACCGCAGGCGCAATGGCCAGCCTGCTGTGAAGGTATAGCAGCGATGGGACAGCTCGCAGGCATTGCGCGGCATGATCGGCCGCGCGGAGCGATGGAAGAGCTGCCCTGCGTTGTAGTAACTTGTGACGCGGGAGTTGAAGGCGATGGCCGCGGCTCGACTCATCGCAAGAAGCGACGTCAGGTTGCGTTGATTGAGGCAGAGAGCTGGGCTGCGGCTATGGCTGAACTCGGCCTTGAGGGCGAAGACGCGCTGTCCTGGTCATCGCGACGTGCCAACCTGCTGGTCGAAGGCGTCAAATTGCCGCGCGAGGCTGGAAAGATTATCGCGATCGGCAAGACGCTGCGCATCGAAACCACCATGGAATGCGATCCATGCAGCCGAATGGACGAGATCAAGGCGGGATTGAAACTGGCGTTGGAACCCGACTGGCGCGGCGGCGTGCTTGGCACTGTCGTCAGCGACGGCGAAATCGCCATCGGCGATGAAGTGAGAATCGAACAATGAGCAGCTTTCGTACTCTCGACGACCTTGCGGACGTCAATGGCATGGTCGCGTTGGTGCGGGTTGATCTCAACCTGCCGATGCGGGACGGGGCGGTGACCGACGACACCCGCATCCGGGCTTGCGCTCCGACCATACTCGAGCTGGCAGAGAAGGGCGCGAAAGTGCTGCTGCTCGCCCATTTCGGGCGGCCCAATGGTGAGCGCTCCTCGACTATGTCGCTGAGCATGGTGGTCGGTGCAGTCGAGCGTGTGCTCGGCAAGGAAGTGATGTTCGTGCCCGAAGTGGCGGGAGAGGTCGCGGCGCAGGCGGTTGGTATCTTGCGGCCCGGCGATATTGCCATTCTTGAGAACACGCGATTCTGGAAAGGCGAAGAGAAGAATGATCCCGATTTCGTCAAGGCGATTGCTGCGATCGGCGATCTCTATGTCAACGATGCGTTTTCGGCGGCCCACCGCGCCCATGCGACGACCGAAGGGCTGGCTCACAGCATGCCAGCCTGCGCTGGGCGCTCGATGCAGGCTGAGTTGCAAGCACTCGACCAGGCCCTCGGCAATCCCGAAAAGCCGGTCGCGGCGCTGGTCGGCGGGGCGAAGGTCTCTTCGAAGCTTGAAGTGCTCAAGCATCTGGTCGGGCAGGTCGATCATTTGATCATCGGCGGCGGCATGGCCAATACATTCCTTGCCGCCAAGGGCGTTGATGTCGGCAAATCGCTGTGCGAGCATGATCTGACCGGAACCGCGACTAAAATCCTCGAAGCCGCAGAGAGCACGGGCTGCACGGTTCACTTGCCCTATGATGTCGTGGTGGCGAAAGAATTCGCTGGCAATCCGCCGAGCTTGAGAACCTGCAATGTCCACGAGGTCGCATCGGACGAGATGATCCTCGATGTTGGTCCCGGTGCGGTTGAAGCTTTGGGCGATGTACTCAAGATCTGCCGTACTTTGGTGTGGAACGGACCGATGGGGGCATTTGAAATGCAGCCTTTCGATGCGGCGACCGTCACGCTGGCCAAGACCGCTGCAGCACTTACGGCTGAAGGATCGCTGGTTTCAGTGGCCGGTGGTGGCGATACGGTGGCGGCGCTCAACCACGCGGGTGTAGCGCAAGATTTCAGCTATATTTCAACAGCTGGTGGCGCTTTCCTCGAATGGATGGAAGGCAAGGAGCTGCCCGGTGTCGCAGCGTTGAGCCGCTAGATGGATTCTTTTATGCCGATTGACCGGTAGGGTCCTCTCGTGATTACTGTGCGGCATGGACTGGCTGGAACTTCTTGCGCAGCTCGCGGCAATCGCGACGGCTGTCATAGCCACGGTTGCGGCTGGCTGGGTCTGGCTTGATGTGCGTCGCAAGCGCAGGCGGCTGGAAGATTATCTCAAGGCGGAAATGGCCACTGGTGGGGACAAGGGCCAACGAACAATCCTGCACCTGATGGCAAAGCTGGGCCTGACCGAGAGTGAAATCCTCCACGCGTCTTTCCGCAGCAACAAGATTATCCGCAGGCTGTCTGTCGAGGATGGCACTGGCCATGCGCACAGGATGCTGCTCGAATATCGTCCAGATGCGCAGCAGGACCCCGCGAAGTGATCAAGCTTGCCGCCATCGACCATGTTGTCTTCCGGGTGAAAGACGTAGCGGCGATGATCCGTTTCTACGAGGATGTGCTGGGAGCAAAGGTTGAGCGGGACGTGCCCGAATTTGGCCTTGTGCAGCTCAGGGCCGGCACATCGCTGGTCGATCTCGTCGATGTCGGTGGAAAAATTGGTCGGCAGAAAGGCGCAGCCCAGGGCGAACAGGGACAGAATGTCGATCACGTCTGCTTTCGCGTTCTGCCTTGGGACGGCGATGCCATCATGGCTCACTTGGCCAGACATGGCATCAAAAATGCCCAGATCGCATCGCGCTATGGCGGCGAGGGGCAGGGGCCAAGCATCTATATCACCGATCCGGAAGGCAATGATCTGGAGCTGAAAGGGCCGCCCTGGCCAGAAGGCGACGAATTGAGTTGATCTCTGGCGGAGGGCTGTTCAGTCTCTCGCCGATCGCTGAGGGCAGGCAACCCGGCGAAGACCGGGAGAGTCTGAGTATGGCGACAGCCAAGCCCCAGCCGGGCGGCGACCACCTTCCGCTGATTACGCTCATCGCATTGTGCGGGATGGCACCGCTCAGCGGCCTGGCGGTGAGCGGCATAGCTCCGATCATGCCGATGATCACTGCCGAATTTGCAGACAACCCAAACGCTGGCATCCTTGTTCGCTTGATGATGTCCGGGCTCAGCGCGGCGACGATCCTCGGGGCGCTGGCGAGCGGCGTGATGGCCTCCAGGATCGGCCAACTGCGATTGCTGCTGCTTTTGCTCGTGCTCTATGTCGTGTCCGGCGCGGGAATTTTCCTGCTCGACAATCTCTATCTGATGATTTTCGCGCGTTGTTTGCAAGGCATTGCCAATGGCGGCGCGGGCGTGCTGGCGATTGCCCTGATTACAACTCGGGTTCCGTCCGGTCGCAGCGATCACTGGCTTGGATATTATTCTGTCTGCGGAACCATCGGCGTGTTGTTCCTGATGGTGGCCGTCGGCGAGATCGCGGCATTGGGTTGGCGTTATGTCTTTCTGATGTTCCTGCTGGCTGTGCCGGTCGGCCTGATGATCGGCCTGACCTTACAGAAGGACAGGAAGCCGGTCGTGTCTGAAACTGCCGAAGAGCAGCAAAAAGCGCCGCGAAGTCCGATACCTTGGGCGATAGCGCTTTTCGCGACTCTGTGCGGCGCGATCGTGACAACCATTGCCATGTATCTGCCCTATCACCTTGCCGATATCGGCTATGGATCGCCGGACACCGTTGCAATGCTGATGGTGGCCGGGGCGGGCGTGGCGGCTGTTCCGGCATTGGCGTTCGGCTGGATAAGAGCCCGGTTTTCGGCGATTCAGACATTCGTGTTCGCCTTTGCGGTGATCGCTGCGGGTGTCATCATTGTTGTTTTCGCCCGCGACCTGCCGCTGATCTTCTTCGGAATGGCGTTGCATGGTCTCGGGATGGGCGCGATGATGCCCAATCTGTTCTCTGCCTGCGCGGGGGCCACGACGCCGGAGCTGCGAACGCGCATGCTAGGTTTCGTGCGCGCCGGGATCTACGCAGGACCGTTGCTTGCACAGCCCGGGTTGGAAGCTGTCATGGCCACATCGGGCGCGACTGCCGTGCTTGCTGCTATCGGCGTGGCCAGCGTTCTTGCCGGTATATTGAGCTTCACTGGTCGCCATATGTTCGATCCGGTTGAAGAAGCGTCGACAGCATAGGCTAACGCGGTTGAGCATCCGGTGTCACCGCGCTAGGCGGCACAGCAACGGATTCGAACAATACAGGATTGAACTCATGCAAACCTCCGAGATGACTGCCAGGATCGCAGAAGGAAATGGCTTTATCGCCGCGCTGGACCAGAGCGGCGGGTCCACCCCGAAGGCGCTCAAGGGCTATGGCATCGAAAGCGACGCCTGGAGCAATGATGAGGAGATGTTCGGCCTCATCCACCAGATGCGAAGCCGGATCATCTCAACTCCGGCTTTCGCCAGCGGCAAGGTGTTTGGCGCAATCCTGTTCGAGCGGACCATGGATGGTGAGGTTGGTGGCAAGCCGACCCCGCAGGCGCTGCATGATCGCGGCGTGGTGCCGTTCATCAAGATCGACAAGGGCCTCGAAGATGAGGCGAATGGCGTGCAGATGATGAAGCCGATGCCCGATCTCGATGCGCTTCTAGCGCGCTCCAAGGCGCTCGGCATGTTTGGCACGAAGGAACGCTCGGTGATCCATTCGGTCAACCGCGAGGGTATCGCCGCGATTGTGGCCCAGCAGATTGCGGTAGGCAGACAGGTGCTGGCTGGCGGGCTCGTGCCGATGCTTGAGCCGGAGATAAACATCAAGAGCGAAACCCGTGCCGAATGCGACGATATCCTGTTTGAGGAACTGACCAAACAGCTCGACGCGATGCCGGGCGACGACCAGGTCATGCTCAAGCTCTCGCTGCCGGTGAAGCCGGGCCTGTTCGATTCGCTGGTCGATCATCCCCGTGTGCTGCGCGTCGTCGCACTGTCGGGCGGCTACACTCGTCCCGAGGCTTGTCAGGAACTGGCGCGAAACCGCGGTGTCGTTGCCAGCTTCAGCCGGGCCCTGCTCCAGGACTTGCGTTCGACCATGAGCGATGCTGAATTCGATGGGGCGCTGGGCTCGGCGATTGACGAGATCCACGCTGCGTCGGTAGCTTGAAGGGGTTATTGGCTCTCGGTGAAGGTGAATCGAAATGCATAGTCGCGTTGGCCGAGCTTCGGCCATTGCGAGGAGGCGTCGGGAGCAACTTCGGCCAGTAGCAGTGTGCCGCCGTTGATTGTGAAAGGTTCATAGGCCTTCAATTCGACGGTGATCGTCTCATGGCCGATATCCAGCTGCGTATTGACTCGCAGTTCACCCGCCCAGACGCATTCAGCTTCAATCGGGCAGCGGCTGTCTGCCAGCACCTCGAGCGGTGTGACGCGCATGATTCCGAATTGCTGCGATTCGCCGAGTGCGATGCATGGACCCTCATAGCAACCGGGGGTCTTAGGCGGCGGGGTGGCTCCGGCGCAGGCGGCAAGCAGAAGTAAAGCGGGCAGGATCGGTACCATTCGCATCTCGCAACTCTGCCACATAGTGATTAACCGCAGCGGAATGCTTGGCGTCGGTCTTTCGCCGCGATAGAGGCAGCGCAATGGACGATTGTCAGCTCTACCTTATTTCACCACCCCATGTCGGTGGCGTATTTCCGGAACGGCTGGCGCGTGCGCTTGATGCCGGCCCGGTTGCTGCTTTCCAGCTCCGGGTAAAGGAGATGGATCAGCACGAGATTGCCGCACTGGCTACGCCTCTGCAGGAAATCTGCGCGACGCGTGAGGTGGCGTTCATCGTCAACGATTCGGTGAGTTTGGCAAAGCGGCTGGGTGCGGACGGGGTGCATCTTGGCCAGCAGGATGGTGATGCGCGTGAGGCGCGCGAGATCCTTGGCCCAGATGCTCAGATCGGCATAACCTGCCACGCCAGTCGCCATCTCGCCATGGACGCGGGCGAGGCGGGGGCGGATTATGTTGCCTTTGGAGCGTTCTTTCCGACCACCACCAAAGAGGTGGAGCACCATGCCGAGGCGGAGATACTGAGCTGGTGGCAAGGGCTGTTCGAATTGCCTTGCGTCGCTATCGGCGGGATCACACCGGACAACTGCGGCGAGCTCGTCCGCGCAGGAGCCGATTTCATCGCGGTCTCGGGCGCGGTGTGGAGCGGCGATGAGGCGACAGCAGTGAAGGCCTTCACTGAAGCGATCGCGGTGGCGAGGCCGGCAGACTAATCCAGCCCGGCGAGCAGTTTGCGTGCGGCTTCGACACAGGGACGCAGCACCTCCTCCGGTGAAATGCCCGCCTTCGCCTTTTCCAGCATCGGCACTTCGAGGCCGACGGTCAGGTCGCGGGGAAGGGCGGCGAGGAAGTCGCCAAGCGGCAGGTTTCCGTCGCCGGGGCATAGCCGACCATGACGGGCCTCTTCGCCATAGGCCATCATCGCTGCTTCAGACGGCTCGCCTGTCGCCTGCTGCATTGGCACGTCACACAGCTGGATATAGCCGATACGGGACTGGTCGATGGTGGCCAGCTCGGCGGTGTCGGACCCCGAGCGATAGAAATGCATCGCGTCGATCAGCACCCGGCCATTTGCCGCACCGGATTCGGCCACGAACTCCAACGCCTCGGTGATATTTCCCGGCGCAACCATCATCGGCATGAATTCGACCATCGCCAGTATTCCGCGTTTTTCGGCCATTTGTGCGAGCAGGGCGAACTGGTCCAGTGCCCGCGCCCGGTCAGGCTCGATCGCCACGGAATTGACCGCTGGCGCGCTGAGTTCGACCATGATGTCGAGCATCGCCTCGTTATCCGCAATCTCCATGCCCGGCATGATCAGGAAGCCTTCCGCCTGGCCCAGCCGGACTGAATTTGCCTCCAGTGCCGCTTTGGTCCTTCGCACAAGGGCCGGGTCAGTGGTCAGGTCCCAGGTGGGATAGCCATGCGGGTTATCGGTGATCGGTCTTGGCGAAAGGCTGACCTGCGATACGCCAAGATCGGCAGCGAGCCGAACGAAGTCGCCGGGTGGCATGCCCATTGCGGAAATGAATTCGATGCCAAGCCTGTCCATGTCAATCGTCCTCTGATGTCGCTGTCGATGCGGCTGCGGTGCTGAAGTCAGGATAGGCACCAAGCCCCATCAGCACCACGGCAAGCAGCAGTAGGGACATGGTCCCGCCTGCATTGAGCATTACCATGAAGCCTAGTGCCGGAAGCATGAAGGCGGTCAGCGGCAATAGCGGGCTCCTGACCCGGTCGGCGAGCCAGCCGGCGGAGAGATTGCCGATCAGGTTTGTCACACCCAGCAGCGCGGCGATACTCGCAGCCTCCATGCGCGTGATGCCCTCGGTGGTCAGCAACGGGACGATGTGAATGGCGATCGCTGAATTGACTAGCGATTGCAGAGAAACCGCACCGGCGATCCGCAATATCCTTGGGCTGCGAATCGCCTGTTTGACGGTGAGGCCACCCTGAGCGGGTGAGGGTGCCGGAGCGGCGGGGGCATCGGCCATTGGTGCTTTTGCCGGTCCGGCATTTGGGTCTCTGAAGAATGGGATGACCAGCAGCAGCGCAAGACCGGTCCAGCCTAACCCCAGCGTGAGATAGGCGTTGCGCCAGCCGTAGTTGCTGATCAGCCACTCGGTGAGCGGCGGCGCGAGTACCAGGGGAAGGGAAAGTCCGGCAACAACAACTGCTAGCGCCAGACCGCGTCCGGCCGTGAACACGCTCGACACCGTCCGGTTCCAGATCATTGAGCGGATCAGCAGCGACGCGAGGGTGTAGGCGACCCAGATGATCAACCACAGGCCCAGCCATCCGGTCTGGGTGGCGAAGGCGGCGAAGGTGAAACCGCACAGCACCAGCCCGGGGATAACCACGCGCCTGCCGCCGTATTTGTCGGCAAGCATCCCGGCGAGCGGTGTCAGAAGGATCGATATCGCCGCGAATACCGTGACGCCCAGCGATATCTCGGCGCTGCTCCAGGCAAATTCGGCCCGCAGTGGATCGATGAACAGGCCCAGCGTGGCGGATGGAATAGAGCCGAAGGACACGCCAACCATCGCGGCCAGCACCAACGGCCAATAGCGCCGCCATTCCTGCCCCGCGGTCAGGGACACGGGTCCGCCGGCTGGAATTGTCGTCATTCGCCTCTCCTCAAACCCGCGCTATTCGCGTGCCTTCTCGTCCTCTGCAAAATCGGGATAGGGCCCGAGGCCAAGGAACATAGTCGCGGAAACCAGTACCAGCGGAATACCGGCCATCAGCAGCAGTTCGTAGCTTCCGGTGATATCGAACAACAAGCCAGAGGCGAGCGGGCCGAGCGAGGTTCCCAGCATGATCGCGCTGCTGATTGCGCCATAGATCTTTCCGAAGTTCTTCAGCCCGCCATAGCGCGAGACGAGATAGGTGGTGATCTGGAAGCCGGCGCCGCCACCAAAACCAATAGTCAGCACGCCCAAAGTGAGTGCAAGGTTGGAATCGAACCAGTTCAGCAGGAGGAAATAGCCCACGGCAAGAAGCGCGAAGGACGCGAACGGTATCAGGCTGGACTGAACCCGGTCGAGCACCACTCCGGCGAGCAATTTTCCTGCAATCGAAGCGATACCGCCGGTCGCGGCGATGGCGACCGCCGTGCTGCGGCTTGCTCCGGTTTCGGTTAGGATGGGGACGAGGTGCACCGCTATTCCCCCACCGATGAAGGTCATGATGACATTGGCGATGGCGATCCGCCAGATCCTCGAATCGCGCCATGCCTCCGCGCCGGTGAGCCCGGGCAGGACCGCGGCTTGTTTCGCTGGTGCACCGCTTTTCCGGTGGCGGTCTCTGGAGTCAAAAAAGAAGAACAGGATCACCAGGAAGGCGAGACCACCCCAGCCGAGCCCGAGGCCGAAATAGGCGGTTCGCCAGCCATAATCCTCGATCAGCCAGTTGGCGAGGATCGGCGAGGCTTGTCCCAGCGCGGTTCCTGACAGCATTACCGCCAGCGCCAGGCTGCGGCTGACATTGAACACGCTGGATACCGCAGCGCTCCAGATCAGCCCCTTGGTCGCAAGGGCTACCAAAGCCATCACGCTCCACAGCAAGAGCCATTGGAATATTGAGCCATTGGCGAAGCCAAAGGCGGCAAAGGCGAGGGCATGCAGGGCAATGCCGGGAATTGCGACACGGCGAGTGCCGACCCGGTCGATCACCGCGCCGATCAGCGGCCCGCCAATCGTCGCGGTCAGGGTGAAGATCGTCAAACCGCCGGAAATCTGCGCCCGGCTCCAGCCGAACTCATCTTCCAGCGGCTCGATGAAAGTGCCCAAAGTATATGTGATGATCGAATAGAACGACATGCCGAGCATGGCGGCCACGATCATCGGCCAGCCGCTCTTCCATTCTTGTGCGGCAGTCACCTGCGGTGCGTTCACATGCCCCTCCCCAGGTGCCTTAGCTGGACGATTAGTCCATTCTTGCGATGACTTCTTCGCCGAAGCGCCGGGCCTGTTCGATCCATTCCGTGCGGCTGCCGGTTATGACATTGCTGCCCGAACCGGCGATACCCATCTCACGGTAATGGGCGAAATTGTCGAGCGCTTCCTGCGCGTTCCAATCGCTGCCCTTCATCGTGTGAGTGCCCGACAGGATTACCCCTGGCCGGTCCTTGCGGCCGATCTTTTCGCAATGCTCGTGCATATAGCCGATTGCCGCCCTGAGGTCGTCATCGGTTGAGATATTGGCGGTGCGAGCAGTGTCGGTGACCATCTTCGGGACGAAGAAGGGATGCCAGAAATCGCCAAGTTCGGCAGTGCGGCGCAGCGCGCGCTTGGAATTGCCGCCAATCAGCAGCGGCGGATGCGGTTTCTGTACCGGCGTGGGCAGCATGCGGTTGCCGAGCGCAACATAGCCGGTGCCTTCGAAGGTGAAATCCTCGCCGGTCCAGGCCAGCTTCATCGCCCTGATATATTCGTCCATGAGATCGTTGCGGTTGGCAAAATCGACGCCCAGCGCCTTGTACTCAGCCTTGAGATAGCCCGCGCCCATGCCGAAGATGAAGCGCCCGCCGGTAAAGCAATCGAGCGAGGACACCGCGCGCGCGGTGTCGAATGGGTTGCGATAGGGCAGCACGATGATGTTGGTCTGGAGTTTGAGCTTTGTCGT
>JAQWKP010000126.1 GCA_029247785.1 Novosphingobium sp.
GCTAGGATCTGTTGTGTCCATTTCTTGATAGGGGCAAGTCATGCGTCGCTTTTCCTCAAGCTAATATGACAGCGGTTGGAGGCGCGAGAAACGAATGGATAAATCTCGGAGAAGCTAGGCGCTGTGATCGGCCCGCAATCAATCAACCAGATGAGGCCAACGCTCCGCTAATCTACGCTCCCATCAGTGCCAAATGGTCTGACGACGGACAGTCGGGTCCGCGCTTCTTCGGGCTGCATCAGAATGGCCGATAAAGTCCTGCGCTGCGCGGTCTATACACGCAAGTCGACCGAAGATGGTCTCGAGCAGGAGTTCAACAGCCTCGATGCCCAGTACGAGGCCTGTGCCGCCTACGCCGCAAGCCAGCGCCACGAGGGCTGGGTTGTTGTTCCCGGACGTTATGACGACGGCGGGTTCTCGGGCGGCAATATGAAGCGCCCTGGCTTGCAGCGACTGATGGATGATGTGGCAGCCGGCAAGATCGACATCATCCTGGTCTACAAGATCGATCGGCTGACTCGCAGCCTCACTGATTTTGCAAAGATCGTCGATGTGCTGGACAAGGCCAAAGCGAGCTTTGTGTCGATCACCCAGTCGTTCAACACCACGACCAGCATGGGCAGGCTTACCCTGAACATGCTCTTGTCCTTTGCCCAGTTCGAGCGCGAAGTGACCGGTGAGCGGATCAGGGACAAGATTGCGGCTTCCAAGCGCAAGGGGATCTGGATGGGAGGTCCGGTGCCTCTCGGCTATGACGCCAAGGATCGCAAGCTGGTGGCGAACGAGAAAGAGGCAGACCTGGTCCGCCACATCATGCGGCAATATCTCGAGCATGACTCGGTTACGCAGCTTGCCCAAGGGCTCAACGAAGAGGGCCATCGCACCAAGCTCCAGAAGCGTACCAGCGGGCCGCATCGCGGTGGCTGCATTTTCCGGCGCGGCACCCTCTATCACCTGCTGTCGAACCGCATCTATATCGGCCAGCTCACGCATAAGGGCGAGTACTTTGCTGCAGAGCATCAGCCTATCGTGCCACAAGAGTTGTGGGATGATGTCCAGGACAAGCTCAAGGCCTACGCCTCAGGCTCCTCGCAACGCATCCGGGCACAAAGGCCCAGCTTGTTGGTTGGTCTCGTATATGATGGTGAAGGCAGGGCGATGACGCCCAGCCATGCAACCAAGCCGGGCAAGCGCTATCGCTACTACATCACGCGGCCAGACCAACTGGACGGCTCGCCAGCCTGGAGAGTGTCGGCACACGACCTTGAGCAGCTGGTGTGTGAACGTTTGTCTGCACAGCTCACCGATCAGCAGTTCCTCTGTTCACTGGAGCCTGATGCATCTGCCATGACTCTGGATCGACTTCTGGCAAAGGCCGACATGACAGCGGCGACCCTGCGCAGTGGCTCAGCGCATCAGAGGACGGAATTGCTGGCAACGCTAGTCGAACGCATAACCTTGCACGAAGATCGGATCGAGCTGGTCCTCGATCGACCGGCACTTGCGACGTCCCTCGGCATCGATGACGAAGCTAACTCATCTGGCGATTCGCTGATGTTATCCCTGCCGGTGGTAAAGGTCAGGCGAGGGCATCAATTGCGGCTTGTCATTCCTGGGCCAGAGTCCGAACCCAGCGAGAGCGCTAGGCGCGATGAGAAGCTTGTCGCGTTGGTGGCCGAAGCGCACGCGGCACGCGAGCTCCTCTTCTCGCAGCCGGGCATATCGATTGCTGCCCTTGCTGCTGCGCATGGCAAATGCAGGACGCGACTTGCCAAGCTTGTCGCCCTGTCCTGCCTGGCGCCGGACATTGTGACTGCCATCGTCGAGGGAAAGCAGCCGACAACCATGAACGCACGAACGCTGCTCGCGTCAGACTTGCCGCTGTCATGGGCAGATCAGCACGCACAGCTCGGCTTTGCCTGACATATCCCACTGCAGTCAGTATTTTGGCACCTGAGACCGCGGCCCAATATCGTGACAACCTGCGGCTCATCCGACCAGTCTCTGACTGCACTCGGGTTGCTGACCTCGCCGAAACCTCGCAGAACTGCGCCGTTCATGGCGCCAGATCCGCAGGTGACACAGTCTGTCAGTGATTCTTTGGACTGCCTGGTGCGGTCGAGAAGACTCGAAAATAACAAGAAAACCGCAACAAGTGTCATTCCATGCTCCGACTGAGCCATGAAATTATTATTTCTGATTCTGCGGCAGGATTTGCACCAATTCTGGAAAATTCGCCCAGCTTTCGTGAATCGAGCGCGTATCAGGTCTTATAACTTAACACTTCTAAAACAGACACTTAAGGACTATTTGGTGCGGTCGAGAAGACTCGAACTTCCACGGGCTTGCGCCCACAACGACCTCAACGTTGCGCGTCTACCAATTCCGCCACGACCGCTAAATCGAAGGGATGGTCGCGTGACCTCCCCACGGCAGGAGCGGGCCATTAGCAAAGCGGCATGGGCGCTGCAAGCCGCGTTTCCGCTTTCCTTGCATCCGAGCGCTGAAACAGACCCTAATCCTGCTTCCAACCGATCTCGGCGACGACGGCGGACTTCGGTACGTCAGTCACTGCCTCGTTGATGGTCAACACCTCGCCCGGGGCGAGCTCGCGCTTGGGCGGCACCACTTCCCAGCTATAGACAATCCTGTCGCGTCCGTCGCGCAGCACGATCAGGATCGAGGGGACATATTGCGCCATCTTGCCTACATTGGTGATCTTTCCGCTAGCACCGAAAAATTCCGAACCGTTGGGCAAGGTGCGGCGATCCTGCCTGTTAGCCGGAAAGTCGATCACCAGGTCGGGCTGGTTCGGCGCGAAGGCCCGAGCGGTCGTCGCTGTCACCCAATCGGGAAGGCCAAAGCCGGCCAGTGCCGCGGAGGCACCAAGTGCGGAGACAGCGAAGATGATTCCCGCCACCATCCCGATCTTGCTCCAGTTGCGCCGTCGCCGGAAAGGGGGCGCATGATCGAATGTCGATTGCTCGTCATCGTCGCTAAACGGGTTGTCCGGATCCTCGTACACCAGCGGCGCAGACGACGTGTCGACCTGGGATTTGAGCGCGGGAACGGCGGAAAACACGTCTTCGTCTGGCTCGGCATTGCGCTCTGACGGGGCTTCTGGCTCGGGTGCAGGCTCAGGCTCAGGCTCAGGCTCAGGCTCAGGCTCAGGCTCAGGCTCAGGCTCAGATTCGGGATCAGGTTCAGGAATTGTCTCTTCGACGGGCGCTTGCGCTTCGGGCGTGCTGGTCGGCTCGGCGGGTTGTGGAACCGGATCGGTCGGGCCCGGCGAGGCAGTTGGGGGAGCAGGAGCAGCTGCGGGTTCAGGAGTTTGTGCCTGAGCTGCGGGCGCAGGGGGAGCCGGTGCCACTTCGGTCGGTTCCGATGGCGCGGGTGGCGCCAGTTCAATTTCCGGTCCTTCCTGGAACCAGCTGTGGCGGCATTTTGCGCAGCGCACGGTCCGACCATCCACGCCGATAGCGCTGTCAGGCACGGCATATCGCGTGGTGCAGGCAGGACAAGCGATGATCATGTCAGGATCGTTAAGCACGCCCCTCGCGCGCGAAACAAGCGTCCAGCCGGGGAGGACGCACTGCATCTCCCCTTTTTTCCACATTCATCGGTCGCTATAGGCCTATTCCCACCCCGCAAGGACGGATGAAGATCAACAAGATGAGCCAGGCAGCCGACGGGGAAATCATCCAGTTCGACAATGTCGGCTTGCGATATGGCACCGATCGCGAAGTGCTGAGCGACCTGTCCTTCACGCTCTATCCCGGCAGCTTCTACTTTCTGACCGGTGCCAGCGGGGCTGGCAAGACATCGCTGCTCCGATTGCTTTACCTCGCGCAGCGCCCCTCGCGCGGGATGATCCGGATGTTCGGAACCGATGCGATCACCATGCCGCGTCGCAGGCTTCCCGCTTTGCGCCGCAGGATTGGCGTGGTGTTTCAGGAGTTTCGCCTCGTCCCGCATCTATCTGCGTTTGACAATGTTGCGCTGCCGCTGCGGGTGGCGGGCATCACTGACCGGGAACTGGCAAAGCCTGTCGCTGACATGCTCGAGTGGGTGGGCCTGGCCGATCGCATGGATGCGCGGCCGCCGACGCTATCGGGCGGTGAGCAGCAGCGCGTTGCTATTGCCCGCGCGGTGATCGGCAGGCCCGAAGTGCTGGTGGCCGATGAGCCGACCGGCAATGTCGATCCCGACATGGCGGTCAAGCTGCTGCGGCTGTTCGAGGCCCTGAACGGGCTGGGCACAACCGTCGTGGTCGCCACCCATGATGTCCACCTTCTGCAAAAGGTGCCCGAATCGCTGATCATGCGGCTCGACAAGGGCAGGCTGTCCGATCCGACCGGCGCTTTGCGCTACCCGCCCCGCCGGCCTGCCAGACCGGCGGATGCTCCGTCATGAAGATTGCAGCTGCATTCGGTCTTGGGACAGCTCGCGCAGAGCGGATGTCCGGCGGTAACGGCGATTCGGAACTCGTGCCCCAGACCAGGCTGTCCGGGCCAATGCCCTGGGTTATCGCAATCATGGTTGCGCTGACGGTGATTGCCATGGCGGCAGGGCTGACCCTGAGCAATATGGCGGCGAGTGCGACTGCCGAGCTTGAAGGCGGCGTTACCGTCCAGATCATCGAGGCGCGGCCTGAAATCCGCGAAGCCCAGGCTGCCGCCGCGACGGAAGCGCTGGGCACTATGCCGGGCGTGGTGTCGCTGCGCCATGTTCCGCAGGACGAGGTTGATGCGCTGATTGAGCCGTGGCTTGGTGCGGGCGTGCAGGCCGGAGCCGGTGCTGCGGTCCCGGTTCCGGCTCTGATCGACGTCCAGCTTGAAGGCCAGGTCAGCGAGGGGCGGATTGCCGATATGCGCGCGCGGCTGGAAACTGCGGCTCCCTCGGCGCGGGTCGATGCCCAGTCTGACTGGCTGAAACCGGTGTTTGATGCCATCGCCTCGCTGCAATGGCTGGCGATCGCGCTGGTCGTGCTGCTGGCGGTGGCGCTGGCCGCTGCTGTACTGCTCGCGGCTCGCAATGCGCTGGGCGTGAACCGCGATACGATCGAGATCGTCCACCTGCTCGGCGGAACCGATCGGCAGATTGCCCGTGTCTTCCAGCGTTCGATCGGTATCGATGCAACGGGCGGCGGGGCGGTAGGATTTGTGCTGGCGCTGGTCGTGATCCTGTTCGTCGGTCGTCGCTTTTCCGGGCTTGGCGCTGGCATGATCGACAATGGTGCACTGGGATGGACCGATTGGCTGGCGCTGGTGTTTGTACCTATTGCCGCCGCGGCCCTGGCGATGCTGACAGCTCGTATCACAGTGCTGCATGCGCTTCGCAAGATGCTATAGCGGTCCGATGTTGCGTCGCCTTTTATCGCTTGGTTTGCTGGTCTGGCTGTTCGGCTTCCTGTGGTTCGCAATCCTGCTTCCCGGGCCACATGGCGACGCTAAGACCGATGCGGCGGTGGTGTTCACGGGTGGCGAAGGCAGAATCGCTCGCGGTCTGGACGCAGTGGGTGAAGGCTGGACCACCAAGCTGCTGGTTTCCGGGGTCGACAAAGAGGTCAAACTCAAGGAATTCGCCGTGGAATACGAGGTTTCGTCAGCGACGATGAAATGCTGCGTGACGCTGGACTACGAATCCTACGACACCCATTCCAATGCCCTGGAAGCGGCACGCTGGTTGGCATTGCACAAATACGATTCGGTCAGGCTGATCACAACAGACTGGCATATGCGCCGCGCCGCCTATGAGCTTGATAAGGCAAAACCCGCAGGCGTTTCGGTCATTCGCGATTCCGTGGCGTCGCGGCCGAGCCTCAAGATTCTGTTCCTCGAATATCACAAGCTGTTGGCTCGGCACCTGTCACGACTGTGGGGCGGATGAAATGACGAACCCGATCACCATCCTGCGCAGCCTGCTGTTCTATGTAGCCTATTATATCGGCACCGCCTTGCTGGTGATTTTTGCCACCCCGGTATCCAAGATCGGCGAGCGTTATGTGAGCCCGATGATTGCCGGCTGGGCGCGATTCCATCATTTATGCGTAATCTATTTGCTGGGAATTCGCGTGGAGGTGCGCGGCGAACTGCCGCGCGACGGCGTGCTGATCGCGATGAAGCATGAGAGCTTTTTCGAAGCGCTCGAACTGCCCTATCTGTTTAGCCGCCCGGTCGCCTTCGCCAAGGCAGAGTTGCTGCGCATCCCGATCTGGGGGCCGCTGGGCAGAGCCAACGGCCTGATCCCGGTCGAGCGCGAACAAGGGGCTCGTACGCTCAGAACCATGCTGCAGGCGGTCAAGTCCTATGTCGGGAAGGGCCGCGTTATCGTGATCTTTCCGGAAGGGACGCGCGTGCCGCATGGGACTGAGCCACCGCTACTGGCCGGGTTTGCTGCGGTCTACAAGACGCTGAAGATACCGGTCGTGCCCATCGCGGTGAACAGCGGACCGCTCTACCATCGCCGCTGGAAGAAGCGCGGCACGATCGTCTTCAGCGTCTGCGATCCGATCGAGCCCGGCCTGCCGCGCGCCGAGATCGAGGCCCGGGTGCACAAGGCGATCAACCATTTGAACGAGTGAGCGGGTCTTTGTTGGGTGCGCTCAAGGCATCCGCCTTGAGCT
>JAQWKP010000384.1 GCA_029247785.1 Novosphingobium sp.
TAGAGATGCTGCTTGGATTCCATGCCAAGCCTCCTAGCAGCACCGAAGCCGCCAGTCAGCCAGCAACCGACATTGTTTCGACCGCAATTGGTCGTGCCACTGCCCGCCTGGTGTTTCTGTGAAATGCGCGGACAACCGCCAACCAGTCGGTTTCTGTCACACGGCTGACACATTCATGGACTAGTGAATCAGACCGAAATCGAACGCCGCTTTTTTGCGACAATTGCGACAAGTGCTTGCATAGCTGCGGCAAGGCGATTATTTGACGCGGCGGAGCCTATCGGTGCGGTAGGCTTTTAGCCCGGCCTTGTGCCGTGCTTGGTTCACTCGCTGTTCAAGGATTACCACACATGCGCAAGATCGTACTCGCCACTGCCGCCACTATTGGCGCGCTCGCCCTTTCCGCCTGCTCGCAGGAAGCCGCTGAAGAAGCAGCTACTGAAGCAACCGAAGCTGCTACTGAAGCCGCCGATGGTGCTGGTGAAGCCGCCGAAGGTGCTGCTGAAGCCGCGACCGACGCCGCCGAAGGCGCTGCTGATGCCGCTGGCGACGCTGCTGAAGCTGCTGCAGACGCCGCTGGCGAAGCAATGGCTGCCGAATAATACAATCATCCCGGCCTTCGTGCTGGAGATTGCAAGGGCGCGTCGGGTAATCCCGGCGCGCCTTTTGCTTTCCCGCATGACCTGCGCGGCAGGACGGGGTTATCGTGACGCGCTGGCGCGGTAACGCCGCGGCGCGGTCAGATAGCCATCATAGAGAGCGCGTGCGATCGACGCGATTCGGGCTTCACGCGCCCGCTTGCCGCCCTGACCCGTGACATAGATGGCGATCGCCACGGCCCTGCCGTCAGGCGTCTTGAAAAAGCCGACATCGCTCGATGTATTGTGCAGCGAGCCAGTCTTGTGAGCCACCTGCGCCGCTTCGGGCAACAGCGCCGGGATGCGGCGCTTGCCGGTTATACAGCGCTGCATCGCGCCGAAAATTACCGCCCGGCTTCCGGAATTCAGCCAATCACCGCGGTACAGGCCCGAGAGCAATTGCACCATGGCGAGCGGCGTGGCGCTGTCGCGCTGGTCAATCGTGGTCGCAGGATCGACTGCGCCGTCATCGCGCACCAGCGTGGCAATGTCGCGATCGATACGAAAGTCGGTGATTCCGGCCCGGCGAACCCAGTCATTGACCGCCCGCGGCCCGCCGACAACAGCCAGCAGCGCATCTGTCGCCGGATTGCTGCTACGCGTGAGCATCAGTTCGATGAGTTCGATAGCCGGCAGATACTCGCCCCGGCGAACCGGTGCACGCAATGTCGAAAACGGCTTGGACTTGATTGAGATCAGCAGCGGAAACTCGCTGGTCAGGCTCCATCGCCCTTTTTCGACGCCTTCCAGAAAGGTCGCGGCGATCGCAATTTTGCTGGTGCTGGCCATCGGAAAAGCCTGGCTACCCAACACATCGAGGGCCCGACCCGAGGACAAGTCGACCGCTGCCACGCCGATCCGGCCCTTGGCCGCATTTGCAAGGCTCGCGATTTGCGCCTCAAGTGGGGTGTCATAAGTACGCGGCGCGCGTGATTGCGTTCCGAAGGCCCGATCGAACGAGCGCTCGATATCGGAAATATCGTTCGCCTGGGCCGCCGGACCAAGCGGCAATACCAGCGCGATGCTCAGCGCCAATGCGCCGATCAGTCGGTTAAACAGGGGCCTGCGGATCTGTTTCATCACGCCTTTGGATAGCACGATCAGTGTTGGCGTAGCCTTAATGCACGATGCAAGGGAGTGTAATCATTCTCGCGATGAATTGAGTCTTCCATGCGGGGAATTGCGTAATCGGGCAGGAATCTTTGGTATCGCCGCATATTTTGCAGCCCATGGAGTCGCCTGTCGCAGTTTAGTAGCCGGTGATTAACACGAGACGGGAATCAAAAAGGGCCGGGAAATTGCTTCCCCGGCCCATTTGTTGGCAGGCTTGAAGGCTGCAGGGCTCTTAAAAGCCCATGCCGCCGCCCATGCCGCCCATTCCGCCCATGTCGGGCATCGCAGGCATGGCACCGCCGGCTTTGTCGTCGGGCTGCTCGCAGATCGCCGCTTCGGTGGTGATCAGCAGGCCGGCGACCGAAGCCGCATCCTGCAAGGCTGCACGAACAACCTTGGTCGGATCGATAACGCCCGCTGCTACGAGGTCCTCGTAAATATCGGTCGCAGCATTGAAGCCCATGTTTTCGTCATTGCCGTCGGTGAGCTTGCCAGCCACTACGGCGCCGTCGAAGCCGGCATTCTCGGCAATCTGCCGCACCGGGGATTCCAGCGCGCGGCGGATGATGTCGAGACCGCGAGTCTGGTCTTCGTTTTCGCCGGCCAGGCCGTCGAGCGCGCTCCTGGCATAGAGCAGGGCAACGCCGCCGCCCGGTACAATGCCTTCCTCGACCGCAGCGCGGGTGGCGTGCAGCGCGTCGTCGACGCGGTCCTTACGCTCCTTCACTTCGATCTCGCTGGCACCGCCAACCTTGATTACGGCAACGCCACCGGCAAGCTTGGCAAGCCGTTCCTGCAGCTTCTCACGGTCATAATCGGACGTGGTGGTCTCGATCTGGGCACGGATCTGCTCGACCCGGGCCTTGATCTCGTCACCCGAACCGGACCCGTCGACGATCGTCGTGTTGTCCTTGTCGATGGTGACCTTCTTGGCTTCGCCCAGCATGGGGAGCGAGACGTTCTCGAGCTTGATACCGAGATCCTCGGAAATCATCTCGCCGGCAGTCAGCGTGGCGATATCGCCAAGCATGGCCTTGCGGCGATCGCCGAAGCCCGGAGCCTTGACGGCCGCAACCTTAAGGCCGCCGCGCAGCTTGTTGACCACCAGAGTGGCCAGCGCTTCGCCCTCGATGTCCTCGGCAATGATCAGAAGGGGACGACCTGACTGTACGACCGCTTCGAGAATCGGCAGCATCGGCTGCAGATTCGTCAGCTTCTTCTCGTGGATCAGGATGTAGGGATCTTCCAGATCGACCGTCATCTTGTCGGGATTGGTGACGAAGTAGGGCGAAAGATAGCCGCGATCGAACTGCATACCTTCGACAACGTCGAGCTCGAATTCGAGACCCTTGGCTTCCTCGACGGTGATCACGCCTTCCTTGCCAACCTTTTCCATGGCCTCAGCGATCTTCTCGCCGACTTCCTTGTCGCCATTGGAAGATATGATGCCAACCTGGGCGATCTCTTCCGAGCCGGCCACTTCCTTGGAACGGCCCTGGAGGTTCTCGATAATCTTGCCAACGGCGAGATCGATGCCGCGCTTGAGATCCATCGGGTTCATGCCGGCAGCAACCGACTTCATGCCTTCGCGTACGATCGACTGAGCCAGCACCGTGGCGGTGGTGGTGCCGTCACCGGCAAGGTCATTGGTCTTGGACGCCACTTCGCGCAGCATCTGCGCGCCCATGTTTTCGAACTTGTCCTTGAGTTCGATTTCCTTGGCGACGGTGACGCCGTCCTTGGTGATACGCGGTGCACCGAAGCTCTTTTCGATGACGACGTTGCGGCCCTTGGGACCGAGCGTGACTTTCACCGCATTGGCGAGCGTATCAACGCCCTTGAGGATACCTTCGCGGGCATCGCGCGAGAATTTTACTTCCTTAGCAGCCATTATCTATTTCCTTCTGGAATCAATTTGGCGGAAATTTTGACGAGCTCAGCCGAGAATGCCGAGAATGTCGCTTTCCTTCATGATCAGCAGATCTTCGCCGGAGACGGAGACTTCCGTGCCCGACCATTTGCCGAAAAGGACCCGGTCACCAGCCTTGACGTCGAGCGGAATACGATCGCCGTCGTCATCGCGGGCACCTTCGCCAACAGAAACGATTTCTCCCTCAGCAGGCTTTTCTTGAGCGCTGTCAGGAATGATGATGCCTCCAGCCGTTTTCTCTTCGGCTTCAAGGCGACGCACGAGAACTCGGTCGTGCAGCGGACGAAAACTCATGGGTTTCTCCCTAATCCAGTAAACACAATAGGACTTGGCACTCTCATCCATTGAGTGCCAACCGGCGCGCATATGGGTGCGGCAATGCGGCTCGTCAAGCGGCTTCGACTCATATTTCTGCCAAATGTCGCAACACGGGACGAGCGTGTGTTCCTATTGGATGCGCCGAAGTCTTTGTGGGTGCGACCATGACATCCGTCATGGCGTTGCTGTTCCAGCCCGCTCTCCGCCCAGAGTCCTTGTCGGGTACGCCGGTCACATCCGTGACCGGCTGGCATCACCGGCCCGCTCCCCCTGCCCAACCACCCGACAGGATACACTTGGGGTGGTTGGGCAGGGGGAGCGGGCCGGTGATGCCACGGTCATGACGGATGTCATGAGCGCACTAAACAAAAAAGCCTCCGACTTCACATAAGCGCGAGCCGCTCGCGGCGATGCCAGCGCAACAGCAGCAGCACGGCGACGACGACAAGGCTCAGGGCCAGACCGAGCCAGACACCAATGCCTTCCAGCGGCGTGCCAAGGCCAAGAATGGCCGCCGTCACAAAGCCGATCAGCCAGTATCCAGTGACTGCGATCACCATAGGAACGCGGGTATCCTGCAGGCCCCGCAGAACTCCAGCGGCGACCGTCTGAATACCGTCGAACAGCTGGAAGGCAGCCGCGATCACCAGATATTGCACGGCAAACCCGACCATGGCCGCGTTGGCGACCGCCGCAGGATCGACATAGGCAGAAAGGATCAGCCGCGGGGCCAGCAGCATCGCGGTGGCGGATAGGCACATGAAACCGGTCCCAACCGCAAGCGCCGCCCATCCGGCCTGGCCGATCGCAGCGCGATTGCCCGCACCATAGTGATATCCAACCCTGATCGTTGCCGCCTGACCGACACCGTATGGCACCTGAAAGAAAATTGCCGCAACCTGTAGCGCGACAGCATGCGCGGCGAGCTCGACCGCGCCGATGCGGCCCATCAGGAACGCTGCGCTGCCGAACAGCCCGCCCTCGGCAACCACGGTGAGCGCAATCGGAATGCCGATCTTTACAATCTGCTTGAGGCGTTCCCATTCGGGCCGCCACAACCGGCCGAGAATCCGGTAACGCCGCATCCTTCGGTCGGTCCCAATCACCAGCATATAGGCCATGACAGTTCCGATCGCGGTAATATTGCTGGCGATTGCCGAACCGTTGAGGCCCAAAGCAGGCGCACCGAGATTTCCGAAAACCAGCGCGTAATTGCCCAGCGCGTTGACCGCCAGGGCGAGAGCCGTGATCGCGGTTGCGACCAGCGGGCGGCCCAGCGCCGAAACGAAAATGCGCAGGACATTTGCCACCACCATCGGGATCGCAGCCCACCTCAATATGTCGAGAAAACCGCCCGCCTGCGCCGCGATCGTCGGGTCCTGCCCTGTCGCCAGCATGATCGCTTCGCCAAAGCCACAGGCAGCGACGGCCATTAAACCGACGATGCCCGCCAGCCAGAAGGCCATCCGCAAATCGCGGCGTACTGCACGCACGGCATGGCCGCGACGCCCAAGCTCGGCTGCAATCAGCGGCGCAACCGCGCTGGTAAGGCCGGTTATCCCCCAGACGAACAGGCCGAACAGCGAGACAGCAAGGCTTGCCGCGGCAAGTGGTGCCGCACCGAGCCGCGCGACGAACATCACATCTATGGCATAGACGCCCATCTGCAGCAGGTTTGCTGCAGCCAGCGGCACTGCGAGCCGGACCGTGGCGCCAAACTCGACGCGAAACGGGGAAGAGGCGGTTGTCTTGGCCATAAGGCGCGGTGCAATAGACCCTGATTCATCTAAACTGAAACAGATACGACTCGGGTAGAGTCATAAGTCGGGGCGCTCACAAATGAAATTTCTAGTTGCCGCAAGGCCAAGTCGGATGTCATGGCCGCAACGACTACGTCCCTAGCCGCTTCCTATCAGGGCTCGTCCTCAAAATGGTCCAGACCATAGTCGCCCTGGATTGTCGTGGGGAACAGGCGGCGAAGGTATTTGGGGTCCGTGCCGGTTACGCAGTGCAGCACCCGCCAACTGTCCCCACACTTGCATCGTGCCGGGCCGCCACTGGTGGACATAGGCCTGCACACTAGCATTGATCGCGTGACAGATTTCTTCGAGTAGCGCCTCGCCGTTCGTATCCTCGCTTCCCTCGATCGCGTCGCCGTGCAGCAGCGAGACATGCAGCTCCTTCTCGCCGATTGGCCGCGTCCAGACGGCGGGGTGAACCGCTCGTCGCCAGCGAAGCTGCTGCGCGATCATGTCGATGTCAGCCGCCGAGGTCCGTACTTCGACCATACTCGCCGGCTTGCCAATCTTCGTAATGGTCACCAGCGTGCGCAGGCAATAGATCTCGTTGTACCGCTCGGCGCGCACGCGCAATTCGGCGGGAAACCAATTATACAGGGCGATCCCGTCAGCAAAGCCGGTCATCCCGCCTTCTGGCGCGATCACCACCGGGCGCAGCACGCCGGCGCGGTTGAGCTCGCTATTATAGGCATGGTCGAAATACCAGGGCAGCCAGCTGTGCCCGGCCCTGCCGTCGATCTGGAGGATCGTCAGGTCGAATTCGAGCCCGCTGTGCACGTCGATAACGCCCTTAGCTAGCCCCTCGTCGGTGCGCGCGACTTCGGCAACCGGATGATCCTTAAACGTACCGAATACAGTGGAGAGCGCCAGCCGCATCTCGCTTGACTGATCGATATCCCGCCGCGCTCCTCAAACTCGCTCCAGATACGTGCCCGGACGTCCTCATCACCAAGCTTCTCGCGGGCGACGCCCTGCACTTACGAGCCGAACGGCAGGCCCAGCTGCGATTCGCCGAAGCTGACAGATCCTGCCATTCTCGGTCCTTCCGCTCGCATTCTAGCTCAGCATCCTACCAAGCCACGCAAAATCCGCCAATTCGCATCTTGCCGCAGAAACAGGATAAGGATTTTGGGCCAGATGCCGCCTAACAAATTCCTCCCTTGCATGGCCCGCCGATTCCGCAAACAATCCCCATCCGACAATCACCCCGGGATGAGGACCACCATGAACGCAGCTACCGACCAGAAATCACCGATCCTGTCCTGCTTCGAATTGGAACAAACTGCACCCGCCACCTTCACCGGTCAGTCCGTCGGCGACGAGCGGCGGCCGGTAGTGTTTGGCGGGCAGATCATGGGGCAGATGATCGCTGCTGCCGCCCTGGTCGAGCCGGGCAAGCAAGTGAAGAATTTGCACACCGTATTCGCTCGCGCCGGGACAGTGAAGCAGCCGGTCGAATATACGCTCGACCAGTTCCACTCGGGCCGGGCCTTTGGCAGCATCGAGGCAATTGCAGCCCAGGGTGAGCGGATGCTCAGCCGGGGGTTGCTGCTGATGGATGCGGGTGAGGTCGATGTCATCCGACACCAGGTTCCTGAGCTGCCGGTCAGCGGGCCGGAGCATCACGCTGCGACGCAAGGCGGCGAGCCGGGCGTCGAAATTCGCGTCGTCGACAATGTCGATATGATGACCACTGCTGTCACCGGCGATCCGGAGCTTAATCTATGGCTGCGCTGGAGCGACGTTCCCGATGAGCCGGCGATGCACCAGGCGGCGCTGGCGTGGTTCACCGATCCCTTCCTGATCGGCGCGGCGATGCGTCCGCATGACGGGATCGGCCAGGAGCAGGCGCATGAGAGCCTCTCGACCGGTGTCATCACCCACACGCTGACTTTTCACGAGGCGTTCCACGCCGATGAGTGGCTGCTGATCTCCAATCGCAGTCAGCATGCCGGGGGCGGGCGAACCTATGGCGACGGGCATGTCTTTACTGAGGATGGCCGGCTGGTCGCCTCCTTCGTCCAGACCAACATGATCCGATATTTTCGCGATGACGGTGCCACACGCGGTCGGGCCGAAGGCGCGATGTAGGGCTGTGGCGACGTGAACGAGCTCCAGCAGCTTGCCCAAGAACGCCTAGACCAAGGCGGACGTGGCCGGGGCATCCTGTTCGAAGGCCAATGGCATGGCTGGGAGCGTGTCTACGAGACCGCTCGAAAGGTTGTCGAACTCGTCGAGGCGAGCGGTGTACCAAGCCGCGAGAGCGTGTTGTTCATCGCAGGCAATTCGCCCGCCTCATTGGCCGCGCTGCTCGGGCTGGTCGCTGCCGGACGAACGATCCGCTTCGTCTATGCCTTCCAGTCGGGCAAGGCGATTGCCGAGAGCGTATCCCGCCTGAAACCCGGTGTAGTTCTCGCCGCCGAGCAGGATGTTTCCGAGGAAGTGCGGACCGCGATCAGCCAGCACGGAGCGGCAGCGATCACACTGAGTGTGAATGATGCCGCCGCCCTGGCGGGCTTCGTGCGCTCTACCGCCGAACCCGAGCCCGACGCCCCTGCCGAGCCGACGCTCGATATACAGACCAGCGGCACCACTGGGCCAGCGAAGCGCTTTCCGGTGACCTACGATCAGGCGCTCCATCACTTCGTCCGCCATGCAGTGGCGACGGCGATAGGCGGCGAGGAAGAGGATTCGCCGCCAGCCCTGCTGACCATGACGATGGGCAATCTCGCCGGGATGATGGGCACTCTGCCTTCGCTCATCCGGGGCAGCGAAATCATCCTCTACGACAAATTCAATCTGGCAGGCTGGCTCGACTATGTCCGCGCCTATCGTCCCGAACGCTCTGGGCTGCAGCCTGCTGCGGTGCAGATGCTGCTCGATAGCGATGTGCCGCGTGAGGATCTTGCCGGAATGATCTCGCTGACAGTGGGCTCGGCCCCGCTACGCCCGGAGCAGCGCCGCGCTTTCGAGGAGCGCTACGGCATTCCGGTGCTGCTGGCCTATGGCGCAACCGAATTCTTCGGAACAGCTGCCTCGATGAGCCTGGAGATGCTGGCCGAATGGGGCGATACCAAAGAGGGCAGCGTTGGCCCCGCCGTGCCGGGCTTCGAACTGCGCATCGTCGATCCCGAAGGTGGCGCGACGCTGGCTCCAGGCGAGGAGGGACTGCTCGAAGTGCGCAACGCAGCAATCGGCCCGGATTGGATCCATACTTCCGACCTCGCGGTAGTCGATGCCGATGGGTTTCTTTATCTGCGCGGGCGTGCTGACGGTGCGATCATTCGCGGCGGCTTCAAGCTGCTGCCAGAGACCATCGAGCAAGGGCTTATGGAGCACAAGGCGGTCGCGCTTGCGGCGGTGGTAGGCGTGAGCGACCACCGGCTCGGCCAGGTGCCCGCCGCGGCGATCCAGCTGAAGTCCGGCCATGCAAAGCCGGGTTTTGACGCCCTTGAAGCGCATCTGCGTCAGCACGTGCCGGCCACACACATCCCGGTCCACTGGCGGTTCGTTGAGGACTTCGCACGAACCCCCTCGCTCAAGATCGACCGGGGCGCACTTGCTCGCCTATTCGCAGGTGGCGCAGATTAAGGCAGCGCTTCAAATGCGAATGTCGAGGCGGTTGTAGTCGCGGATTGCGCCTCTCGCGATTTCATTCCAGCGCAAGTGCTGCCCGGCTTCGGCATGGGGCCGGTAGATATAGGGCGTCTCATCGGGGAAATGCTGGTGTCTCGCATCCACCGCATAACCAATCATTTCGGAGCGTTTGGCGATATAGGCCTCGTCATAGCGCACCAGCCGGTCCGGCTCCCAGGGATAGCCCTCAACCCCGATCACCGAGCGGCGCGGCTGGAAGCCGAAGCTGAAGGTCACACGCGGATCGGGGCTGGTGTTGGCGAAGGAGCCATGCAGCACTTGGCGGTTGGCGATGGCAACGTCGCCAGGCTGGCACACCAGCGGCACCGCATCGGGCAGGCAATTGCCACCGGCTCGCTCAGTCAGCGCCCCGATATCGGCCCTTGCGTGCTGCGATCCCGGCAGGAACCACACGCCGTTCGCCGGGCTTGAGGCATAGAGCTGGGCCATGATGTTGATGCCGTGCGAAACCGACGTGAAGGCGGGGGTATCCCAGTGGGTGGTGCCGTCCTGGTGCCAGGCGAAGCTGCGGCCCTCGCCCGGCTGCTTGATCAGGATGCCTTCCTGGAACGGGACGAAATCTTCGCCATTGATCGCAGCAGCAAGTTTGAGCAGGCCGGGATGACCATAAAGCCGCAGGAAAGCATCGGAATGCTGCAAGGGACCGAGAATGGTCTGCACCACCTGGTCTGGCAGGTCAGTGGCGGGCGTAGGCTCGAACATTTTCACCGGGTGACGGCCTTGTGCCTGATCGGTGCCGCCCGACGGATCGCCAAGCGGCTTGCCCCAGTTGTAGGCGGGAATTGACAGGCCTAGCCCTAGCGCGGGCCTGCCCTGCGCGTCACTCGTCTCGCCCGGCGCAGTCGGCGCGCGATCGAGAATGTTGAGGAAATCCACTTCGAGCTCGGTCAATTCGGCAAGGCCGATGACACCTTCGAAGACGTAAAACCCGTGTTCTGCAAAAGAGGCCATGATCGAAGGATCAAGAGTGCCGTCCTCACCGATTTGCAAGCCCCCGCGATTATCGAGCGTCAGCGCACGCTTTCGCCCCTGCTCAAAAAATTCCTGCAGGGCCTGTGCATCGCTTTCAACAGATCCGGTTGTCGCCATCGGCTTTCCCATCGTGACGCTGTTCAGGCGGCTTCGTGCAGCACCCTGCCTGCAACGCCCTGCGGACTATAGCCAGTCAGCGTCACGCGCTGCATCCGGCGCCGCTCATTATAGTCCGCCACCGCATAATGCTGGCATGCGTGATTGTCCCAGAATGCCAGATCGCCCACCTGCCAGCTGAAGCGCAGCTGAAATTCCGGGGACTTGATGTGATCGAACAGGAAGGCGAGCAGATAATCGCTTTCGGCCTCGGAAACACCCTCCACCCGCTTGGTATAAAGGCTGTTGACGAACAGCCGCTTGCGACCGGTTGTGCGGTTGATAGTCACCATCGGATGCGAAACCGGCGGCTTCACCGCGACGCCCTCCCCATCGTATTGACCGCGCGAGCCTGTCTGCGCCACCAGCTCGGCGCGCGAATGCTGTGCCGTCAGTCCTTCCAGCATCGCCTGCATCGACGCGGACAGCGCGTCATAGGCCGAGTACATGCAGGAAAAGCAGGTATCGCCGCCAAATTCGGGCAGGACATGCGCCTGGATGAAAGTGCCCAGTGGCGGTTCTTCCATATAGGTCGCATCCGTGTGCCAGACATCTGCGCCGCTGCCCTTGGGTTGATCGAATTCGACGATCAGCACTTGCGGATGTTCAGACTGCTTGGTTAGCCAGGGCGGAGTCTCAACCTCGCCGAACTGGGCGACCAGCGCGATCTGCTGCTCTGCCGTCAGCACGGTCTGGCCCGGGAAGAACAATACGCCATAGCTGTCCAGCGCCTGCCGGATCGCACCGACGGTGTCGGAACCGAGGGGTTGGGACACATCCACCCCGCTGATCCGCCCGCCAAACTGCCCGGTGACCTGTTCTACCTGCATCGCTTCACCCCTTCCGGTCGCGCGTTCCCCCCTAGCACAGCCCATGGATCGGCGCATTGCCAAGCTGCATGCCGCTTGCCGGGCCATCACGCCCTGTGGCAGGAACGCACCAGGGGAGCGGTGATGAATTATTTCGACCTGTCGGGAAAGACTGCGCTGGTGACCGGTGGCAGCCGCGGGCTGGGCCGGGAGATCGCGCTTGGTCTGGCGCGGTGCGGCGCGAATGTCGTCATCGCCAGCCGCAAGCTCGATGCTTGCGAAGCGGTCGCCGAGGAAGTGCGCGCCATCGGCAGCCGCGCCCTGGCTGTCGCCTGCCATGTCGGCCAATGGAATGCGCTGGACGGTCTGATGGAGCGCTCGCTGGCCGAATTCACCCGGCTCGATATATTGGTCAACAATGCCGGCATGTCGCCGCTTGCGCCCTCGTCGCTCGAAACCTCCGAGGAGCTGTTCGACAAGGTCGTCGGCGTCAATTTCAAGGGCCCCTTTCGCCTTTCCGCACTGGCCGGCACCCATATGATGGAAATGGGCGGCGGCTCGATCATCTCGATTTCCAGTATCGGCGCTGCATTCCCCAGCCCCAACAACGCGCCCTATGCGGCCTCGAAATCCGCACTCAACACGCTGACCATGGCGCTGGCCCGCGAATTCGGCCCGAGCGTGCGTGTCAACGCAGTGATGCCCGGATCGTTCCGCACCGATATCTCCAAGGCATGGCCCGAGGGCAGGGAAGCGAATACCCCGGCGGCCGTGGGCCGCTATGGCGAACCGGAGGAGATCGTCACTTCGGTGCTCTATCTCGCCAGCGATCATTCGAGCTTCACCACCGGCAGTGTTATCCGCGTCGACGGTGGCCGTTACGCGCCCGGCCCGTGAGCGGCACAATGGTCCATGTTTCGGTCATGCCGAGGTTGTGGCAGGACAAGAAGGAGTAACAAATGCCCCGTATCGAACCGCTCCCATGGGAGGCCCTTCCCGAGAAGGAACGCCAGCGTCTGGATCACACGATCGAGCATGGCGGCTCTCCGCCGGACAAGACCGCCTCGCGCATTCTGGCCTATGCGCTGCACGATCATGTCCCCGACGATGGCGACCGTCACTATAATTACCCCCGGCACCTGCTACCCGGCAAACTTCTGGAAATGCTGCGAATCCGTAGCGCCCAGCTCGGCGGTTGCGATCCCTGCATGGATGCGCGCAAGGTCGATGAGGTGACCGAAGAGGTCGTCGCCTGTGTTGCCAATCCGGCGCTGCGCAATGACCTGACCGCGCGCGAACGCCTTGCTCTGGCCTTCCTCGATATGCTGGCCAGCGATCATCGCGAGATTGGCGATGAGACCTATCGCGAACTCGCCGAGCATTTCACCACTGCCGAGATCATCGAATTGGGATCGACCTGCGGACACATGATCGGCACCCATCGCTTCATCCACACGCTCGATCCCTATGGCGATGCGCCTCCCTTGATCAATTTCGACGCATCACAAGTCGGCGTGAGCTGGGACGAACTGCATGGGGGCGAAGCGGAGCAACGCAGCGCCTGAGATCACCGCGTCGATGGAAAATCCGGCTTGCGCTTGTTGAGGAACGCGGTGACACCCTCGCGGAAATCCTCATCGCTCACGCATTCGATGAAGGCAGCGCCCTCGGCCACGAGATGGTCGCCAATCGGACGTGAGCCGGCTTCCATAACCAGCCGCTTGGCGTTCCTGATCGCGCGTTGCGGCGCCTTGGCCATGCGCCGCGCTGTTGCGAGCGCCTTTTCCTCCAGCTCGTCGCCCGCCACCAGCCGATTGAGCAATCCGATCCGCAGCGCCTCCTCGGCCTTAACCCTCGCCCCGGTCATCAACAGGCTACGCGCGGCGCGCTCACCGACGCTGGCCGGCAGCAGCGCGCTGACCCCGCCATCCGGGCTCGCGCCGATACCAAGATGTGCGAATACGAACATCGCGCTATCATCGCCGATGACATGATCGGCGGCGAGAGTGAAACTCATCGCTACCCCGGCAACCGCCCCGCGCATCGCCACCACCAGCGGCCCTTCGAATGCCAGCACCGCCTCAACCAACCCGCGCAATCGCATCATCCGGCCGGTCCATTCCTCGCGAAGCGCCTCAGGCTCCAGTTCGAGCGTTTTGGCAAAGCCTGCAACATCGCCGCCGCCGGAAAAATGGGTTCCTTCGCCGCGCATCAATATGGCGCGGATATCGTCGCGCGCATTGGCCTCGCCAAACAGCTCGGTCAGCAGCGGGACCATTTCGGTCTTCATCGCATTGCTCTGATCGGGCCGGTTGAAACTGATCGTGAGCACGCCCTCGCTCAGATCGGCAAGGTAGCTGCGATCCTCCGGCATCGGCAATGTCATCGCGCTTCCCCTCGCTCGCGGCGGCCAATCCGGTTGCCACCTGCAGATAATGGATTACTGACCATGGCATTATTTGCTGACGACGGGGAAGGAAAGCCATGAACTTCGAAGCACTGCAGGCAAAGGACTTTGGCTCGGCCCCGCATGCCTACACCGCAAAGGACACGATGCTCTATGCGCTGGGCGTCGGCGCCGGTGCCGATCCGCTCGACGAAGCCGACCTGGGGCTGGTCACCGAAACCGATCTGGCCGCCCTGCCGACGATGAGCTGCGTGCTGGGCACCCCCGGCTTCTGGATGACCGATCCGGTAGTGGAGATCGACCATGTCCGCCTGCTCCACGGCGAACAATCGATCGAACTGCTCAAGCCGATCCCGCCCGAGGGCTGCATGATCCCGACATTTCGCCCGGTCGGCGTCAAGGATCGGGGCGAAGGCAAGGCCGCAACGCTCTATTTCGAGAAGCGGCTGAAGGACGAGGGCGGCGAGGAAGTCGCTGTGGTGCGCTCGACCTATATGCTGCGCGGCGACGGCGGCTGCGGCAATCACGGCGAGGCATTCGCTGCCCCGCTGCCGATGCCCGAATCCGAGCCCAGCCGCGTGATCGACGTGCCGACGCTTGACCGCCAGGCGCTCCTGTATCGCCTCAACGGCGATTACAACCCGCTCCATTCCGATCCGGCGGTGGCGCGGGCTGCCGGCTTCGACAGGCCGATCATGCATGGCCTCGGCTCGATGGGCCTCGTCTGCCACGCCCTGGTCCGCGCCTTGTGCGACGGCGACCCGACCCGCGTCACCGCCATGTCGCTGCGCTTCGCCAGCCCATTTTATCCCGGCGAGACGATGGCGCTGGAATGCTTTGGCGAAGGCAGCGAGGTTCGCTTCCGGGCCAAGGCGAAGGAGCGCGACAAGGTGGTGCTCGATCTGGGGGCAATTTCGATCCGCTAACGCCTTCTCGCAGTGGTAAGGCGGGCGTAAATGTTGGAAAAAGGAGACAAAGGAGACTCGGTGTCGCCTTTTTCCAACATAGGTAATGGGTTGATTTGAATAGATATATCTCGACCCCCCGGCGAATGGCGACACCGGAAGCGGAGGCGATTCTGCTCCTGAGTTGGTAGCGAATTCGAGTGCTTGTTCGGGCTGATGCATGGCGGACCATGAGGCACAGATCGCGGGGTGTAGGAAAGTGTTTTCGGTGAAGCGGGCGAAGGGCAGCCCTCAATTCCCGCCGCCTTCCCCTCCCCGCGCCCCCGCTTTCGCGGGGACAGGTATCAGGGATCGAGGGGAGGGGGAGCGAAGCCGCAAGGCCTCGTGTCCCACGCCCGCCGGACACCCCCAACCCATCCTCCCCCAACGCGGGAGGGGTTCAGGGAACTCATCCGCCTGTCGCCCTAATTATTTCACACTGCAATTCACAATTTCGCGCGAAAGAAGTTAGACCACACCCACTAATTCCCCGTAAAATCGCCCTTCCGCTTCTCGACAAACGCCGCGGTCGCTTCGGTCACATCGTCCATCTGCATCGTATAGACCTCATAGGCCAGCGATGTCTCGAAGGCCGGGCCGGCGACATTCTTCAGGACCTGGTTGATCGAGGCCTTGGTGTAGTTCACCGCGTGGGGCGGCAGGGCGAGAAGTTTGGCGACCATGGTGTCGACGAAGCCGTCCAGCTCTTCTTCCGGCATGCAGCGGTTGATCAGGCCGATTTCTGAGGCGACTTTCGCCGGGATGGGGTCGCCGGTCATGAGATATTCCTTGGCGCGGTGGGCGCCGACCGCAAACGGCCACAGCAGCACGCCGCCATCGCCCGCGACCAGCCCGATCTTGACGTGGCTGTCGCAGAAGCGGGCATCGTCGGCGGCGAACACCATGTCGCAGGCCAGCGCCATGTTGACGCCCATGCCGTATGCCACGCCGCGCACCTTGGCGATGATCGGCTTTTCGCATTCAAGGATGCCCATGACATGCTTGCGCCCATAGCGGGTGTTGCGATTGACATATTGGATCTCGACCTCGTCCGAAGACGCCGCATCCGCCAGATTGCCGACATCGGCGCCCGAGCAGAAATCGCTGCCTTCCCCGGTGAGGACGATGATTTTCACCTCGGGATCGACCCACAGATCGTCCCAGATCGTCGTCAGCTCATCCTGCGCGCGCATCGAACAGGCGTTCTTCTTGCCCGGGTTGGACAGGGTGACTGTCGCCACGCCATTATCGAACGAGAGCTTGAGATCGGTGTAGCGCGAATAATCCGGGCGTTCCGGCTTGATGAATTTCATGATTGTCTCTCCAGCATCTGACTGAGTTGGGGCTTGATGACCTTGCCCATGGCGGTCCTGGGCAGGTCATCGACGAATGTGATGGTTTTGGGAAGCTTGTAGCTGGCAAGATTGGCGCGGCACCAGTCGCGGATGTCGTCCTCGCCCAGTGATGCGCCCGGCGCGCGGACGATGAAGGCTGCGCCGACTTCGCCCTTGATCGGTTCGGCCACGCCGATCACCGCGCATTGCGTCACGCCTTCCAGCGTGCCCAGCGCGCGCTCGATTTCCGCCGGATATACGTTGAGGCCGTTGATGATATACATGTCCTTCAAGCGGTCGGTGATCGCCAGATAGCCACCCGCATCGAAGCAGCCGAGATCGCCGGTGTGGAACCAGCCGTCCGGGGTAAGCGCGGCTGCGGTGGCCTCTGCATCGTCGAGATATTCGATCAGAGTGCGCGGGTTGCGGACGAGGATTTCGCCGGTCTCGCCCATAGCCAGATCGCCACCATCGGCATCGACAACGCGGATTTCGGTATCGGGAGTGGGCTGTCCGACCGTGCTGACGACTTTTTCAGGTGCATCATCCGGGCGCGTGAATGCAGTCATGCCGCAGGTCTCGGTCATGCCATAGCCTGTGCCGACCTGCTCCAGCTGCAAATCTGCAACCATGCGGCGAACCAGATCGGGCGGGATCGTGGTTGCTCCGGTGGCAGCGAAGCGCAGGCGCGACAGGTCGAAGCCGGCGCGGTCGGGGTGGTCGAGGATGCCGGCCCAGGTGATCGGCGCGGCGGGAATGATGGTAACGCCCTGCTTGGCGATCAGCCGCAGCACCGATTGAGGGTCCAGCGCGTCGCCCCAGCAGATCGCACAGCCGCTGACGATCCCGGTCAGCCAGCCCTGCTTGTAACCGCCGACATGGGCGAATGTGCCCATCGGGCAGAACACATCGCTTTCGCTGGCGCCATTGTATTGTTGCATGATCCGCCCTGCGGCAACGCCGCTGGACTGGCGGAACACCGCGCCCTTGGGCCGCCCGGTGGTGCCTGAGGTGAACATGATGTCGGAGATGCTGTCGCCCGTCACCGCCGCTTCGCGGGCCGCCAGTGTATCGTCGGGCACTTCCTTGCCGCGCGCGATGAAGTCGTCCCAGCCGATCTCACGCCCTGCAAGCGCCGCATCGCCGGAATGCAGGCAGATGACGCGCCGGACTTGCGGCAGATCATGGGCACGCAGCTGCTCGGCCAGCGCGGCGGTAGTGATAGCCATGCTGGCACCGGCGCGCTCCAGTATTTCGGCAACTTCCGCGCCGCGCAGACGTTCATACAATGGGATCAGCACGCCGCCGCCGCGCTGAATGCCGATCGCCGCAGCAATCCATTCGCATGAGTTCGGGGCCCAGACCGCGATACGTTCGCCCTGGGCCATGTCCTCGGCGATCAGCGCCTTCACCACAACGTCTGCCAGCGCGTCGAGCGCGGCGAAACTCATCGGCGGTGCGTCGGGCGGCAGCAGCGCAGTCTTTTCGCCGAAGCGCAAAGCGGCATCGCGCATCGCTGCAGGGATGGTCTCGGGCATTGGTCTCCGGCTCGAAAGTAAATGTCTTGTGCAAGACTGCCTTGGCTAGCCCGTCGGCACAAGCGGCATTGCCGGGAACATCTCCATGCTTGCTCCACCGGCGCGAGCCCGATAGCCAGTGCAACATCGCCATCCAGGAGCCGACCAGCACATGTTCCCCCGTCAGATATTTTCCTCCGAACACGAGGCCTTCCGCGCCGAGGTGCGCCGCTTTGTCGAAAATGAAGTGATGCCCCGCCACGCCGAGTGGGAAGCGCAGCGCAACATCCCGCGCGACATCTGGCTGCGCGCCGGCGAGCTTGGCATCCT
>JAQWKP010000155.1 GCA_029247785.1 Novosphingobium sp.
GTGAATAATCTGCGGTGACCGCCTCGCAACCGCGTTGGAAAGGGGCTTCGTAGCGAGCAAATTCATACCAGCGGCCAAGATAACGGTCGAGGTCGACGGACTTGGCAGGTTGCGGAACGGCCCGATTGCCCACTGGCCCACCTGATAGAGATGTGCACCCTGCGGCTGCAATTGCTAGCGCCGCGATTGCTACGATTTTCTTCATGACTCTCCTCATCGCGTTCTTCAAGCGCATCGCTGCGAAATTCAGGCTTCCGATCCGGCGTAGCGCGCTAAAAGGAAACCTCTTCCGGACGAAACAGGGGGCAAAGTCTAAAACAAAGGGAATATCTGCAGATGAACTTCGTCGCTCGGGATCTCAGCCCATGGCGCCTTTCATACGTTGAGAAAAATCCCAACTGCTGATGCGGTCAGGCTTAATCCTTATCGCAACCTCCTCTTCGATCCTCGAAAGAAGCATCGTCGCCAACTTGCTATTCGATGCTACATCGTAGCGCTCCAGCAACCGTTTGAGGACTTCTCCACCCTGTTCAGGATGAATGCTGGCGCGGCCCCCGCCTCGAACGCCTCGATATGGCGGCGCATCGCCAGCAATTTCAAAGCCACAGCGTGGCTCATTGGTCAAAAACGCAAGGACGCGTGCTTTGCCGCTGGTTGCGCACCAAACGGCTCCATCTTCGTATAGGAACCACAGCGACATGACCAAGGGGCATCCCGTTGCATCGTGCACAGCCAGGCGTAGCGGAATTTTGCTTTCGACCATGAACGCCGCGATTTGCGTGTCAGTCCAACTGCCACTCATCCGCTTTACATCCTTTGCCGGTGTTGAGTTCGTTGCCCAGGAGAGCGGAGAACAATAACAAATTTAATGCTGTTCGGCATGGCAGGTTGGCCTCCAGTCGACAGCAGTCACGCGATTTTTGCCACCACAAACTCTGGTGATTGCAGGTCGGGAGCACCTCCTGCCATCAGCACGTGTCTTAGAGGAGCGGCGAATGCAGCGACTGCATCCCGATGAAAGTGAGAGCAAAGAGCAGAGCACTTGTGCTCGCGGCGGCAGCGATGCTCGTGATCTGGTTAAACGTCTGATCCATGATTTATCTCCAGTTTTGAGAAAGATTAAATTGAACGATTGAGCGAGCGAAAGATGCGCGCATGTTTGCGCAGTCACAACCTGTCCCAAGGGGCATTGCAGGAAGAAGTCACGCACCAGTCCCTCGGAATAGGAACTTCTTTCTGGCCAAGATCAATCAGTGAGGCATGATTGGTCTTTTCGATCCAGCCAATCATAAAAATTGGGCCCGACGATTAGGATCGCCGGGCCCAGTTAAGGGTTGTTAGGCAAGGCCGGTTCGGGAGGAGGGAGTGTTGCGGATAACCGACCTTGCCTAGATAAGTTGGCAACTTTAATAGCCGAATTACACCTGTCCTTTGGGGCAGTCTTCAATAACCAGCCTCTATCGCGACACGAATGGCATCTGCGGTTGTTCGTACGCCCAATGCCTTAAACATTGCCGACCGATGCATCTTGATCGTGCGTTCGCTCAGGTTGAGATCGTAGGCGATTTGCTTGTTGAGCTTGCCTCTTGCCATTTCGATCAGGACCTCGCGTTGACGCGGGCTAAGGCTTGCGATTTGCTCATATGCGTGCCCGCGCCGCTCGTCATTGACGTGCGCGCCCTCTTCATCAATTTCCACTTGCGATCCCAAAAAATATTCGAGCTCGCCAGCGGCATCGAGAATTGGCGCGACCATCACCGCATTGCGAAACGGCGTTCCATCTTTTTTGTAGTTGAGAATTTCGACCATGGCAGGCCGCTGCATCTTAATGCCAGTGCGCAGCGCCTCGGTAAGCCAAGGCTCCGTGTCCGGGCCGGCAAGGAATCGGCAGTTATTTCCGATGATCTCGTCGCGGCTAAAACCAGTCAGCGCAATAAACGCGTCATTGCAGGCAACGATCGGGTTATCCGGAAGGCGTGGGTCGCTCACCACCGCCGCAACGGCACTCGACGCAATGAGGTCTGAAGGATTCATGTTTGGAGGTTAACGGATAGGCCTACTGAAAGAAAGCATGCCCTTACGGGCAGGTTGTTGAGTGGCAGGCTGTGCTGCAAGAAATCTCATAACCCCGAATATCGGGGCTTCGATGTGGAATTTCGCAATGAATTATATGTTAAATGAATCCTTTGGACTCGGCGAAGATGGTAAGCTTCACGTCCCGAAGGACGTGCAGGATGCGGTTCGCACGCTCATTTTGTGGGCTGGTGATGAGCCTTCTCGGGAAGGCTTGACCGATACACCCAAGCGCGTCGCGCGCGCTTGGAGAGAGTATTGCAAGGGGTATTTCGAGGACCCCGGAGCCCATCTGTCGCGAACGTTCGAGGAAGTCGGCGGCTATGACGAAGTGGTGCTCTTGAAAGATATTCCCTTCCAGTCGCACTGCGAGCACCACATGGCGCCAATTACTGGAAAAGCATCGATCGCCTATCTTCCCAAAGATCGCGTGGTCGGCATCTCGAAGCTGGCGCGCGTTCTTCACGGCTTTGCTCAACGCCTACAGGTGCAGGAGCGCCTCACTGCCGAGGTCGCCGAGTGCATTTGGGCTCATCTCAAACCACAGGGCGTCGCTGTTGTCATTGAAGCGCAGCATGCCTGCATGACCGGACGCGGTGTGCGCACACCGGGCGTGGGCATGGTGACGAGCCGCATGCTGGGCTGTTTCCTGGATGATTCGAAAAGTCGTGAGGAAATCCTCTCCTTGATGGGCCGCAGCTGAAATGAGGGTTGGCATTATAGGCGCAGGAATGGCTGGACTTGCGTGTGCCGATGTCCTTGCAGATCAGGGGCTAGACGTTTGGTTGTTCGACAAGGGCAGAGGGCCGGGCGGTCGTATGTCGACACGTCGAATCTCTACCCCATTCGGTGAGGCTACGTTCGACCATGGCGCTCAGTATTTCACCGCGCGCGATCCAAATTTCCTCAAAGCCGTCGATGCCTGGGAACGGCGCGGAATTGTCGCGCCCTGGTTGGCGGTCGATGCAGCCGCTTGGGTTGGAGTGCCGACGATGAACACTGTCATCGGCGATATGGCAAGCCGGCACGGGGTCGCTTTTGGAAAGCATGTTCAATCGCTGGAATCGCTCAACGACAAATGGCATTTCAAGCTGGAGGATGGAACAGCCGGGCCCTTCGACATTGCGATTATAGCAGCCCCTGCGGAACAGGCCGCGACACATCTATCCCTGCAGGATTTCGATATGGCACGCGTTGCCCTGCGCGCGCGCTCCATGCCATGCTGGACAGGGCTGTTTGCATTCAACCAGCGGCTTGCGACTGAACAAGATATCATCAGGGACCGAAGCATAATTGCCTGGGCTGCACGAAACAGTGCCAAGCCCGGACGAGAGGGCCCGGAATCCTGGGTAGTGCAAGCCAATCCCTCTTGGTCCGAACTAAATTGCGAAAGTGATCAAGCAATTGTTTCCAGAGTGCTACTCGATGCGCTGCGCGCTGAACTTGGGCACGCCTTGCCCGAGCCGACTATTGCCACCGCCCATCGCTGGCGATTTGCCATGTCCAACGGCACTGGCGACCTTGCATTGTGGAACTCGGAAAAAGGCCTTGGCGCATGCGGCGACTGGCTTCACGGTCCGCGCGTGGAATCTGCCTGGCTGTCTGGCCAATTTCTGGGTCAGCGGATCACTGAGACAGTGAATGCCGCGTCAGCACCCGGAATGCTGGTTTGATCGATATGCCCTTTTGGCCATGTTGAGCGCTCATGGCGTGGGGGCAATAAGCCTATCAAGGAGATAGCTTATGTCCATTTGGTTTCAGTCCAGGAATGTCGCGCTCGCCGCCTTGGTCGCAATCCTCGCCCACGCCGCCATGGCGTCACTCTCAATCTTAGGGATCGTTTAACAGAATTAGCCAGCGGCCACCGCATTGAAACCTATAACTTATATTGAAATATATGGAAATCAACGTGCTGAAAACATCTCATAACATCAATATCGGACTGACCGAAAGTCAGAGGGAAGACATCTGTGATGGCCTCTCTCACTTGCTGGCAGACAGTTACACTCTGTACTTGATGACTCACAACTTTCACTGGAACGTGACAGGTCCAATGTTCAATACTCTCCATCTTATGTTTATGGAGCAATATACTGAACAATGGAACGCGCTTGACGTTATCGCAGAGCGCATTCGGGCCTTGGGTTTCCCCGCCCCAGGTACGTACGCAGAATTTGCCAAGCTAACTTCGATCAAGGAGGTTGGTGACACCCCCAAGGCGTTGAAAATGGTCGGCCACCTCGTCAACGCCCAGGAAGCGACGGCCAGGACGGCGCGTAAGCTATTTCCGATCGTCCACGAAGCTCAGGACGAACCCACCGCTGATTTACTCACTCAACGCATTGAAGTTCACGAAAAGACAGCGTGGATGCTGCGTAGCCTGCTCGAAGACTGAACGCCTTGCGAAACGATGTTCACGTTCAAAAGCGTCGTTGCCGCGCACTTGTTGGTTCAACGAATGACACAACATAGATCGCGGGTTCCCGAAACGTATCATGTGAGACTCTTGCCTTACGCAGGCTCGCCGTCTGCTTTCAGGCAGTCAACGTGCAGCCCTGAATGACCGGAATGAAGGCGCAAAGCGGACGTTGCAGTCGAGCATGGCTGATGTTCGCTATGAGGTCGTGTTCGGAGAGACCGCTTAAGGTGGGGAATTTAGACGTCCTGTCGCTCGCACTGACGCAGCTTCTGCCCAAGCTTCTAGGACCGTTTTTCGAGCCCGATGCAACACAGATGCAACATGGCATAACAAACCGGCGCATTTCAGCCACTTTCTGACGGAGAAGCGATCCGCTGCCCGCTCCACGGGATGAAATTCGATTTGAAGACTGGGGAACCGTTCAGTTTCGGACCGCTCGAACCGTTGAAGACCTATGCTGTGAGCGTCGAAGAGGATTCCGTGACCATCGTCGAGTGAGGGGATTAGCGGTGTGCTCTACCCCGGTATCGACTCCAGCGGTGCCCCGAATGCGATCGCGGCGATCACCGGGTTATAATATTCCCACCATTGCGAAATCTTGCCGTTCTTTGCCTCGAACAGGAACAGATAGTGGTTGCGATAGGGCCTTCCGTCGCGCAGCAGCACCTCCCCGTCAGCCTGGAACAGGGCGAGCCCGTCGTCGGTGGTTCTCCAGGCTATGTTGTTGAAGCGAACTGTCTCGGTCAGCTCGTTCGATTCCTCGAGATAGCGGTGCACTGCTTCGCCGGTCTGCCGCCTGGTGCCGGTGGTGTTCTCACCTTCGACCAGCGGAAACGGGACATGCAGCACAACATCCTCGTGCAACACGGCGATGACCGCCGCCTCATCCTTGCGCTCAAGCCCATCGATGACCTGCCTGGCCAGGGCCAGCGCATCATTTCCCGTAGAACTCATAGGTCCCTCCTGACTTGCCCCGCGATTCGCGGAGGCCTCAAAGAATGCACTGGATTTGTCGCTTGCGGCAATGCGATAGTCGCGAACGGTCGGCGGACGGCCGGGAGAGAGGAACCAAGCCGATGGGCGATCCGGTCATCGCGGAAGCGAGCAGCTTGCCTGCGCATGTTCCGCCGGAACTGGCGCTGGAATGGCCGCTCAGCCCGGAAGCGGTCGGCCAGGATCCGTTCACCGAAATCATCCCGCGCGTCCATCAGGGGCCGGAGGTGTTCTACGCGGTCAACGGCCTCGCGCCGGGCATGCCGTCCTGGATCTTCCGCCGCGCCGAGGATGTGCGCGATATCTTTCGCGACAAGGTGCATTTCACCAGCGCCGGTCGCCCCACGCTCTCGCACATGCTGGGCGAAAGCTGGAAAGTCATCCCGGTCGATACCGATGGCGAGGAGCATGCCGCATTTCGCGCGCTGCTCAATCCGCTGTTCACCCCAGCCCGCGCGGCGCAGCTGGTCGACGGCGCGCATGAGCTCGCGCGAGAGCTTATCGGGCGATTTGCAAACAACAACCGCTGCGAATTCATCGGCGATTTTGCCAGGCCGCTGCCGGTCATATTGTTCCTCAACATGATGGGCTTCCCGCAGGAGCGGATGGAGGAATTCCTCGAATGGGAAGCCGCGATCATTTCGGGCACCAGCCTGGAGCAACGCCAATCGGCGGTGATCAACATCAGGACCTTCCTGCTGGAGGCGATCGCCAAGCGGCGGGCCAATCCGGGCGAAGACCTGCTGAGCGAGCTGATGCGCGGCAAGCTTGGTGAGCGCGATCCGACCGAGACCGAATTGTTCGGCATGGCGCTCAACCTGTTCCTGGGAGGGCTTGATACCATCACCAGCATGGCCGGCTGGCATTTCCGTCACCTCGCCATGCATCCCGAGCACCAGGCCGCGCTCGGGGCCGATCCAGCGATGATCCCGACTGCGCTGGAAGAGCTGCTGCGCGCTTTTCTGGAGTATTAAAGGGCTTGTTAGGGCCGGAATTACTTGGATCCGATAGCTGCTGTTCGAAAAGGTCCTTGTACGCGGCCAGG
>JAQWKP010000157.1 GCA_029247785.1 Novosphingobium sp.
CCACTTCCTCACCGAGATCAATACGAACCGGCACTGGGTCGGCGCTATGGCAAGACCAGCTATTCGGTCAGCTGGGGCGCCCGCTGATCTATTCGGCGTAGCCTGCGGCAATCACCAGCCGCTTGCCATCCCATTCGGGCACGGCTTCCCCGCGCATCGGCACCATGAAGCGCTTGCCGGGCTTTCCGCCGACTGGCGACCGCTGAATCTCGAGGATATCACCCGCGCCGAAATTCTCTACCGCGACGCAGGTTCCAAGGACATCGCCGTTGGTGGTGACGGCGGGCAGGCCGATCAGATCGGCGTGGTAATATTCGCCCTCCTCCAGCGTCGGCAGCGCTGAGCGCAGGACAGTGAGCTCAGTTCCACGCAGCTTTTCGGCAGCGTTGCGGTCCGTGACCTCGGCGAAGCGGACGATAGCGCCGCCCTTGTTGTCGTCGCGCAGCTTCTTGAGCGTCAGGGCTGAACCGTTGAAGGCGCGGTAGCGCTTGAGCTCTACCACGCCTTCCCCGAACAGCTTGAGACGAAGCTCGCCTGTCACGCCATGCGCGCCGGTGATGACGGCAAGCGTGACAGGGCGGTCGTCAGACAAGGCCTATCAGCCCTTGGTCTTTTCCTCGCCGGCTTCTTCGGCGGGCGCTTCTTCAGCGGCAGGTTCTTCAGCGGGAGCATCTTCGGCGGGTGCTTCCTTCGCGGGAGCTTCTTCGGCAGCAGCCTCTTCAGCCGGAGCTTCCTCGGTAGCGGCCTCTTCAGCCGGCGCTTCCTCCGCGGGAGCTTCCTCGGCAGCGGCCTCTTCAGCCGGAGCCTCTTCGGCGGGAGCTTCCTCGGCCGGTGCCTCTTCAGCCGGAGCAGCTTCTGCGACTTTCGCAGCTTCCTCGGCTTCGGCGACCTTGGCGGCCTTTTCCTCGGCGCGCGCCTTGGCATTTTCGCCCGGCTCGCCCTTCTGCGGATTGTTGCTGGCAACGCGCTCCCTGATACCGGCAGCATCGAGGAAGCGGGCAACGCGGTCGCTCACCTGTGCGCCAACGCCAATCCAGTAGCGCGCGCGCTCTTCATTGAGCTTGACCCGGCCTGGGTCGTCCTTGGCGAGCAGCGGGTTATAGATGCCAATCTGCTCAAGATACTTGCCGTCGCGCGGGCTGCGGCTATCGGCCACAACGATCCGATAATAGGGCCGCTTCTTCGCACCACCGCGCGACAAACGCATTGCAACTGCCATTATATTCTACCTTCCTTGGATAAACTTAAATCTATTTCTTGAGAAGTCGTGATAAGTCGGGAGCGCCGCCCCCGCCCAGTCCCGGCAAACCGCCGCCAGCGCCGGGCGGCGAACCGCCCATGCCGCCGCCACCGCCGCCGCCAAACATGCTGGCCAGGCCCTGCAGCCCGCCCATCTTCCTGATCTGCTTCATCGCCTTGGACATCTCCAGATGCATCTTGAGCAGCTTGTTGACGTCCTGAACCTGGGTGCCCGAACCGGCTGCGACGCGGCGCTTGCGCTTGGCGTTCATCAGCGCCGGTGCAGCGCGTTCCTTGGGGGTCATCGAAGAGATAATCGCATCCATGTGGATCAGCACCTTGTCGTCCATGTTGGACGCGGCCATCGCCTGCTTGGCCTTCTTCATGCCCGGCAGCATCCCGGCGAGCATGCCAATCCCGCCCATCTTGCGCATCTGCCCAAGCTGGCTGCGCAGGTCATTGAGGTCAAACAGACCCTTGGCCATGCGCTTGGCCATTTCTTCGGCCTCTTCCTCCTGGATCGTTTCGGCCGCCTTTTCGACGATCGAGACGATATCGCCCATGCCGAGAATGCGATTGGCCACGCGAGAGGGATGGAACACCTCGATCGCATCAAGCTTTTCACCGGTACCGGCAAATTTGATCGGCTTGCCGGTGACCGCGCGCATCGACAACGCTGCGCCGCCCCTGGCATCGCCGTCCATACGGGTGAGCACGACACCGGACAGATCGACCTGACTGCCAAAACTCTGCGCGACATTGACCGCGTCCTGGCCGGTCAGCGCATCGACCACCAACAGCACCTCCTTGGGCTCCGAGATCCCGGCAACCGCCTGCATCTCGTCCATCAGTTGCTGATCGACATGCAGGCGGCCGGCAGTATCGAGCAGCAGCACGTCGATCGCCTGCAATTTTGCGGCCTGGAGCGCGCGGGTGGCGATCTCGGTGGGCTGCTGTCCGGCAATGACCGGCAGAGTGGCAACATCGACCTGCTGGCCAAGTACGGCAAGCTGCTCCTGCGCAGCCGGGCGGTTGACGTCGAGCGAAGCCATCATCGGCTTCTTGCCATGCTTGTCGCGGATCAGCTTGGCGAGCTTGGCAGTAGTGGTGGTCTTACCCGAGCCCTGCAGGCCGACCATCATGATCACGACTGGCGGAGAGGCAGCAAGCTCCAGTTCGACCGGCTCTTCGCCGCCGAGCATCTCGACCAGCGCGTCATTGACAATCTTGACGACCTGCTGGCCGGGCGTGACCGAGCGCAATACCGACTGGCCGACTGCTTTTTCAGTGACTTGCTCAACAAAGCGGCGGACCACCGGCAGGGCGACATCGGCCTCAAGCAAGGCGATGCGCACTTCGCGCATGGCGTCGAGGACATCCTGCTCCCTGAGCGCCCCGCGCCCGCGCAGCTTGTCGAACACGCCTCCAAGACGGTCTGATAGGCTGTCGAACATCGCCTCATCACTCCACTGCGCGGGCATGGAAACCCGCAAAACGCAAAAATCGCTGGCGAACGAAACCTCGTTGGCCAGCGCATGGGAACACCCCATTATGTCTGTGAATGGTGGAACCTAGCCAAAGCTTGAAACCGCCATCCAGCCAGCAGGATCAATCCTCAGGTAGATCCTGCTGTAGCGCGGCCCCTAGCACCAAACGAGAGCATCTCGCAACTGCAATAGTGGAGTTGCCTGAGCGCCTGGCGTTACGTCTCAATTTCGACAGGTTCACCTTGCCGGCTCGACACGTTGGTCTTGGCCGGGGCATTCACGACACCGACAAGCTCAAATTGAGAATCTGCAAGCCCAGCGACAAGTGATTCCACAGGTACTGTCGCACACAACAAGTGGCCGGCGTCATAGGGTTTAATGTCCGCAATCGGCATTGTCATGGCAAGTTCGCGGACGCTTTCAATTGAGGCCAGCCCATCCTCGCTGCCATGATGGAAGCTGGTCGGACAGGTGATGCTCAATTCTTCAGGCTCGGCCGTGACGACATGGTAGAAATCTTCACAAATTCCTAAAATTGAGTTCTGATAAAGCTCAGAAAACCATGTTATCAGACCGCCCCTTCCGTCGCGTGCATCAAGATAGGCCAGATCGCTTTCGCTTGCGCTGAACATCTTGTTCAGGACATCGCGCACGGTCGGCTCATCGGCATAGGCGCGGCGATAATGGGTTGCGATGACACGAAAGATACCTGGTGTGCTGACAAGTTTGCGCAATCCCGCAAACAGTCGCCCGATGAAGCCGCGATTATCGTCGTCTGGCTTGCCGAGATTAATTGAAAACAGATCGAGCCGACTGACCAGGCTCGGGTGCGCCGCAGCAAGACGCAGCGCGACCAGGCTGCCAAAGGAATGGCCGACTACTGGTAGCGGGCCGGCATCTATCTCGCGGATGACTTCTGCGACGTGATCGACGCTCTGCTCGACCAGGGCGCCCTCCTTGTAGGGTGATCTTGAATCGATCGCTTCAAGGTAGCCGCACCGGATTGGCAGGATCAAAC
>JAQWKP010000185.1 GCA_029247785.1 Novosphingobium sp.
ACTGGCAGCTCTGGTTCGCGGGCCTTGATGGCATCGAGAATCTCTAGCCCATCCATCGCACTGCCATGCAGCCAGACATCAAGTAGGACCAATGACGGGCGCCGGTCGTCAATTGCCGCAAGTGCAGCTTCGCTGTCTCCCGCGGTACGACAATCATAGCCTTCATCGCTGAGCACGCCGGCAACAAGCTCTCGGATATCGCGCTCATCATCGACGATCAAAATATCAAGTGCCATAGTACCTTCATCATTCAGCTGCTTCGGAATTGCGCCCGGAGGAAATAGGATCGCGGGCAAAACGCATGGTGACGACTGTTCCGCCCGATTCCGAGGGTGAGAATGCCATTTCGCCGCCATGTTCCTCGACGATCTTGTTGACGATCGCCAAGCCTAGGCCGGTGCCCTTCTCCCGCGTTGTCACATAGGGTTCGACGATCCGTTCGCGATCTTGCGGCAGACCAACGCCGTTATCGATGATGCGGATTACAATCGATCCGCCTTCCTGCGCCAAATTGAAATCAATTTGGCCGCTAAATTCCGCGCCGTCCTCTTTCGAGCGAGCCTCTACTGCCTCAACCGCATTCTTAAGAACATTGGTCATGGCCTGACCGAATTGGTGTCGATCGCAGGCAATAGCGTCGATATCGTCTTCGGCCTTGAAGCCAAATTCAATTTCCGGTCGGGCAACATCCTGCAAAAACAGCGCTTGACGAGCGAGAGCAACGGGATCCTCGGCTCGGAAGATTGGCTTTGGCAGTCGCGCAAAGGATGAGAATTCGTCGACCATCTTGCGCAGGTCTCCCACCTGGCGGATGATTGTGCTGGTCAGTTCTTCGAAGAGTTCAGGATTGTCGGTGATCTGCTTGCGATAACGTCGGCTCAGACGTTCAGTGGCAAGCTGGATTGGTGTTAGCGGATTCTTGATCTCGTGGGCGATGCGTCGGGCCACGTCCGACCAGGCGGCCTGTCGTTGGTCCAGCAATTGGCGGGTGATGTCTTCAAAGGTGATGACGTGGCCGGTCTGGTCGCGTGAGATCTTGACGGCGAGGGTCAGAAGCTCCGTGCCCTTGCTGTATTGAACGAGCCCGCTGGCAATGTTGGAATCGACCATCGCTGCGATTTCGGGAGCCATTTCACTCAGTGAAAGTCCCACAGGTCGCGGACCGCTTCGTTCCAGTAGGAGCTCTTGCGCGGTACTGTTGATGAGTTGAACGCGCCCTTCACTGCCCAGCGAGATAATTCCCGCAGTGACTGACTCCAGAACTGCTTCAGTGAAGACCCGGCGCTCTTCCAATTGCTCGTTCGCGCCGACCAGTGCCTGGGTTTGTTTTTCTAGTTGGCTGGTCATTCGATTGAAGGCTCGGTTCAGCAAACCGATTTCATCTGGGCCGGTTCGACCCTCGACTCGAATGGCAAAATTGCCACTTCCCACTCGTCGTGCCGCTTCGACCAGGTCGTAGAGCGGTTTGACCTGGCGGTCGGCAAACCTCAGCGCAAACCAGACTGCAAGGCCGACCAATGCCAGGGAGGCCACAAATAACGCGACATTGAAACGCAGTTGCAAAACGCGGGCGCGGCTTGTCAGCACTTCATAAGCCTGCACGATGTTCTCGGCCCGCTGGCCCTGACTAAATGCAAGCAGATCTGAACTTCGTGAGGCATAAAGATAGATTCCGGAGCGTCGATCGATGGGTATCACTGCCTCGATCTGGTTGGCGCTCGAATTAATGACCATCGATTCGCCCTCGTCGATCCGCCCAAGCATTTCCGTCGTGATGCGCTCGTGGCTCGAAGTCCCCTCCGGATCGACGATTGCAGCTGTGCGCAAATTACCATCCTCTCCTTTCTGCAAGATTGCGGATTCAGTAAGTTTGCGATTGACCACCTGGTAGGAATAAAACTCAGGAAATTCAGGACTGCTGATCGGCTCCTGTCGAAGGAACGCGCCGAGGTCTTCGGCCATTGCCAGCGATTCATAGCCGACATCGCGCTGCGCCTGCTCATAATATCCGCGCGCAAGCTTATTGGAGTTTTCCAATAGTCCCCTGGAGTTATCCGAGAACCAGAACTCAACTCCTGACTGGAATAGCCAGGAGGCAAACACCACCACCAGCAGTGTCGGAAGTGCTGCAATCAACGAGAAAATGAACACCAGGCGGACATGCATGCGCCCGGTTCCGCCGATCGTTTCTGCTGCTCGTCTCAGCGCAATGCGCCTTCCCAGCAGGACCAGGATCGCCATGGCTGGAACCAGTGTTCCGACCAGAAGGATCGCTGTCAGGTTGGAAGAAACGAGTTGGTTCTTGTCGGTCTGAGCATTTAGCGCGAACCAGGTCGTACCAGTCATGAGCAGAAACGCGATGATCGAGCCGACTTCGATTATCGCAAACAGGTTCGAACGGCGCGATGCTACCTGCAACCGTCGCCACCAGCGTGGCCATCGCCGCCCCGCAATGGATTCCCTATTCATAGTTGCAGCGTTACAACACCACTGTTGCTAATTAACAAGGAGTTTTTTGGAGAGAAGTCGGCACTGGTTCGAATTCCGAATGGATATCACCAGCCGAGGCTATCCGCGGCGACCAAACTCCTCCGGATCGAGCTGCAATTCGCTCAATCGTTTGCGCAGGGTGTTCCGATTTATCCCAAGCTGCTGAGCAGCGCGTAGCTGGTTGCCGCCTGTCATCTTGAGTATCTCAGCGAAGAGCGGGCGCTCAAAGGCAGCCATTGCCTGTCCGTAAACGGTGCCTGATTCGGGGCGCGTTGTGGCCAGCCAATCCCCAACTGCCATGTCCAGACCGCCTCGATCGTTCCTGTCACCTTGCTGCGCGGCGCGATCCTCCTCGAGAAGCGGCACAAGCGCGGACTTGTCGACGATCTCCTCGCGAGCAAACAGGGCCAGGCGATAGATGAAATTCTTGAGCTCTCGCACATTGCCACGCCAGGGCTGCTCGGCGAGCAAGGCTGCTGCCCTGGCAGTGAGCTGGCGACGCGGGAGCCCCTCTCCAGCCGAGAGCTGCAAGAAGTGTTGCGCCAGTGCCGAGATATCCTCGCGCCTTTCGCGCAACGGAGGCATGCGGATCGGCACGACATTTAGCCGGTAGAACAGATCCTCGCGGAATGCCCCCTCCGCAATCATTGGCTGCAAGTCTCTATTGGTCGCTGCGACGATGCGCACGTCGAGCGTGATCTCCTGTTGCCCACCGACTCTCCTGATTTTCCCCGACTGCAACGCTCTGAGCAACCTCGTCTGGGCTTGCATCGGCATGTCACCAATTTCGTCAAGGAACAGCGTGCCGCCGGCTGCTTGTTCGAATTTTCCGATCTGCCGGGCGACAGCTCCAGTAAATGCGCCCCTCTCATGACCGAACAATTCGCTCTCGATCAGATCAGCCGGAATGGCGGCAGCGTTGACTGCAACGAAGGATTTTGTGCGGCGGTCGCCAAGCTGGTGAATAGCCTCGGCTACAAGTTCCTTGCCGGTTCCCGATTCGCCGAGGATGAGGACCGTCAGGTCATTGCGCAGAACTCTCGTGATCATCCGAAAGACGGCCTGCATCGCGGTGCTGCGGCCGACCAATGGTAGCCCGTCCGCCATCTCCCCTTCGCCAACCAGCGCGTCATGGGCAGCATTCGCACCAACCGCCTGGCGGACGGTTCTAGCCAGCTCGTCGAGATCAAAAGGCTTAGGAAAATATTCGAATGCACCGGTATCACTTGCCCGAACAGCGGTATCCAAGGTGTTCTGGGCCGATAGTATGATGATCGGCATCGCAGGCTGGGATTTTCGAACTTGGATCAACGTCTCGATCCCATCGCCGTCCGGCAGCATGACGTCAGAGACCATTGCCTGGTAGTCGCCCAGCGCGAGTAGACGATCGCGCTCGGCGATAGTCTGGCAATGGGTAATGGCGAAGCCTTCTGCCTCGAGGGCAGAGGTGATAACGATGGCTATCGATGCGTCGTCCTCGACCAGCAGGACACTCATGCCAATTCTGCCTGCCCATCGTCGTTCGGGTTAATTACTCCAGCGAGCGGCAAATGGACCCGGAAATGCGTGAAGCCCGCCTGATCATCGCGCTCATGACCAATTCTTCCGCTCATGTCCCTGACAAGCTTATGCACAAGCGCCAGGCCGAGCCCCTGCCCAGAGGTCTTCGATGTCACGAACGGCTCGAAAATATGCTCGCGCATCGAAGGATCGACTCCTGGCCCGCTATCGCTGATACGGAGCTCGATCGGCAGTCTTACCGGCTTTTCTCCGTCAGCATGGTGTAGTTGCAGTCCACTGGAATAGCACGTTCGGACGATCACCCGTGCATCTTCGACACCTTCGCAGGCTTCTCGAGCATTTGCGACGAGATTTATCAGCACCTGCACCAGCCCGTCGGAATTTCCGAACACAAGCGGTAGCGAGGGGTCGAATGCCTCCTCAATCGGGATTGGCGAGCTGCCTTGGGCTTGCGCAGCATCCAAAACCGCAATCGTACGACGAATGGCTTCATGTAGATTGCACGGTCCTACCGGCGCCAGGGTCTTGCTGCTTAGCTGTTGCATCTGATCAATCAGCGTAGCGATCCGATCGACTTCTGCGATTATCAAGTCAGTCAGGACCGTGTCCTTATCGTCGAGCTTGCGCCCGAGCAATTGCGCTGCACCGCGAATTCCGGCGAGAGGATTCTTGATTTCATGAGCCATGATTTCTGGCCCGCGCAACTTGGACGAATCGCCCGCTCCGGCCCCTTCCCCCAACAGTTCGACCGCGCCGTGATCGTGGAGTGTGAGCAGTTGCCACCCGGTGCTGTCTGCCACCGGCGAAATCGTCAGGTCGATGCGCCTTGTGCCCTGCCCTCTGATCGTGACCAGTAGATCGCGCGCTGAAATCTGCGCCTCATTGTCTGAAAAGCGCTCGATAAAGTGAGGGTCACCAAAGGCAATTGTGTCGATTAGCTCGCGTCCGGCAAGCCTTCGCAGGCCCTGGACAAGAAACTGCTCGGCTGCAGGATTGGCAGAAACG
>JAQWKP010000232.1 GCA_029247785.1 Novosphingobium sp.
GGCACATTAGCGATTCCCCGGCATCTCGCCAGCCCTTCACTTCGCAACTGCAGCAATTTTTCCGATGGAGGCCGCCAGACCTTCAATGGATCACATATTCCGCCTCGGGATCGTAGAGGTCGGAAGGCTCGATCACCCGCATTGTGCGCAACCGCCGCAATTCGTGCATGTCGTCATAGGGAGCCCGACGGTGCATCGTCGCCCTGTCGTCCCACACGAGGACGTCGCCCGGACGCCACTTGTGGGCGTAGACGAATTGCGGCTGTGTCGCGAAGTCGATCAGTTCACCGACCAGCTTGCGTGCTGCCGCTGTCTCCATGCCGACGATTTCGCCGATATGCGAGGCGATATAGAGGCTCTTGCGGCCCGATCTCGGGTTCTCGAAAACCAGAGGCTGGGGAATTGTCAGCAATCCCATCGATTGTTCCTCGGGCCAATCCGTGAAGCCCACCAGCGAGCGTGAATATTTGAGCGAATGCAGGCCGACCAGACCTTCAAGGCGCTGTTTCATTCCCTCAGGCAGGGCCTCATATGCCAGGCACGTATTGGCATATTGAGTTTCACCGCCATGGGACGGAACAACCTCTGCCTTGAGGAAGGAATAGCGGGCACGATTCGGCATATAGGTATGGTCGGTATGCCACAGCGCATCACCGGCGATGTTACGACGCATCATGTCGTCCTTGGCCATGATCTTGCCGTCGAGGCCGAGATTGGACAGAGCGAGGCTCTTGCCGCCGATGGTGTTTCCAAAATCGGGAAAGTCCTCAAGCGTTCCGATGGCCTGCCCTAGTCGCTCATATTCCTGCTGATCGAGATCGGTTTCGCGAAAAGCCAGCAATTGGTGCTGGTCGAGCGCCTGCACCAACGCATCGCCGCGCGATTCAAGCGCATTATCCCTCAAGTCGAGATCGCTGACGGCGGCGCCGAATCCATTGGCAATCAGGCTGATATGCATAGGGTCTCTCCCGGTCTGTACCGTGGAAATCGCAGTCTAACGTAAAATCCCCCTAGGCCACAAGCCGGAGGTGATCGCCCGCCTTGCGCGCGGTCAGCGATACGTTGCCGATGCCCTCGATCGTCACCAGTTGGTCAACCAACTCCCCATCGAGTGCGAAGTCACGGCCCAACCGCACTTGCTGCCTGCGCTCGTCATCGAGATGCAACACGGCGACTGCCTCGCCGCGCCCCGGCTCGCCCGGTTGGAGCAGCAGCGCCAATTGCTGAATCGCCTCGATCCGATCGATGTCGAGCGAAAGCAACATGCGCGCATCGTTCGACACTTCGTCCAACGGACGCGCACCGCGCACGGTGACACGCGGTGGCTCATCCGGATTCGGACTGTCGAGCTCGACATTGAGAAGCACGCAAGTGCCGTCCGCAGCCCAGCGCTGGAAATTTTCCACCAGTGTTTCCTCGAAACAGCTCGCCGAAAACTGGCCGCTGATGTCGGAAAAATCGGCCATGACGAAGTCCTTGCCCTTGCGGGTCTTGCGCCGGTTCACGCTCTCGACCATCGCCGCCATCACCGCTCCCTGCCGACCCTCACCCCGGCTCGGCCTGCGCTGTTCCGACTCTCCTTGGCCCGCATCGCCCTGTGCTGGTCGGCCCTGACCAGCACTGCCCGACGCCATGATGCTGGCATAGCTGCGCGCTCCATTTGCAGACGCGATCAAGCGATATTGCTCGACCGGATGTCCGGCGAAATAGAAGCCGAAATTCTCCTTCTCGCTCGCCATCTGCTCGGCGCGGTTCATCGCTTCGGCATCTTCAAGGCGCAGCGAAGGCTCGGCATGATCCTCGCCGCCGAACAGCCCTTCCTGACCGCTGGTGCGGCTGCGCTCGGCTTCGTCGGCGACGGCAAGTAGCATATCGGCATTGGCGAGCGCCTTGGCACGGTTCGGCTCCAGCCCATCGAACGCCCCGGCGCCGGCAAGCCCTTCCAGCTGCCGGCGGTTCATTGATCCGGCAGGAACCCTGCGGAACAGGTCTTCAAGGCTGGCGAACGCACCGTTTTCTTCGCGCTCGGCAACGATCGCGTCCATCGCCTTTCCGCCGACATTGCGAATGCCCGCAAGCGCATAGCGCACCGCATGGCTCTCATCGGTCTGCTCGACGGTGAATTCTGCCTCAGATGCGTTGATGTCAGGCGCTGCAAGGGCGATTTCATTCCTGCGCATGTCGTCGGCGAAAACGGACAGCTTTTCCGACTGGTGCATGTCAAAGCACATTGAGGCGGCGTAGAATTCATGCGGGTAATGCGTCTTGAGCCAGCCGGTCTGATAGGCCAGCAAGGCATAGGCCGCAGCATGACTCTTGTTGAAGCCGTAGCCGGCGAACTTGTCGATCAGGTCGAACAGTTCGTTGGCTTTGGGTGCCTCGATATCGGAAACGCTCTTGCAGCCTTCGACGAAGCGGGCGCGCTGGGCGTCCATCTCCGACTGTTTCTTCTTGCCCATGGCGCGGCGCAACAGGTCGGCATCGCCCAGCGAGTACCCGGCCAGCACCTGCGCGGCCTGCATCACCTGTTCCTGATAAACGAAAATGCCATAGGTTTCGGCGAGGATTTCCTCGAGCTTGGGATGCGGATATTCGATCGGCTCCAGGCCATTCTTGCGCCGTCCAAACAGGCCGATATTGTCCATCGGACCCGGCCGATAGAGCGAAACCAGCGCGATAATGTCACCAAAGCTGCTCGGCCTGACGGAAGCCAGCGTGCGGCGCATGCCTTCCGATTCCAGCTGGAACACCCCGACCGTGTCACCGCGCTGGAGCAATTCATAGACCTGGGGATCATCCCAGGCGAGCGTGTCGAGATCGACCTCGATCCCGCGCAGTTCCAACAAGTCGATCGCTTTCCTCAACACCGACAGCGTCTTGAGGCCAAGAAAGTCGAATTTCACCAGCCCGGTATCCTCGACATATTTCATGTCGAACTGGGTCACCGGCATGTCAGAGCGCGGATCGCGATATAGCGGCACAAGCTCGGAAAGCGGGCGGTCGCCGATGACAACGCCAGCCGCATGGGTCGAGCTGTTGCGCGGCAGACCTTCAAGCTGCATCGCCAGATCGACCAGCCGCTTTACATCGCTGTCACGGTCATATTCGTTCCGGAAATCCGCCGCTCCGTTGAGCGCACGTTCCAGCGTCCACGGATCGGTCGGATGGTTAGGTACCATCTTGCACAGTCGGTCGACCTGGCCATAGGACATTTGCAGGATGCGGCCGCAATCGCGCAACACCGCGCGCGCTTTCATCTTGCCGAAGGTGATGATCTGGGCGACGTGATCATGCCCATATTTGGCCTGGACATAGCGGATCACCTCGCCGCGTCTGGTTTCGCAGAAATCGATGTCGAAATCTGGCATCGAGACACGTTCGGGGTTCAGGAAGCGCTCAAACAGCAGACCGAGCCGGATCGGATCGAGATCGGTGATGGTCAGTGCCCAGGCGACCAGCGAACCCGCGCCAGAGCCACGACCTGGCCCCACCGGAATACCCTGATCCTTGGCCCATTTGATAAAGTCGGCAACGATCAGGAAATAGCCGGGGAAACCCATATTCTTGATGATGTCGATCTCGAATTCGAGCCGATCCATATAGGTCCTGAGTTCTTCGTCGCTCAAATCGCCATAGGGTTCGAGCCGCGCGGCAAGCCCGGCCATGGCATCCTCTGCGAGCATCTTTTCTTCACCGGAGATATCTCCGGCCAGGCTAGGCAGGATCGGATCGCGCCGCGGCGGCGCGTAAGCACAGCGCTGGGCAATCACCAGCGTATTGGCAGTCGCCTCGGGCATGTCGGTGAAAATCTCATCCATCATCGGCGCTGACTTGACCCACGCCTGCTGTGGCGAGCGCGGGCGCTCGGCGGCGTCGATATGCGTGGAATTGGCGATACACAGCACCGCATCATGCGCAGAGTGGAAGCCCGGCTCGGCAAAATTCGCAGGATTGCTGGCGACGAGCGGAATGTTGCGGGCATAGGCAAGCGCGATCAGCGCATCCTCGCTGGCATCCTCGATCGGCTCCCCGCTCCGCGCGATCTCGATATACAGCCGATCGCCGAACAGCTTCTGCAGGCGGTCGCAATAGGCCTCGGCGGCTTCCGCCCGTCCTTCGGCATATTGCCGGGCCAGCGCCCCTTCCCCGCTTCCGGTCAGGCAGATCAGGCCCTCGCTATGCCCTTCGAAGTCCGCCAGCGAGACATGCGGCTCCAATTCCAGCGGACGGTCAAGATGGGCGCGACTGACCAAGTGGCACAAGTTGAGCCAGCCCGTCTCGTCCTGCGCGTAAAGCGCCAGCCAGTCGATCATCTGATCCTGCTTCGCTTCGGAAATTCCGCGCTCGACTCCAAGAAACGTGCCGATGATCGGCTGGATGCCCTTGTCGAAACATGCAGCTGCAAAGGCCGGAACCGAATAGAGCCCATTGCGATCGGCAATTGCGATCGCCGGGAAACCGCGCTCTTTCGCCAGTTTGGCGACCGCGTCGGGCTCGATCGCACCGTCGAGCATGGTGTAGCTGGTGAACACCCGCAGAGGAACGAAAGGAGCAAATGCCATCGTGCAATTGCTAGCGCTTGTGCCAAGCGGCGATCAAGCAGGCGCGGCGCATAGCTGGGGAAAGCTGCCAAGCACTTGCAAATTTCGCCAGATATGGTCCATTCATGCCGAGACGATAGCGGAAGGTAATGACATGAACGCAGGTATCGAGCCGCAAGGTAGCGCCGCCCTGGTTGAACGGGCCAAGTCAATCATCCTCAAGCCCAAGGACGAATGGCCCAAGATTGAGGCCGAAGCGTCTAGCCAGGGCGATATCCTGCGAAGCTATGTTCTGCCGCTCGCGGCGATCGGGCCGGTTGCGACTCTCATTGGCGGGCAAGTGTTCGGCTACGGCGCGTTCGGCTTCTCCTATCGGCCCAGCCTGATGGGCGGCATCACCACCGCACTCATCAGTTTCGTCATGTCGATTGTCGCCGTCTATGTCTTGACCTACATTGCCGACTTCCTCGCACCCAAATTCGCCGGCACCAGCAATAAGGACAACGCCTTCAAGCTGGTCGCCTATGGCTACACCGCCGCATGGCTGGTGGGCATATTCAGCCTGATCCCGATGCTTGGCGTTTTCGGGCTTTTAGGCCTGTACAGCCTCTATTTGCTATTCACCGGCGTTACTCCGCTGATGAAAGTGCCCGAAGACAAGGCGATCGGCTACACCGCCGTGACCATCCTGTGCGCCATCGCGCTCGCTATCGTCATAGCGCCGATTACCGCAGTGATCACCGGACTCTTCGTTGCCGGTCCAGCGCTGATGACCGACCGCAGCGGCAGCAGCAGCTCCGGCACATTCACCCTGCCCGGCGGGGGCGAGATCGACCTTGGCGATGCGCAGAATGTGCAAAAGCAGGTCGAAGCAGCCGTCAGCGGCGGAGGAGGCGGCACCGTTAAATCCCTGCAGCTGGACGACCTCAAGAACCTGATGCCGGAACAGGTCGGATCCTTCGAGCGCATCGCCATGCAGACCACCAATATCGGTGCGCTGGGCAGTTCGGGCGAAGCGACCTACCGGAACGGCGACGACAGATTCGATCTCACCGTCACCGCCATTCCGTTGGCAGGCGCAATCGCCGGCATGGCCGGCGCATTTGGCGTGAACCAGAGCCGCGAAGACGAGAACGGATACGAGCGCACAAAAACGGTCGACGGACAAATGCAGACCGAGAAATGGAACCGCAGCACCAAGCGCGGCAAGTTCGGCAAGGTCGTCGCTGGTCAATTCATGGTTGAGGCGAGTGGCAGCGCCGATAGTATTGACCCACTCAAGGCTGCTGTGAACGGCGTCGATGAGGGCGATCTCAAGGGCCTGCTGCAATAGTCGCGGAGCCACTCGCCAGATTTTCGGCCTGAGTCAGGGCTTGGGCGAAGACTCCTCGCGGATCTTCCGCTGCGTGTCGCGGATCGTCGAGACCGCGCCATAGCTGACAAGCACAGCAAGGAAGATCCAGACCCAGAGGGGAATATTCCGACCGACAATCGCGAGATACAGGTAAGCGGAAACGAAGCAGAAACCGGCGCATAACGTCGGCACGACAATTGATCTTCCCGCCCGTGCACGCCGCACCAACCAGCCCATCGAAATCAGGAAAAACGGGATCGCACCGACATAGATGCCCCCGAAAATCCAGGGATCGACGCCATAGGCCTCGCCCAGCGAGAAGAACCAGCTCTGGAATGATTCGATCATGACCTGTCTTTCGCCCAGCCAGAGGGAACCGTTACCCGAGCAACGGCGTGCGGCCTATTCCAGCACACCATCATGGAGACGCAGCACCCGGTCCATCGACGAGGCCAGCCGCTCATTATGCGTTGCAACCAACGCCGCGCTGCCCTCTCCCCGAACCAGCTTGAGGAACTGGCCGAGCACCTTGTTTGCAGTGGCCTCATCGAGATTGCCAGTAGGTTCATCGGCCAGCACGAGTTGCGGGCGGTTGGCCAATGCCCGGGCGACAGCAACACGCTGCTGCTCCCCACCAGACAGCTGGCTCGGCCGATGGTGCAGCCGCTCGCCCAACCCCAGGGCGGCCAGAAGGTCGCCTGCGCGTTGGGTCGCATCGCTTTGCGAGTGATCCGCGACCAATTGCGGCAATATGACATTCTCGATCGCCGTGAAGTCCGGCAGCAAATGGTGGAACTGATAGACAAAGCCGAGATGATCGCGCCTGAGCGTGGTGCGCGCATCTGCATCGAGCGACGAGGCGTCAGTCCCGGAAATTTCGATCCTGCCGCCAAAGCCGCCCTCCAGCAAGCCGATCGCCTGCAGCATGGTCGACTTGCCCGAACCTGAAGGCCCAAGCAGCGCAACGATCTCGCCGGGCTGAACCGCAAGATCGATCCCGCGCAGCACGTCGATCCGCACCCCGCCCTGCTCGAAACTGCGGGTCAGCCCGGCGATGCTGACAATCGCGTCACTCATAGCGCAGCACCTGCACCGGATCGGTGCTCGCCGCCTTGAAAGCGGGGTACAGCGTAGCAAGGAAGCTGAAGACAAGCGCCATCACGCTAATCGTAGCCACTTCGACTGGATCAGTCCGGCTCGGCAATTCGGTGAGGAAACGGATCGATGGATCCCACAAATTCTGGCCAGTGACGATCTCGACGAAGCGGACAACCGATTGACGGAAGAACAGAAAGATGAATCCAAGCAACAGCCCCGCCCCAGTTCCCAGCGCGCCGATAACGAAACCCGTAGTGACGAAAATCTTCAGCAGAGACCGCCGCGTTGCACCGAATGTGCGCAGGATCGCGATGTCACGGGTTTTGGCCCGAACCAGCATGATCAGCGAGGACAGGATGTTGAACACCGCGACCAGCACGATGATCGAGAGCACCACGAACATCGCCACACGTTCCACCGCCAGCGCCTCGAACAGCGAAGCGTTGATTGTTTTCCAATCGGTGACGACAGCTTTGCCTGCAAGCTTGCGCGCCAGCGGCGCCAGCATCTGCGTGACATTGTCCGGATCGTCCGTGGTCAGTTCGATCATGCCCACGGTATCGCCGGTCAGCAGCAGCGTTTGGGCATCCTTCATCGGCATGACGACGAAGGCCTGGTCGTAGTCGTAAACGCCGATCTCGAAGATTGCCGAGACGTGATAGGCGATCTGGCGCGGGACCGTGCCGAACGGGGTTGAGCGGCCCTGCGGGTTGATGATGGTGATGGTATCGCCAAGCCGCGCGCCGATATTCTCGGCAAGACGCACGCCGATCGCAACATTGCTGGTGCCAGGCTGCAACTCGACAAGTCGGCCTTGCGTAACCTGCGGTGTGATTCGCTTGATGTCCTCGGGCGTATTGCCGCGCACCAGGATCGCCTCGACACGGCCGTTGAAGCTGGCCAGCAGCGGCTGTTCGATCAGCGGTGAAGCCCGGGTGACACCCGGCGTTGCCTTCACCTGTTTGAGCACGTCCTGCCAATTGTCCAGCTTGCCGCCATAGGCCTGGATGATGGCATGGCCATTGAGCCCAACGATCTTGTCGAACAATTCCGCGCGGAAACCATTCATCACGCTCATGACAATGACCAGGGCGGCAACGCCCAGCATCACCGCGACCAGGCTGATACCGGCAACAAGCGCGATAAACGCCTCGCCCCTTCCCGGAAGCATGTAGCGCTTGGCGATAGTCCATTCGAAGGGTGAGAGGATCAAGCGTTCGGCCTGTCGGTCTGCGATCGGTTGGCGCGGGCATAGGAGGTGCGAATCCGGCTGGCAAGCGATCCCGGGACTTCATCAACGGCCTGACGAGGCGATCATGGAAATGAGGCGAACCGCCCAAAGTCGGACACGGATTAGGAACACTGTTCACCAGGTCGCCACTTCCCCTTGCAATTCCCCCGGTCTCGCCGCAAAAGCGGCCCCGTCAGAGGCGACCACCGGGCTGGATGACTTGATCGACCACATACATACCAGCTTGGACAACGCTCCTTGGGACGACGATGGCGACTCTCTCCATGAGGAATGCGGCGTTTTTGGCGTCATTGGGGCGAACAGCGCGGTCAATATCGCCGCGCTGGGGCTGCATGCCCTGCAGCATCGCGGACAGGAAGCTGTTGGCATCACCACCTATGACGGTAACGAATTCTACTCCCATCGGGGGCTTGGCCATGTCGCGCAGGTCTTCGGCAAAGTCGATCTGGACGCCGTCTTGCCAGGCGAGATGGCATCAGGCCATGTCCGCTATTCCACAACCGGCGGTTCGGGCCTCAGGAATGTCCAGCCTCTGTTCGCCGATCTCGCCACAGGCGGCTTCTCTATCGCCCATAATGGCAATATTTCCAATGCGATAAGCCTCAGACGCGAACTGGTTGAGCGCGGCGCAATCTTCCAATCAACGTCGGATACCGAGGTGATCATCCACCTCGTCGCTACAAGCCGTTACCCCACTCT
>JAQWKP010000265.1 GCA_029247785.1 Novosphingobium sp.
GCTGGACCAGCTGGTCCATTTCCTGCTGCGACACCTCGACACCGCTGGCCTGGCCAATCTCGGACAGCAGCAGGCCAAGACGCACACGGCGCACGGCAATCGCGCGATAATCGTCCTTCTCGTCCTCGATTTCCTTGAGCGCGGCCTCGGAATCCTCTTCCTGGCTCGCTTCCTGGCTGAGCTGCTGCCAGATTTGTTCAAATTCTGCATCGACCATCGAAGGCGGCACATCGAAATCATGCGCCGCGGCAAGCTGGTCAAGCAACGCGCGCTTCATCTGCGTCCGGGTCAGCCCGGCAGTTTCCTGCTCGAGCTGGCCGCGCAGCAAGCCTTGCAGCTGTTCAAGACCCTCAAGCCCCAGCTCCTTGGCAAAATCATCGTCGATCACGGTCTCGGTCTGTACGTTCACTTCGTGAACGGTGATATCGAATGTCGCTTCCTTGGCCTTGAGCTCTTCAGCTTGATAATCCTCGGGGAATGTCACGGTGATAGTCCGCTCTTCGCCCGCCTTGGCACCGATGAGCTGGTCTTCGAAGCCGGGTATCAGCCTGCCTGAGCCGATCTCGATCGCCTGTGCTTCAGCTTTGCCACCCTCGAATTCCACGCCATCGACCTTGCCGACGAAATCGCACATCACCTGATCGCCTGCGGCCGCAGCCTTCGCCTTGGCCGGGGCGGAAAACCGCTTCTGCTGCTCAGCAAGAGTATTGAGCGATTCGGCAACCTGCTCATCCTTCACCGAGACGATCAGTTTCTCCAGCTTAAGGTCGTCCAGCGCGGGCGGCTCGATCGTCGGCAAAACTTCGAGGCTGACCGCAAGCTCGGCATCTTTGCCTTCCTCATAGCCATCGCCAAGCTCTACCTGCGGCTGCATCGCCGGGCGCAGCGCATTGTCCGCAACCAGCTGGTCCATCGCTTCGCGGATCGAGCCATTGAGCGCGTCCTGGTGCAGCGCGTCGCCATGCATCTTCTTGACCAGGTTCGCAGGCACCTTGCCGGGTCGGAAACCGGGCATGCGCACTTGCGGGGCGAGCCGCTTGACTTCGCCCTCGATGCGCTCGGATATATCGGTGGCGGTTATCGTAACCGTGTAGCCGCGCTTCAAACCCTCGTTGGTCGTTTCAACGATCTGCATTTTAAACTGCCTTCCTGCGATCTGCTGACTTCACCCACCCGCGCCGAGGTCTCTGGTGCGGGCGAAGGGACTCGAACCCCCACATCTTGCGATACTTGGACCTAAACCAAGCGCGTCTACCAATTCCGCCACGCCCGCGGATGAAGCCTGAATAACAAGGGACGAGCCCTTATAAGCACGCGGACCAAAGGGCAAGCATTGCGGCTTGCGGTCGCAGCATCGGCCCGCGTGACGCTCTAGCGCTCTGCAATGCCCAGCAGCCGGGCGAGACGCGCTAGTCCCGACCTATCCATTGCTTGCTGTGGCCTGGCTGAAGGCAGCGGCGGACATTCCAGACAGTAAGCCTGGGCCCCGCGCGGCGAGAGCAGGCGCTCAGCATCGGCCATGACCCGCGCACTGAGCGTCCTCTGGTACTGCGCCGCAATGCCAACGATATCGTTGGCGCCGGACCGGCTCGCGACATCGCCCGAACTCAGGCGCTCGACCAGCATCCCCAGCCCGTCCCCGCCCTGGCCGAGATAACTGGCATGCCAGTCCCCGTCTTCCAGCTCTGCAGCTTTGGCGGCAAAAGCGAGCGCATCGTCGAGCCCGCCGAACTGGTCGATAAGGCCGAGCTCGCGAGCAGACCCGCCATCCCAGGGTCGCCCTTCGGCAAAGACCTCGACCTGCTCGACCGTCATGCCGCGTGACTTGCCGACGAGCCGCAGGAACTTGCGATAGCTGTTTTCGACATTGGCCTGGATGATCGCTGAAATCTCGGGCGCAAGGCCGGTCAGCAGGTCAGGCTGGCCGGAAAGAGGAGTGGTTTTGACCCCGCCACCGGTCACGCCCAACTCGGCCAGGGCCTTGTCGAATGTTGGCAGGATCGCAAAAACGCCGATTGATCCAGTCACCGTGCCCGGTTCGGCGAAGATTTGGCTCGCCGGTGTCGAGACCCAGACCCCCCCGCTTGCCGCGACATTGGCCATGGAAACGACGACCGGGATGTCCTGTTCGGCAAAGCGCTCAATCGCCCCGCGTATCTGTTCTGATGCGAAGATCGAGCCGCCCGGCGAATCGACGCGAACAACCAAGGCAGACAGCTCGCTCTCCAGCGCATCGTCGAGCAAGCCAGCGATGCGATCGCCGCCTGCAGTGCCCGGGCCAGCACTGCCGTCGACAATCTCCCCGGCGATGGTGATGACGCCGATCGCCTTGCCGGGCTGCTTTTCCATATTGGCGGCTAGCCAGGACGCAAGATCGGTAAAAGCATAGCTGCCGGGCGTCTTGTCCCTGCTATCCTCTCCGGCGATCTCGGAAACCCTGATGCCGAAATCGGTCCGATTGCCGATGCGATCAACCAGGCCGGCGTTCTTCGCAGCCATGGGCAGATCGCCATTCGCCTCCTCGACCCAGGCGACGGGATCGCCGGTGATGCGCTCGATATCGGCCTTGGGCCGCGCTTGGGCGACATCGTCCTTCCAGGCCTGCCACATCGATCCGTAAACCAGCTCATAGGCCTCTTGTGAGGCGGGCGACGGACCATCGAGGATGTATGGCTCAACCGCGTTCTTGAATGTGCCGACGCGATAGATATTGGCGGTCACATTGAGCTTCTTGAGCAGCGGCCCGTAATAAAGGTGGTTGCCGCCAGGACCGGTAACAAAGGCCCCGCCCATCGGATCGATCCAGACCTCGCTGGCATGAGCGGCGAGCATGACGCTGTCGTCAACATAGGCTGTGGCAAAGGCGAGCACGGGCTTCTCGGCCGCGCGCACTTCGTCGATCGCCTCACCCACTTCCTGGATATGGACGAGCCCGCCGCCCAGGAATCCGGACAGGTCCAGCACCACCACCTTGATCCGATCGTCCTTGGCGGCCAGCCGTAGCGCCCTGGCGACGTCGCGCGCGCGGAATTCGCGCAGCGGCGTTTCGGCAGAGAGCAGCATCGAAAGCGGATCGGCAATGGCAGGCTCCTCGACGATCACGCCGCCAAGATCCAGCAACAGCGCGCCTTCGCGCACCTGGCCCGGCCCGGGCCGCACCGACATCAACCCATAAAGCGCCACGAAGAAAAGCAGCAGGAACAGCAGTGCGAGGCCATCTTTCAGGGCGACGAGAAGCTTCCAGACCTTGCGCGCGAATTCCATGAATTTACCTGAGCCTTTCGATGCATCGCCATAGCAGCCGCTTGCCAGAGGGCAAATTGGCTTGAGCCCAATGAGATGGTGCACTAAGGCGCTGTCTTCAATGACATCGTCAAGCCTATCCTATCCTCCGGGCATTGCGGCTTTCCCGCATCGCGGACTGGTCGGCATCGCCGGCCTTGCGCCGCATGAGACGCTGTTCCTGCTCGACGAGGCCGAACAATGGGTGGAATTCAACCGCTTGCCGCAGAAGCGCGATGACCGCCTGTCCGGCCTCACGATCATCAATGCCTTCTTCGAAAATTCAACGCGCACGCTGCTTAGTTTCGAGATCGCCGGCAAGCGGCTCGGCGCCGATGTCGTCAACATGCATGTCGCGCAATCCAGCGTAAAAAAGGGCGAAACGCTGATCGATACGGCGATGACGCTCAATGCCATGAATGCCGATGCCATCGTCATCCGCCATGCCAGTTCGGGCGCGGTGCAGCTGATTGCCGACAAGGTTGATTGTCCGGTGCTCAATGCCGGGGATGGCCAGCATGAACATCCCACGCAAGCGCTGCTGGATGCGCTCACCATCCGCAGCGCGAGGGGCGCGATCAATGGGCTGACCGTGACGATCTGCGGCGATATCCTGCACAGTCGGGTCGCCCGGTCCAACATCCTGTGCCTGTCCTCTCTGGGCGCAGAAATCCGGGTTTGCGCCCCGCCCGCCCTGATGCCTGCCGGAATCGATGCAATGGGGGCCGAGGTCTTCCATGATTTCAATGAAGCGCTGGATGGCGCTGACGTTGTCATGATGCTGCGGCTCCAGCTGGAGCGGATGCAGGGCGAATTCATCCCGTCCCCGCGTGAATACCGGCACCTGTTCGGCCTTACTGCAGAGCGGCTGGAACGATCGAAACCCGATGCGCTGATCATGCATCCGGGACCGATGAACCGCGGTGTCGAGATCGACAGCGACGTCGCCGATCTGGCCGAGCGCTCACAGATAACGCGCCAGGTAGAGATGGGCCTCGCCATCCGCATGGCCTGCCTTGACGTGCTGACTCGCAAGGTTCGCGGAATTGAGGGCTGGACATGAGCATCGCCCCGCCGCTGACCATCACAAATGCGCAACTGGTGCTGCCTGAAGGTGATCCGGTCAAAGGCTCGATACGTTGCGAGAACGGCCATATCGCCGCGATTGGCAAGGTAAGCCCCCAACCCAACGACCAGCTTGTCGATGCTGGCGGCAAGCTTGTCACCCCCGGACTGGTTGATCTTGGCGTTTTCGCCATCGACAAGCCGGCATGCCATTTCGGCGGCATCACCAGGGCCGCGCTGATGCCCGACCAGAGCCCGCCTCTCGACCACCCGGCACGGGTGCGCTTTGCAGCGCAATCAGGCAAGCCCGATTTCTGGGTCCACCCCCTCGCCGCTGCGACTCGCAAGTTGGAAGGCAGTGAACTCGCCGAAATAGCGCTCATGCGCGAGGCCGGGGCCCGGGCGATCGCCACGGGCCGCAAATGGATCGGCGATTCAGGAACCATGCTGCGCCTGCTGCAATATGGCGGGATGCTCGACATGATGGTGGTGAGCCATGCAGAGGATGCAGGCGTTGCCGGAAATGCCGTGGCCACCGCCGGGGAAATAGCAACCCGGCTGGGGCTTCCCTCCGCACCCGCCGAAGCCGAAGCGCTGGCGATCACTCGCGACATCGCGCTTGCCGAACTGGCCGGAGCGCGGCTTCACTTGCGCGCTGTCACCACTGCCGGGGGACTCGCGCTGGTGCGCGCTGCAAAGCAACGCGGCGTGAAAGTAACCGCCGGGGTCACACCGGCATATTTCATGCTGTCAGACCTCGCTATGGCTGAATTCCGGACCTTTGCTCGCCTGTCCCCGCCGCTGCGCAGCGAGGAAGATCGCTTGGCGGTGCTCGCCGCTGTCGCCGACGGCACGATCGATGTCATCGCCTCCGGCCATGATCCGCGCGGCCCCGAAGACAAGCGCCTGCCCTTCGCCGATGCCGAACCGGGCATGGCCGGCGCGGAGACACTGCTGGCACTGACATTAAACCTGGTGCGCGACGGCGTAATCTCACTTTCGCACGCCTTCGACTTGATTGCCGCGAACCCGGCCAGGTTGTTGGGTGCCAATGCCGGCAGGCTGGAAATCGGCGCCGAGGCGGATATTGCGATCATCGACCAGGACCATCCCTGGATCGTCGATTCAGAAGAGATGGCAGGAAGCGCCGGTAATACCCCGTTCGACAAGCAGCCGGTCCAGGGCCGCGTGCTTGGCCTGTTCAAGGGCGGCGCAAAGGTCGGCACCAAATAAAACCCCCTCCACAAGGGAGGGGGCAAAGTCAGGTGCGTATCAGGGTTGGAACCCTAACTTTTCTTGCTTGGAATGAGTAGTCGTCAGCGGCGCGCGCGCATTTGCCCGCTACCGGAGGTCTTTGGCAATGCCCCGGGAAGCGGACGCCTAACCGAATAGGCGATGCAGCCAAAACCGCGTCCCCTGACAGTCGAGCACATCGAACGAGCCGAACCGCTGCTATAGCCGGCTGCGGCAACTCGCCAATATTTCTTGCCGCGAACCATTGCCTCAGTGATGCGCATGTTCTGATCCTTGAGCGCAGGGTAGCGGCGCTGGTAGATCTCCCAGGCACGCTTGGCATTCTTGATCGAGGAGAATGAGCCGAGCTGGACCATGTGAGACGATCCGGTCACCGCCTTCGCTTGCGCGCTCGGCGTTACAGCAGCGCGCCGTGCTTTGGTCGGCTGGATGACCGGCTTGGAAACATATCGCGTGCTCGGAGCGGGAGCGGCGAAAGCTTCATCAAATTGGCCGCTAACAGGAGCGGCCACAGGCTCGCTTTTTGCAATGGCGACAGGAGCCTGTGTGACGGGCTGCGGTTCAACCGATGATACCGGGTTCGACATTGCTACGGCTGGCGTTTCGACTGACGGAAGCAGCGAAGAAGGTTCGTCAGGCTCTACGCCCCAGAAGCTTGCGCCGCTTGCTACAGCCGGCAATTCGGCATCGGCTGACACTGGCTCGCTGGTTTCCACCGCCATCATCGGCGCATCGGATACGCCCGTGCTGGTAAATGCCAGCGCTTGCGGCTGACCGGGGTCACTGCGGACCGGCGCGCTGAGCAGGCCGGCAACGCGCTTCTGATAATCTTCCGGACGGCCCTGCATCGCCCACTCGCTGATCCGTGCATCAAGCTGGTCTGCAGGAAGGTCCTGGGCAGCCATCACCCGAGCCTCACGCCAGCGCCCATCAAGCGCATAGGCATAGGCAAGGTTCTGGCGCAGCTTGGCATCGACATTGCCGCCGCGCAGCTGGTCGGAAAGGATTGTGACGCCTCGGCTGGTATCGCCAGCCAGGGCAATCGCCAGGCCGAAATCGCTGGCCGGAATGGCATCGCGCGACTTTTCGAGCAATTGCAGCGCATCCGCGTTGCGACCGCTTCCGACAAAGGCGAGCGACAAGCTGAGAGCGGTGCGCGCAGAGCTGTCACCCAGCGCGATCGCATCTTCAAATGTAGTCACCGCCGAATTGAAACGGCCCGCACCAAGATAGGCGCTTGCCAGTTCGGCACGCAGCGACGCATCGCGCGGCGCTTCGGCAACTCTCTTTTCGACCTTGGCAAGCTGCTTGTCTGTGGAATAGTCGGCCTTCGCTGCAACAGCGCCGGCCGAACTGGCCTTGGCAAACGGGTTAGCACCGGCGCAACCGGCGAGGAGGCTGGCAGCAAGCGCGGTGCAAACTGCGTAGCGAACGGATTTTCGGCTTTCGCGATTGCTGTACATTTCATCTATCCCCTGTTCGGATATTCAGCGGCTTTGGCGAATTTTTGCGGCGAGCGAATCGATATCGGTCATCGCGGCGAGTTGGTTGTCGAGCGCCTCGGTCACGATGTCCTGGGCGCTGCGGTTGAGCACCGTGCTGGCGAGGCGCAACTTGAGATGCCGGTCGCTATCGAGCCGCAAAGTGAAGGCAGCGCGGCGTCCCTGTTCGCGCGCCGAACGCCGCGGAGCGGGTTTGGCGGCAATATATTCTGAAAGTTCGTCCTGCTGGCGAACCACCTGGGGAACGCCATTGGCCTGCGGCGGCGCTTTGGCATCGCCGGCGATTGATACGACCTCAGCGCCTTCACCCTGCGGCGTGAGACCGTCTACAACATCGGTACCCATGTCGTTCCAACCGAGGTCTTCGGACATCTCGCGGGCGGTTGATTCATGAAATTCCTGCAACGGCTGCAATTGCGGCCGCATCGCCGGCTTGGCCCCGCCTTTGCGGGCGAGCAGCGTCGGACCCAGGGTCGCGAAGGATTTGGTGTCGCTCATGCGTATTCTGCCGCCTACGAACCCGCCACCCTGCGACCGAAGCCGCCTACCGGGCGGCTTGCGCCGGGCAGCTGCGATGGGCTGGCCGGAGCGGAAAACACTGTCCGGCGGAAATTCTTCTCCAGGCGATCGGCGATATAGTTCCACAAGGTGACCACTTCACCCGCTGAACGGCCCTGCGGATCGACTTCCATAACCGTGCGGCCATCGATCATCGAAGCAGCAAAGTCGGTTCGTTGATGCAGGGTGATCGGAGCGACGGTGCCATGCTGGGAAAGCGCGACGGCGGCCTCGGCCGTGATCCTCGCCTTGGGCGTGGCAGCATTGACGACGAACAGGAGAGGCTTGCCAGCGCGCTCACACAGATCGACAGTCGCACCAACAGCGCGAAGGTCATGCGGGCTGGGCCGGGTCGGAACCACGATCAGCTCGGCGACCGCGATGACGCTCTGAATAGCCATGGTGATGGCAGGCGGCGTATCGATGACCGCCAGCTTGAAGCCCTGCTCGCGCAGCACTTGCAAGTCGCTGGCGAGCCGAGCAACGGTTGTCTGCGCAAAGGCCGGCAATTCGGCCTCCCGCTCGTTCCACCAATCGGCCAGAGAGCCCTGCGGATCGATATCGATCAAGACCACTGGACCGGCGCCGGCCCTTTGAGCCTGCACGGCGAGGTGTCCGGACAGGGTCGTTTTGCCCGATCCGCCCTTCTGCGATGCTAAAGCCAGTACGCGCAAAGCCAAGTCCCCCGAATAAAAAAGCGTCTGGAATAAAATCCTCGTCAGCAGGAGATCGCAGATCGTTCCTAATTTTAAGGCCACCTCGAAAAATAGGTCCTTTCCAATCCGGTCAAAATCCGATTCAAGGATGCTGAGCTTGCGAGGGAGTTTACGCCATGGGTCAGCCGGGATTTT
>JAQWKP010000302.1 GCA_029247785.1 Novosphingobium sp.
ATCTGGCTGCTGGCAATACTGTCTTGTGTGATCTTGGCACCCAAGGCAGTCACTCTGGTTCTGGCGAACAGCAACGCGGTTTCTAGATAAAGTGCGCTTGAGCGCGAGCGATACAGCGGCCAACGCAGCCTTGCTTCGAAAGAGTAGGACGCACTGGCAATATCAAGTTCGGCAGCTTCGCCCCCGGGTTTCGCCTTTGCCGCAAGGCCACCGAGGTAAAGGATGAGCCCTTTCGAGCCCACCGGGATCGCATAGCGCGCGCTGACTGCCTGCAATTCTTCAAGGTTGCGTCCCGCAACACTTAAGGAGAGGTCTAACGCTCCTGGATGCTTCAGCGGCGAATTTATCGTGTAACCGGCCGAGTAGATCGCTGGACCGATGGCATTGGATCCAGTGTTGCTGGCACTAGCGAAACCCTGGTTCGGCACCGACGCCGTCGACGCGACCATGCTGGCGGCTCCGAGTTCGTTTCCGGGCCGCAAAAGGGTTTTCACGGAAATACCGGGTGTGTCGTTCAGGATCAGCAATTTTCCGTCGAGTTCGCGTATGTTCAGCGGACGCTGGTCGCGCAGTCCGGCAAGCGCGTTCAGTGTCATTTGTCCTGCGATGGAGGTTTCATCTTCCAGCAAGATTTCGTCGATGTAGCCTTCGATGACCTCAATTGTGACAAGTCCATTGTCGATCTTTTGCGGTGGTATGATCACTCTGGTGAGAAGAAATCCCCGATCGGCATACATTGCCTGCAAACGGTCGGCTTGCTCACGCAGCTCATCCAGCCGGATCCGCTGTCCCTCGAGCGGCGCAAACAACGCTCCGACCTGCTCGTCGGGGAAGTATGTAACCCCGTTGACCAGCACCCGCGTGACCAGAAAATCGAGGGCTGAAACATCCTTTGGGACAACGGACTTTTCCGGATTGCGGATCGTCAGGTCAAAATCTTCCTGCGATGGCAATTCGGGCGGGCTCAGCCGCAATCTGGAAATATCAGCTTCCGATGGCAGACCAATAGATTGGGCAAGTACCTGTCCCGGTGCGATCAGACAAAGCAGAAGTATTATAGGGTGCCGCTGGCTCATGATAGGGAATGTGATCATTTCGAACTCATTTTGATGCGAGCCGAGACGTCACCTTGCTGCAACCTTTCATTATGGTAGGAAATCAAAGGATCGGTGGGGTATTTACTTCCGAGGTCGGCGAACCGTTGGCGTGCGGCCTCGTCGTGTTGTTCGAGCAGCGCGAAGGCGGCACGATATTCTGCCTCGGCTTCGGCATCATGGTCAGCTGGTAGCGGGGTATACAAACTCGTGTATTCGACTTTGCCTTTGAGAACGAAATGGCCAATTGTGCGGAACTCTTGATTGGTTCCCTGATCAACGACTGCCTGGGTGCAGCAGATGCGCGTGCCAAAGTACTTGTTGATCCCTTCTGTGCGCGCAGCGGTATTGACCGTGTCGCCAAGCGCAGTGAAATCCATGCGCTGCGAAGAGCCGAAATTGCCTACGATTGCCGGGCCGGTGTGAATGCCAATCCGCGTGACACCAATCGGAATGCCATTACCGTTGCATTCCTTGCGGTAGCGTTCGGCATAAGCGTCCAGTTCTATCGACGCCCGCACCGCGGCAGCTGCGTGATTAGGCTGGGCGATTGGCGCGTTGAAGATCGCCATGATCGCATCACCGATGAATTTGTCTACCGTCCCGCCTTCACCAAGGATGATCTCGCAAGCTCCGTCCAGATACTGGTTAAGCACGTCCGATAGTTGTTCGGCAGGCAGTAGTTCCGACATGGTTGTGAAATCAGCAACGTCGGTAAAAAGGAAGGTGGCTTCGCGCTTCTCCCCGCTGATTGCTGCCGCGCTCGGATCGGCTATGATGCGCTCAACCACTGCGGGAGACACGTAACGCGAGAAGGTCGATTGAATGAATTGGCGCTGCATCCGTTCGGTCCGGCCAATGACAAGGTCCATCATCCACACTGACAGCAACAGCGCGAACGACGGCATCAGGATGGGAAGCATGCCCACGCCATAAGCGTATCCGACAATGGCAATCACCCAGTAGCCCGACATTGCCAGCAAAGAGAGCGCAACGTTGAACAGCAGCCCCTTGCGCAACTGACTTATGAGCACGCCTAAGGCGGTGAAGGCAGCAACTAGCAACACGGTTAACGGCGGCGACGAAATGGGTTCTGGCGTGGCAGACGCGAGGCTGTCGATGGCATGTGCCTGGATAAGGACCCCCGGCATCAGACCTCGATAACCGTCATCTATGATTGAGAGCGGGGTGGGGTGTCGGTCGGTGATTGACAGAACCGCGCCAATCAAAACCACCTTCCCGGCAAAGACCTCAGGTGGAAGATAGGATAGATAATTTGCAGAAATCACCGGAATCGGCTCTTCACCATCGGCCGATAAAGGGCGCCATGCTATTTCCCGCCCCCGGCGTGGTGGGGATGCATCGAGATAGCTGGCCATGACCACAGCGAAACTGGCGGGATGGTCGTCATCATATGTCAACCTGCCTCCGGACATGATGCCGCCGGGGTTGATGCGACGCACCAAGCCATCGAACGGATCAGAAAGCAGTTTGCTTTCCATGCGCATATCCGCAGGGACAAAGGACTGCATGTACTCGAGCTGGGATTGAGTGACGAAAGTAGGATCGGCCGTGAAACTGAAATACAGCGGGGTTTCAGCTGTGCGCAGGATCGTCGAGAGACGGTCATCTTTTGCGGGTTCGCTAGGCTGGTCTACCAGCACGTCGACCCCGATGACCTTGGCCCCAGCGCCATCAAGGCGTTCAATCAAACTGCTGATCAATTCCCGGTCGAGCGGCGAACGATAGGGTAGTTTTGCCAGCGTGTCTTCGTCGATCGCAATGACGATGATTTTATCGGAGGGCGGTTTTGGTGGCTCCAGAGCCGCCACGCGAATATCGGCAAGCTTCTTCTCGAGGTTATTGATGGGGGCAAGAAACTGCACCGAAAATATGGCAATCAGTGCCGACAGGACAGCAACTGCGGCAATCCACAAGCCTGAACGGGTCGGGCCCTTGATCCGGAATTTGGAGAAGACAGCGTGATATCTCATTCGCCGATGCCCTGCTTCACATCGCGCGACAGATAGGCGAGCAACGCGTCCGCCTGCTGAATACAGCCCTTCTCTATCATCCAGCCAGTAACAACGGCCGGTTCTGTCACTGTATCGGGGATCAGGTGCAGCCGGATACTGTATTCGCGTTCGCCATCCTTAATGAGAAATGATTTGGTCCCGTCAATATCGCTGACCTTGGTGATCGTAATTGTCTCTTGATCAGCAGCGAACCGGAATTGCGCATTCCAGGAGCGGTCAAGGGGGAAGAGTGTAAAGTCTTGGGAGGCCGTGGTGACCGGCCGCCACCAACTAATCGGCGTTCCTTCAACGAGACAGCGTTCACCTGGACGGGTGATGTCAATGAACCAGGGCGATGGAAGCGGGGCGGCATTTGAGCCCGACCGCACAGATCCGACCCGGTTGGCACGATCATTACGGGTCGCCACCAACGCAGCAAGCGCACGACCTGCTCCTCGGTTTGGCGCAGCCTTCGACCTGACAGGCCCATCATGTGGGCCGCGCAAACTTATCACCGTGCCATCGCTGCGCACGACCACCAGCTTTCCACCGGCCAGAAGCTTGACCTGACGCCCCTCATCAAGGCGGGAGCCGACCTTGAGTTCGACGCCACGTGCTTCGACAACCACAAGCGACTGAGCCGCGGTCGGAACAGCAAACCAAATAGCCGAAACAAGCAGCAGAGATGCGCGCATCACGAAACCGGTCCTTGGGAAAGCACAGCCTCTTGGCCGCTACCAATGAACGAGAATGCCCCCCAGAAGAAGGGGTGCGCGGTGTCGCTGTTGTTGATTGCCAGTAATTGTGCACGCCGCAGCGCGCTATCTGTGGCGATCTCTCGGTCCTTCCCGATCGCACCGAACAAATCGCGCATTAGCGACGCCGTCGCGGCCGAAGGAACCTGCCAGTGGGTAACCAGCAAGCTACGCGCTCCGGTAATGAAAAAACTCTCCGCAAGGCCTGAAAGCGCGTCGCCCTTTTGGACGACGGAGTCCCCTCCGGTCGCGGTATTGCACGCAGAAAGCACCACGAGATTGGCGGAAATTTGGAGCGCAGATACTTCGCTGGCGTCGAGAAATCCATCTTCACTTCTCGATAATGGAATCTCGGACGGCCGTGCCAAGGCGATGCCGGGTTCGCGCTGACACGCGACCTCACCGGGCATCACGGCATGAGTTGCGACATAAATGATATTGTACTGGTTGAGCGATTGACCACGGAAAACGCTTTCCTTGGCTTCTTTGTCGACAAACAGATCAGCGTCTTTGATGCCCAAGGATGCGATAACGGATCTGACCTCATCAATGGTATCGGGCAATTGTTCAAGACTGTCGAAGCGGCCCGCCAGAGCAATGCCTTCGGAATTGCAACTTTGCGTGGACCCGACAGGCAGAGCCGGACTGAGTTCTCTGAATCTTGGGTTCGCAATGCCGAGGAACGGCTTGGGCGGCACTTTTACCGACCTTGTCGAACGCAGATTGACGAAGCTGACGACCGATGGTGCGTGCGTGATCGCCATGCGGCTCACCAGCCAAGGAGCTTTGCGGTAGTCTTCGCTTGTCGGCGCACTGGTCAGTAGCGTCCCGAAAGGAAGGCTGCTCAAGGGGCCATTGGGCACAACGATAATCCGCCTAACCGAAGAAAGCGGTTCGCTTACACCAGCAAAAAGCGTCTTATATAAAAGGTAGGAATCTTCGAGATTGAATTCGTTAACGGAACTGCCTTCGATCTCAAGTCCCTTGCGCAAACTGCGCACCATTCTGGCCAAGTCTTCCGCGCCTGCCTCTACTGGCGTGATGTAAATCCGTTGACGCGTGACGAGTTGCAAGAACGAGATATCTCGCCCAATTAGAAAGCTAACCAATGCTTCGTCAGGCCCAAGCACATCACGAAGAGCATTCAGATCCGGTGCACGACTTTCGTAAAAACGTCGATATTCTGGGTGCTCTTTCGTCAGAGTGTCGCGAAGACTGACAGATCGGGCGGTTACTTCCTTTGACCTTGCAGTCCAGACCGCGATCGAATTGTCATCTCGTTCAGCGGCGGACTTTCCGCGCTCGATCGCCAGCTTGCCGCTCAATTCCAACTGCGCCAAAAGACTTGTCTTCAAATTGCTGAGAAGTTTTGCCAGTGCCGGATCGGCATCGTTGATCTGAACTGAGGCAAGGTCGATCGCTTCATCGCGGCCAGGTACAAAGGCCATTTGAAACGCGTCATAAAGTTCGGTCATCACGCCAAGCTGTTCATCCTCACTCGCCAATGACTGCGCTTCAGCGAGAACCGCTTCAGCGAATGGGATGAGATCGTCGACCCGCAAGGCAACCGATCCCCGGGGCATATCCTTGACGATTCCGATTGCTTTGCGATACGTAATGATCGCATTTATGTTCATCGCCTCGCGCTGATATGCCCGCCCCTGTGCGAGCAGCAGGCGCACCATTCCCGCATTGTCACCCTGAACCGACCTGCGAAGCGAAATAGCCTTTGCGAAAAATGTTTCTGAAGCCGAAAGTCGGCCGAGCGCGGATGATGCCTCACCCAGCACCCCGAGAATTTCCGAACGCCAGATCGGTGGCCTTTGTTGCGCCGAGTTCAGGATGAAAAGCGCCTCACTCGCCTTGGCATACGCAGAGACAGGATCGCCGACCTTGAGTAGGATTCCAGCCTCTCGGGCCAACGCAAGTGCAAGCTCCGGCTGAGCATCGATGATTTGATTTTCTTCAGACTGAAACAGCGACAATAACGCCTGTTGATCGTCTGCACCGATAATCTCTCGCCATTTATTAGTCGCATCCAGTGCAAACCGGCTCGCAGTCGAAAACTCCCCTTGCAGCGCAGAGATACTTGCCTGATATCCTGAAAACTTGGCCCTATCACTGGATCGCGGAGAGCCGTCGATAATGGGCCCTGCGCGGCGAATAATCGCTTGTGCTGCTTCAAACTCCTCCTGATAGGCGAGCACCATCGCTAGATCCAGCAACAGAGCTGCGGTCGTGAAATCAGCGTCGCCGAACAGCTGCACTTGGACTTCTAGCGCAGCCTCGAGCCGGGCCTGCGCCGCCGAAAAATCCAGCCTTTCGCTCGCTTCGCGCGCAGCAGCCCAATCCGCCTTTATACTACCGCGGTCAGCGATAGAGCCCATCGGCACGGGAACGGACCATAGCCCAGCAACAAGCTTGACAAGATCTTGCTTTGGTATGGATGAAACGTCGATGCCCATTAGATCCGCAAGATACGGGAACGCGGAAGCCGCTCCATACGCGAGCAGTATTTCATCGGCAGACTGGCTTATGAGAGCAAGGCTCGGCCAGCCATCAACGATATTGCGACAAGCAATCACCTGAAGATCGATTTGGCGGACTAACAATTTGGCCGGCGCACCGCAGGACACGTTTTCGGTGGCACTGATGTAATTGGAGACCTTAACTTCTAGAGCTCTACCGGGGCCGACTTGCTCGAAAAAAGGAACTGGGTCAGTTGGCCCGACGAAGAAACCAACAAGGTCCTTTCCGCAGAGCAAGTCAGATTTCAGTGAACCGTCCGACCAACCGCCAATAGGTTCAGCTTCGGATAATGCGCACACTTCCCCGCTAAACGTAAGCGGCGGCTCCAGCCACTCAGTGGCCGCCTGCAATGCCCTTTCCTGCGCTAATGGAATTTGGCGTGGCGCCTCTTGGGCAAACGCTTGAGATTTCAAACTCAATGAGAGCAAAAACCACAGTGCAAGATAAACGCTTCGCAAAATTTTTCCCCCAGGATGAAAAGTACTCATTTTGACCTTGCCCTCGTTGAACGTCTCCCTTGACGTGCTGACTATGCCGCCAAGCTGATTTGGCTGGCAAGCCATTTCTGTTCGAAGCCCATTAGGCTGGCATAGCCAGGGCTGTTCAGTTCTAATTACATGATGCGGTACGGTTCCGCTAGGTCGGGCTGGAATGTGCATGATCGTAGCGGATAAGAAAAGCGTTTTGCAGGATTTTTCGT
>JAQWKP010000325.1 GCA_029247785.1 Novosphingobium sp.
ATCAGTGGTTTGTTGGCGATAAGCATTTCGGATCGATCGGCGGCAATGTCATCGCCAAGGACGGCAACAAGCTGCTCGGCAGGCTAGCCTTCCGCAATTACGACCAGATCACGCCCGGCTCATACAGTGTGCCGGAACGGCTGCAGGACATGGACGCGATGGGCGTGTGGGCGCAGATCTGCTTCCAGAATGGCGGTGTCACGCAGGTCGGCTCGCTGCTCGCCCTCGATGATGAGCCGCTCGCCATCGCCATCACCGAAATCTACAACGACGCCTGCAAGGAACGGATGGTGGATTCCGGCGGTCGCATCAATTGCATGGGAACCTTGCCCTATTGGGACAAGGACCTGATGAACAAGGAAATGCGCCGCCTTGTCGATATGGGGATCAAGGGCATCACCCTGCCTGACCGGCCCGAGCGGGTCGACGTTTCCAGCCCCTATGTCGGGCCCGACGGCAATGTTTCGCCGTTCTGGGAAGAAGTGTTCGACGTCTGCAATTCAACCGGCATGGCGCTGAACTTCCATCTCAATACCTCGCTCGATGCCAATTCGGCGATCTGGGACAATCTTGGCTTCGACCAGAAGCTGCCGATCCATGCGCTGCTGCACCATGTCGGCTGCGCCGCGACCATGTCCAACTTCATGGTGTCGGGCCTGCTCGACAAATATGAAGACCTCAAGATCGGCCTGATCGAAAGCGGTATGGGCTGGGTGCCGTTCTGGCTGGAAGCGATGGAGCACCAGCTCGACGAATTCCGCACCCGCGAGAACCACGGCCACAAGCTGCGCGCCAAGGAGTATTTCAAGAAGCATTTCTGGGTCAGCTACTGGTTCGAACATTATGCGCCGACCCGGATGCTGGAGGATATCGGCATTGACCGGGTGATGTTCGAAACCGACTTCCCGCACCCAACCTCGCTCTATCCCGGGGTGCAGGACAAGCTGGTCGATACTTTGGGCCAATATGACTACGAAATCCGCAAGCGCGTGCTGCAGGACAATGCGGTCGAGTTATTTGGGTTGGAGCCGTGAGGCGGGATTTGTTCAGGACTACTGGCCTTTAGAAAAACGCGAAGACCCGCGTCTCGATGCTCTCGCGCGGTGGGGCGTCCGTAGCGGCAGATGTATTCTCGAACGCCGAATGCAATGAGCGGCGGGCCGGGCCGTCCTGCGACGAATCGAATGTCTTGAACACGAGCGCCTCATTCGGGGCCATCCGTGCAAAATAGTACCAGCGATGGTTGGGATCGAAGGTCGCCTGTTGCATCTCGCCGATGCGGTCACCGGCGCGGCGCTCCATCGCAATCAGATTGCTCTCCGAAATGCTGCGTGCATCGCAGATTGCCAGCGGCGTGGTGTCGACGATGCCGCCGATCGAACGCCAGATATTGACGATCGCAAACCGCCGCGAGAGCAGGGCGTCGACCTCTTTGGCCGGCAAGATGTCGCGGACCCGTTGACGAGCAGAGCGGTCGGTATAGTCATTGTGGACCAGCGGCACTGCATCGCGCACCTGACGGCTTTTGCGGACCACTTCCGAATCGGTTCGGATCGTGTGATCGAACACAACAGTGCGAGATGCGCCGGTCATGGATTGAACGAGTTCTCCGGCCTCGGCCTCATAGATGTCCCGCAACTGGCCTCGATCGTAGAAATCACTGACTGCCGATTCGTGCTGGACCAGGGTGAAACCGGTCTGGTCCAGTGAGAAGCTGTCAGCTCGATCGCGCCCGTTTGAAATGCGAACGCTGATATTCTCAAATTGCCCTTGCGCGTCATTCTCGCCTTCGCCGCCGGTCGAGGCGTGGAACACGGCCTGCCCGTCGCCTACCGTCGAGTATTTCAGCGCGGCTTCGATATCACCGGAGCGGGGCACAAAGGGCGCGCCGGTCAGATGTCCCGCCAGCCTTCGGCTTCCTCGAATTTGAACACCGGGATTTCCTCGACGCCTTTCATCACGACCAGCGGAATGATGCGATCGGTCGATTTCTGGTAGTCGGCATAGAACGGGAAACAATCGACCATGAAGTCCCAGATTTTCTGCCGCTCTGCGCCTTCGGGCTCGCGCCAGGTACCACGGAACGCCTGGGTAGCGATCTGGTAATGGACCTCGTCCTGCTCGACGAGATTGAGGTACCAGGTCGGGTGGGTGTCAGCGCCGCCTTTGGATGCGCAGATCACCACTTCGCCACCGATATCGGCATAGCTCAGCGGAGTGATCAGCGTGCGGCCGGTCTTGCGGCCTCTATATTTGAGCAGCAGATGCGTGCCGAAATCATGACCGTTGACCGGAGTGAGGTCCTGGATGTGGCCTTCAACGCCGCCGGACTTGAGATACATCTCGCGGTGTTCGGAGACCCAGTCCTTGCGGGATTCGCGGATTTCGGCAGACGATTCGTCACTCATGGCAGCTTCCTCTCTCGGGGCAGTTTGACATTAATCATGTGCCGGAATCGTGGGAAGAGTCAAAGTATCGTTCTTCTCGGTGACAGGAGCCGGTGACAGGAGCGCTCCGATTTGCGATAGCGCAACGACAACAGCTTGCCGGTGTGAATATCCGGCCACAGCCACAAATGAGGATTGTCATGGGTGAGATGGGAAAGATAGTCGAACAGGCCGATGAACTGGCTGAAGCCGTCAATATTCCGGCCGAGGCCTATATCTCGGCGGACTATGCTCGTGCTGAAAAGGACAAGCTGTGGCGCAAGGTCTGGCTGCAGGCCGGCCGGATCGAAGACATCCCCAATGTCGGCGACTACATCACTTATGACATCACCGACGATTCGGTGATCATCGTGCGGACCGGAACCGGCGCGGACGACATCGCCGCCTATCACAATGTCTGCCCGCATCGTGGTCGCAAGCTGATCGCAACGCCCGCCGGTCAGCGCAATGCGCGCGGCAGCCGGCGGAATTTCATCTGCGGCTTTCACGGCTGGACCTACGAGCTCGACGGCTCGAACAGCTTTATCGAGCATGAGGAGGACTGGCAGGGTTGCCTGACCGAGCACAGCACCAGCCTTGGCAAGGTCAATGTCGGAAGCTGGGGCGGTTGGGTCTGGATCAACCTTGATCCCGATTGCATGCCACTGGCCGACTATCTCGAGCCTGCTTCCTCAATGCTGGACCCGTTCGAATTGCAGAACATGCGCACGCGCTGGCGCAAATGGGTGGTATTCGATTGCAATTGGAAGGTCGCAATGGAGGCATTCTGCGAGACCTACCATGTTGCAGCGACTCACCCGGAATTCATGGAATTCGGTCAATTCAGGGGCTGGGGCCGCAACCAGGGCCTGCACTCCCATATCGGTTATGAAGCGCCCAAGGGCCAGGAAGAGGATGCGGCCAAGCTGCGGCTCGGCGCTGGCGAGGACCCGCGCATCACCACCGCAGAAATGCAGAATTTCACCTGGGAAAACGCCAATACCAACACCACCCGCACGCTGGTCGATGTCGCCAACCGGCTGAAGGATGAGCTTCCCGAAGGAACGCCGGCTCCTGAAGTCTCGAAATACTGGCTGACGACTGCGCGCCAGATCGATGAGGACCGCGGCGTCGTCTGGCCGACGGTCGATCCGATGCACACTGCCAAGAGCGGCACCAGCTGGCAGATCTTCCCCAACCAGCAGATCGGTCACGCGGTCAACAACATGCTGTGCTACCAGGCCCGCCCTTACGGCGACGATCCTGATAAATGCATATTCGAAGCCGTGGTCTACGAGCTTTATCCTGATGGCGGAGCGCCTGAGACCGAATGGGAATATACCGAGTGCCCGGATTGGCCGCCGGTGCTGCAGCAGGACTTTGACAACATGGCCCAGGTGCAGCTTGGCATGAAGAATGCCGGTTTTCGCGGCGCCCAGCCCAATCCCTATATGGAGCGCTCGGTCGCCAGCCTGCATTACAATCTGGCGCGCTTCATGGATGGCGCCGGCGCACCTCGCAAGATCAAGGATTGACGCGGGCCAGGGCGTTTGTTTGAGCCCGAGATGCGTGAAAGGGAGTAGCTGAATGGTCGCTATGCCACTCGCCCATATCAGCTGGGCGATTGCCGATAATGCGGATCGCAAGACCTGCGATGGCTTCTATCATGACGTGTTCGGTGCCGAGACCGTTTATGAAATTCTGATCACGCCTGAGACGCAGGATATGGGCTTCGACCGCGAGGAAAGCCTGATGATGATCGGGGACACCATGGTCATCCCGATCGCCCCGGCAGGCGCTGGCGAGAACGAGGGCGTGCCGATCGGCGACATGCTGCGCCGCTCTGCCGCGCCGATGCGCTGGCTGGGCGTGGCGCTGAGAGTTGCTGATCTCAAGCAGGCCGACCCGTGGCTGCGCGAGCGCGGCTTCAAGCTGCACTATGATCGGGGCATGGAAGCAAGCTACTTCATGATCGGCCGATACCAGGTGATGGGTATGAGGATCGAGGTACTGGGACAGGACTTGCCCAACGATCCGCGCAACGATCCGGCATGGTCGCCGGTGAAATGGCGTGACGAGCATCCGCTGGGGATCGAAGGGCTGCAAAGCATCGGCCTGTCTGCGCCGTCGATCGAAGAGGCGCGGGAGGTCTTTGCCGGCAAGCTCGAATGGCCGGAAGTGGGCGAGCGGGCGTTGCCCGGCGACGACGCCAACTGTGTTTGCTTCGATATGGGCGATACGGTGATTGAGGCGATGGTCGGCAATTCATCGGACACAGCGGTGACGGAACACGCGATTGAGACCAGGGGCATCTATTGCCTGACCTACAAGGTGAAGGACGCGGCTGCGGCTGCGGATTACCTGCGCGGCAAGGGTCTGACGCTGGTGGGAGATATCTCTGACCGCTTCGCGATCGCGCCTGATCAGGCGCATGGCAGGCTGATCTATTTCACCGGGAATGAGCTTGAGGGCTATCCGAAGCTGGGCTCAAGGCTGAGCGAACCGGCGCAATTTCCGGCGGTGGAGGCGGGTTAGGAAGTCGCCTGGGCCTAGGAAGCAAGCGCATCCTGCTGGTCTTCCCGGAAATCACCCGAAGCGAACACCTCTTGCGAGTGCACATCGATTCCCATTGCCACCAGCAGTCTGCCAAAACCGATATATTGGCCGATCATCATGCCAAGCTCGAGGATCTCCGCCGGGCTGAATACCTCCTGTAGCTGGTCTACGAAGGTCTGGTCGATGCGCTGGTGATCGAAGGCCAGCCGGTCGGCATATTCGACCGCCAGCCGCTCACGGTCGTCGAGTTCGCGTTCGGCCTCTGGCAAGTCCAGTTGGGCGATGTGCTGCTCGGTCAGTCCCTGCTCCTGCGCTGTAGCGTAGCGCGCGTTGAGGCAGGCCTGGCAGGCATTGTGCCGCGCAATCTGGAGCCGGGCGACTTCCTTGATCCGCGTGTCGAGCACGCCCTCTTCATGCGCCGGGTAGAAGAAGGAAAAATAGCGCTCGAAGAAGTCAGAACGATGCGCCAGCACCGCATTGAGAGAAGTATCGCGGCCCTCGGCGCGGTCAAGCTCAACACGTTCGCGGAAAAAGGCGCTCAGTTCGCTGTCGGGGACTGGGGGAAGTCGGCTCATGATGCTCTCTCCATACTGATCGGACCATTCAATCGATCCAGATGGTCTTGCCTAGCGTAGCATAGGACTCGGCGAGGATTTTGCGGTCCATCGTCCCGCCCTCATAGCAGGTGTAGGTGATCTCACCATTCGGGCCGGTCGACTTGCGGATGTTCTCGGTATCGTTGCGGCCGGACATTTGTTCGTCATAGCGTTCCGACGGCTCGCTGCCGAAGCGGTAGATTGTGCGGGTCCTGCTGGCCTCGCAGAGCAATTCGTCGAGCGCCAGCTTGGCTTCCTGCGGCCAGTAGAACAGGCAGGCCGAATGATAGACGCACACCGGATCGGGAGCGAGAGCGAGCGCTTCGGAGATTCGGGCCAGCGCATCGCCTTCCAGCCAGGTGATATCGGTTGACGCAACGATATCCATCGCCTCGGCCAGCCGTCTCTGCTGGTCGAGCAATTCGGGAAAACACGTCGCCAGCATCCAGCGCCGGTCTTCTTCCACGGCAGGATCGATGATGTTGAGGTCCATGCCGATGCGCTTGCCGATCTGCGGAATACGCAAGTCTGGCCCACCCGTGAGATCGCCTTTCAGCATGAACGGCGCGTCAGCGGGGCCGAATTTTTCGCCCTCGCGCATCTCATAGGCATAGCGGTCGAAGGTCAGCAGCACCCCGGCACTGCAGCCAATCTCGATGAGATTGAGCGGTTCACCTGCCAGATCAGCGACATGGCACAGCGGTGCGATCACGCTGCGGCAGCGCTCGACATAGGTCATCTGCACCGGCCTGCTGCGCATCACATCAAGCAGTTCATCGCGATGGGTAAGGCAAAAGCGGCGGAAGTGCGAAAAGGCTTCCTCAGGGGACAGAGGTGTCTCGGCCAGCGTCGGGAAATAGCGCGCCAGCGGGTCGTCAATCCCGCCCAGCAGCATGAAGTGGACCGAGGTGAACAGATGTACCGGCGGCGCGCTGGCCATCGCGTGACAGGCCATTTCGACGATCTCAGGATCGTCTGCGCCGAGCCGCGCCAGGGCGGAATAGAGCGGCGAGTTCTCGCGGGCATAGACTTCCACGCCTGCCCGAAAGGAGTCGGCGATGCGCTCCATTTGTTCAGCGCTGATGTGCTCGGCCTCAGTCATTCTCGCAAACCCTCCGCTGATTCATGAATATTTAGCAGCACGGCAGCTTCCTCGTCTGCCCAATCCTTGTCACCAAGATAGCGCCAGATTTCATCGCCGTCGCTATCGAAGAAGATCGTTGTCGGAAGCATCTGCGCGCCCAGCTCGAAGGTCAGGTCGGATTCCGGATCGAGCCAGGCTTCGAGCTGGTCAAGTCCTCGTTTCTTGAGAAAACTCGCAACTTTGTCGGTGTTCGCCATGTCCTGCGAGACCGTAAGTACACGAAGTCGCCCCTTATGCCTTTGCGCCAACTCATTCAGCGTCGGCAGTTCGGCGATGCACGGCGCGCACCAGGTCGCCCACAGATTGAGCAGCAGCGGCTTGCCCTTGAGCGCTTGCAGATCGAGCGTGTTTCCTTGGGCGTCGCGCAGCGTCATGGTCGGCAAAGCCTTGCCTGCATGCGATCGGTCGAGCTTGCTGGCAGGCGTATCCGCCTCGCCCGCCGCGTCAGCGCGTGGTTGCGCGTCTTCGCCGCTTTGCCTATCGCAGCCGCCAGCAATCAGCGCGAAGCCAAGGACAGCAAGCGTGAGCGATCGGGATAACAGCAAGGGCGTAGGCTCCAATGCGATGTGGGGCGGCCGGTTCGCGGACGGGCCGTCTTCGATCATGCGCGAGATAAATGCCTCGATCCCGTTCGACAAGGCGTTGTGGCCCCAGGACATCGCCGCATCGAAGGCCCATGTCACCATGCTCGGTGCGCAAGGGATTGTTTCTGCCGAGGACACGCAGGCAATTCTTGGCGGCCTCGATGCGGTTGCCGCCGAATTTGCGGCCAATGGCGTGCCCGAGGATTGGGACCTTGAAGACATCCATATGACCACCGAATCGCGGCTCGCCGAGCTGATTGGTCCGGCGGCGGGACGGTTGCATACTGCGCGGAGTCGCAACGATCAGGTCGCGACCGATTTCCGGCTATGGGTGCGCGATGCCATCGACCAGGTCGACGCCGGGCTTGCAGCGCAGCAAAAGGCGCTGGTGACCCGTGCGGGTGAACATGCGGCAAGCATCATGCCCGGCTTCACTCACTTGCAAACCGCCCAGCCGGTCACTCTCGGCCACCACCTGATGGCCTATTACGAGATGATCCAGCGTGATCGCTCGCGGTTTGCTGATGCGCGGGCGCGGCTCAACCGCTCCCCGCTCGGTTCGGCGGCCCTGGCCGGGACTGGCTTTGCCATCGATCGGGAGATGACTGCGCAGGCGCTAGGCTTCGATAGTCCGACCGACAACAGCCTCGATGCCGTGTCCGACCGCGATTTCGCATTGGATTACCTGATGGCGGCGGCGCAGTGCTCGCTGCATCTTTCGCGGCTGGCCGAAGAGTTCATCATCTGGGCGAGCCAGCCGTTCGGTTTTGCGACATTGCCTGACACCCTGTCCACCGGCAGTTCGATCATGCCGCAGAAGAAGAATCCCGATGCTGCCGAGTTGGTGCGGGGCCACTCCGGGCGGATCGTCGGCTGCCTGACCGCGCTGATGGTGACGATGAAAGGGCTGCCTCTAGCCTATTCGAAGGACATGCAGGACGACAAGCCGCCGGTGTTCGAGGCCGCCGGACTGCTGGCGCTGTCGATCGCGGCGATGACCGGCATGGTTGCCGATACCAATTTCCGCACCGACCGGATGCGCGAGGCCGCCGAACTTGGCTATGCCACCGCGACCGACCTTGCCGATTGGCTGGTGCGAGAGGCCGATATTCCGTTCCGCGAGGCGCACCATATCACCGGCGCTGCGGTGAAGCTGGCCGAAGAACAGGGCGTCGCTCTCGACCAGCTTGCTCTCGCCGATCTTCAGGCCATCGACAGCCGCGTCGATGAACGAGTATACTCCGCGCTGTCCGTCGAGGCATCGGTAGCGGCGCGCACCAGCCATGGTGGCACTGCGCCGGTGCAAGTGCGTATCCGCGTTGCCGAAGCCCGCAACGCGTTGGGAATGGAGTGAATCGCATGCGCAAGATACACGCGATCCTGCTGCTGATGGCGCTGGCGGCATGCGGCCAGAAGACCGATCTCCTTCCGCAGGCGGGCGACCGCCTGCCGGTTGCGCCTTATGGTCTTGAGGAACAGCCCAGTTCCAGCGCATTGTTGGACCTTCCGCCGCAGGCCGCCCCCGGGCGTACTGTTGAGTTGCGCAAGCGATCCGAAGAGCGCGAGGACGATCCCTTCGACTTGCCTCCGCCCGAATAGAGCCTATCGGCCAAGCGATGGATCATTTCAGCTACAGAGACGGCGTGCTTCACGCTGAGGATGTGCCGCTCACCGCCATTGCCGAGGCGGTGGGAACACCGGCCTATGTCTATTCGCGCGCGACCCTGGTGCGCCATGCAAAGGTGTTTCGCGAGGCGCTGGCCGCGGTCGGCCCGATTCATCTGGCCTATGCGATGAAGGCCAATCCGAATATCGCCGTGTTGCGGGTGCTGGCGCATGAAGGTTACGGGGCAGACATCGTCTCGGGCGGAGAGCTGGACCGCGCGCTTGCCGCCGGCATTCCCGCGAGCGACGTGGTGTTTTCCGGCGTCGGCAAGAGCGCGGCGGAGCTGGCCCATGCGCTCGATGCCGGGATCGGGCAGTTCAATCTCGAAAGCGAGGAAGAAGGCGTCGAGCTTGCCGCGATCGCTGCCGCCAGAGGCCAAAGGGCGATCTGTGCACTGCGGGTCAATCCCGATGTCGATGCGCTCACCCACGCCAAGATTTCGACCGGCAAGGCTGAGAACAAGTTCGGCGTTGCCTATGACCGTGCGGGCGCCATTTATGCCAAGCTTGCCGCTCTGGGCGGGCTTGAGATGCGCGGACTTGCCGTTCATATCGGCAGCCAGATCACCGATCTCGCTCCCTCGCGCCAGGCCTTCACCCGCATGGGCGAGCTGTTGGAGGCAATTCGCTCCGAAGGTCTTACAGTCAGCCACATGGATCTGGGCGGCGGGCTCGGCGTGCCCTACCAGCCAGGCGAGCAGCTGCCCGGCCCGGCGGACTATGCCGCGATGATCGCGGAGGTGGCAGCGGGCTGGGACACCACCATGATGTTCGAACCGGGCCGCGTCATCACCGGCAATGCCGGGGTGATGGTGACGCGCGTGATCCGCGTGAAGCAGGGTGTTTCCGCGCCATTCGTGGTTATAGATGCGGCGATGAACGACCTTGCCCGGCCCTCGCTTTATGATGCCTGGCACGATTTTGTCGCACTGACACCAAGTGGTGAGCGCATGACCGCCCATATCGTCGGTCCGATTTGCGAGACATCCGACACTTTCGCCATGGGCCGCGAAATCGATGCGATGGAGGCGGGCAACCTTGCCGCGTTTCGCACGGCGGGGGCCTATGGCGCGACCATGGCCAACACCTACAACAGCCGCTCGCTGGTGCCCGAAGTGATGGTCGATGGCGACAAGTGGGCAGTCGTTGCCGACCGCATCGAACCCTCGACGATCCTGGCCGCCGAGCATGTCCCGGACTGGCTGGAATGATCGCTTGATCCCTTCGCTTCCCCTGTTCCACTCCATCGCCGGCCAGACGGTGATCGTGCTGGGTTCGGGGGATGTGGCCAAGGCGCGGCACCGGCTGGTCGAGCGCGCGGGAGGCGTCGTCATTTCCGATCTGGAACAGGGCATCGCACAGGGCGCGCGGCTGGCATTTATCGCCCATGACGACATTGCATTGGTCGAGGCGGATGCGATGCGGTTGCGCGCTGCCGGGCTGCTGGTCAATGCCGCCGACCGCCCAAAGCTGTGCGACTTTACCGTGCCGAGTATCCTGGACCGTTCGCCGGTGCTGCTGGCGGTGGGGACCGGCGGGGCATCGGCGGGGCTCGCCAAGGCGTTGCGGCTGCGGCTGGAGGCGCTGCTGCCGGCATCGCTGGGTCAGCTGGCCTCAGGTCTGGCAGCGGCGCGCGAGAGGCTGCGCGCGCGCTGGTCAGATGCGGGCGACCGGCGCAGAGCACTGGACGCCGCGCTGGGTGAGGGCGGAGCGCTTGACCCCATGCGCGAGGGCAGCGACGAACAGATTGATGGCTGGCTGGAAGGCTCTCATGAGGTTCAGCCCTCTGATACAATTGAAATTTATCTCACCAGCACCGACCCTGAGGATCTCACGCTGCGCCAGGCAAGGGCTCTGGGGTCGGCAGATGTGCTGGTTCACGAGGCCAGTGTTCCCGCTACAATTCTCGACCGCGCTCGCGCGGATGCTGCGCGGGTTTCCATCGCGCCGGGCGAAGTGGCACCAGAAAGATCAGGTCTGGTAGTGGTGCTGCGATCCTAAGAACGGAACCACCTGCACAGCTCGCTCAGTCCTCGCAACTCACTTTCGAAATCCTGGCCACCCAGGCGATCGCGTCTTCCAGCATCCGGTTATAGAGCGGATGGGTATAGGTTTCGGGCATGTGGCCGATCGCCGAATAGAAGCTGCGGCCCTTGCCGATGATCTTGCTCCAGGCGATGGGATGGTCGTCACCCATGCGCAGTTGCTGGCCGCGGCTGGCTTCCGGGCTGTAGGAGCTCTCATCCAGCCTGGCGATTATGCGCGCGCCGCTGTCGCGCGGGTTGGTTTTGAAAGAATACCACTCGTCTTTCATCACCCATTCGGCTGGCAGGTCGGCTGCGGCGGGATGCCCGGCATCCTCAACCACGATCCGTGCATCCTGGAATTGCGGATCAGACGGATGGCCGGCAAAGCGCGCGCCGATCAGCGTGTCGACATACCAGTCCCAGAAATAGACCGGATCGCCTGCCGTGCCATGAATGCCGACAAATCCGCCGCCGCCTTCGACATAATCCCTGAGCGCCTGGCGCTGTGACAGGGTGAGCACGTCTCCGCTGATATTGTTCCAGATGATTGCATCGAACTGCTCGAGCACTTCGGGTGCGATTGCGCCGCCCTTTTCAGTCGCCGCGATGGTCCAGCCATTGCGGGCGCCGATTTCCTCGATCGCGGCCTGTGCTGCTTCGACACCGGGGACGTCCTTGAAGCCGTTGATCTTGCCGAACAGCAGGATTGCCGGCTTGCCTTCAGGCAGGACGAATTGGGGAGTGTCGTTGTCATAGCGAGCGCAGCGCGCGATCTTGTCCGCCTCGGTGACAGGTAGCTTTTCAAGCGCGGTGATTGCGCGCGCGACCGCTTCGGGTGACTGGCGCATCAGACCTGCACCCTCTCGCAATGTCAGGATGGCCGCAAAGCTCGGCGCTTCGGTTCCGGAAAATCGCGGCGGGGCCGAATTGAAGGATACGTCGAGTTCCTTCTCGACCACGGAGCGCGCTGCCGGGCTGAGCAGAATATCGATCAACGGAGTGGACGCGGAGAAGGGCGCATCGCGCAGCGGGCAGTCGGTGACGGGACTAGCGGCGGCTGGTGTCACCAGCGCCAGGGCGATGCTTGCCGCAACGGAAAGTGGCAGGATTTTCATGATCTGAACCTTTTGCCGAACCGATCAGCCTCTTATTGATTGCGTGAACCGCTCGCGGGTTGCCGTCACCGAATTCCTCGCGTCCATGACCGCTTGTTCCTCGATCGCGAATAGCAGGTGGTCGATCACAGCGCCCAGGTGCTCGTGCATCGCAGTCCGGGCGGCCTGGGCATCGCGGGCTTGCAGTGCTTCAAGGATGACGGTGTGCTCATCGACGACCGGCCGGACATTGGCCCTGCGCGCTTTTTCCAGCATCAGCGCACATTCAGGCGAGGTTGAGCGCAATTGCCAGAGCCCTTCGACTGTCCGCTCGATCACGGCATTGCGGGTGGCCCGGGCGATGGTCAGGTGAAATGCCATGTCGGCCTCTTGCGCGCTGTCGGACCAGCGGTTTTCGTCGCGGATCGCCTGGACGAGGCTTTCCAGCTCTCCGATTTCCGCATCAGTGATCTGCGATGCTGCAAGCGCCGCCGCTTCGCTTTCGAACAACATGCGGGCCTCGAGCTGCTCAAACGCAGTGACGTCGAAACCCGGATCCTTCTGCTTGCCGGACAGGCGCACGACATAGGAACCCGAGCCTACCCTGACTTCGATGAGCCCGAGCACTTCAAGGGCAAGCATGGCTTCGCGCACAACCGGGCGGCTGACCTCAAACTTCTTGGCGAGATCGCGCTCGGCAGGCATGCGGTCACCCACCGCATATTGGCCGCTTCGCAACTCATCGATCACGATCTTTGCGAACTTCTGGTAAAGGCGGAGAGGCTGACCTTTTGCGCCGTTCTTGAATGGCGATTCGTCGCTAGCCGACCGAGTGGCGCTTTTCGCGCGTACCATGATACGGCAAACTCCTATTGCGGTCTGACCAATTACCTACAATTGGCATTATCGAATTCGGGCTGCAATCTCAAGCAGTAGCGCATGAAACGCAAGAGATTTCGAGCATGAAGATTGTGTCGGTGAGAGTCGTGGCCTGCTCTTCGGGCTGGAATTTCGTCACGCTCAGGGTTGAGACGGACCAGGGTCTGCGGGCAACGGCGCCCACAGGATAGCCGCCCTCGCTGGCACGACACATCCTGCGAGCAGCGCGCCCGAGAGGCTGCCGATCGCCGCGCGCCGGGTAAGGGCAAAACTCATCGCGTGATCTCGATCGCCGCCAGCGCGGCCTTGCCACCTGTGCTGGCGAAGTCGAGCTTCAATATGCCGTTGATCACGGAGACAGGGAAGCTGCGTTCGAGGCCCTTGAGAGGACCGCCTGCTGACTGTGCCACGTTGAAGGGAGCGAGTGCCGCGCTGCCATTGGCAGTGACGGTCAATCGCTGTTCGGGGGAGGGCTCACGACCCGCTTCGACGAGGTGCAAGGTGACCGTCCAGTCTCCGTTCGGCACGGGTACTTCGTAGGTGAAGGCCTCGCCCTCACGCCAATAGGCATAGAGCGCGGGCTCCGGGGCCTCGATCTTTCGGGGCGGGCCGGCGCTGCGGCCACCAAAGCTGCCGAGGTTGAGCACCATCGGCTTTCCGCCGGTGACGAATGTATCGGAACCGAACTGGCGGTTGCCCAAGCTGCGGACTGCCATATCGCCGACGTCGATGCGGATGCCGTCTTTCGCCGGGTCAGGGCCGGTCCAGACCGCGCTGTCACCTGCCTCTCCCGCCTCAACGCGAGCCTCGTTTCGGCCCGGCTCGAGGCGCACGCCTTGCCAGACGCAGACATGGTTAGGGCAGAGCACTTCGCCGATCTCATGGCCATTGAAGAACAGGCTGGCCGAGGGTGCGTTGCTATAGGCTTTGACATCCATCGCCGGGTAAGCGCGGGCGGCGTAGCGCTTGCCCGTCAGATGGATCATCGGCTCAACGGTCCATGCGGCCTTGTAGAAATAGAATGCGTCCTTCTTCACCTTGCGGTCGAAAGTGACGAGGCCCTTGGTGTTGATATCGACGCTGTCGCCTTCGCCGCGCAGATCGGACACGAAGTCGAACATGTTCCAGACCCAGCCGCCGAAGACGTAATCGCGCTCGGCGATCACCGGCCAGCTCTGCTCATGGACCCAGGCCTGGTATTCCTCGGGCTGAGGCCGGCCGATGAAATTGACGAAGCCGGTCTGCGGATCGTCACTGTGCTGGCTGGGCGCGCCGCCCGCGCCATATTCGCTGACTGACATCGGCAGTTCGGGATATTTTGCATGCAGCATGTCGAGATGCTTGCCGAACATTTCTCGCGCTTCGAACGGCCTGGGATAGTACCAGCCGAAATAGCGATTGTAGCCGATCAGATCGGCTGCCCCGGGAAGTTTGTCCTCACCGATTTCGACAGTCATTTCGGAACCCGCACCAAGACCCTGCGCCAGCTCCTTGAAATTGAGAGATTCGCAGCAATCGGCAAATATCGTGGCGCGTGACGGGTCTTCCTGTTTGGCAATCGCGTTGAGGTGCTTGAGCAGCGCCAGCGGTTCGGGCGGCGCTCCATCCATGCCGAAGCCATGGGCGATGTCGACCTCATTGCCGATCGACCACATCACGATCGAGGGGTGGTTGGTATTCTGGCGGATCAGTTCGCGCAGCTGCTGCTCCGCATTGGCCCAGAGCTGTTCGGAACCCTTGCCACCGGTGAGGCTGGGACCTGCGACATAGGGCAGCTCGGCCCAGACGATCATGCCTGCCTTGTCGGCTTCTTCGGACCATTGGGCGGCGTGCTGGTAATGTGCATGGCGGACGGTGTTGGCACCCAGTTCCCTGATCAGCGCCATGTCCTCGGCATGGTCTTCGGGCGACAAGGCCCAGCCCTTGCCCATGCGGTCTTGATGACGCGAAACACCATGAAGTTTAAGGCTCTTACCATTGAGAAAAAAGCCATTCTCGGCGTCGAAGTGGAAGTTGCGAAGCCCGAGCGGCTGGGTAACGCTGTCCAGCTCATGCCCCTTCTCGGAGAGCGTGACATTGACCGAGTAAAGGTACGGATCCTCGCGGCCCTGCCACAGGCGGGGATTCATAACCTCAAGTTGACTTGAGATATTTTTGGTGCCCTCGTCAACCCTCAGTTTCCGGGCACTTCGCGCCACTTCCTGTCCGTTGGCGTCGACGATGGTCGCGGTAAGGAGGAGATTGCGCAAGCTCTCTCCCTGGATGCGCAGCCGGGTAAGCACATCGATCGTGGTCCGGTCTCCGGAGATTTCGTCCGCGCGCAGATAGACACCCGGCCCACCGTAATCGAGCAGGTCGATTCCCACCCGGCCCGCGGTGACCAGCGCGACCTGCCGGTAGATCCCACCATGGACGAAGAAGTCTCCCGCGAGTGGGATGACATGTTCGGTCGAGCTGCCGACAGCGGGCTTGGAATTGTCGGCGCGTACCACGACCAGATTGGTCGCGCCCGGTTTCCAGCTTTGAGTGACGTCAAACCGGAACCGGCTGAATGCGCCCTTGTGGGTGCCGACATGCGTGCCGTTGACCCAGACATCGGCAATGGTGCCGACGGCTGCGAAATCGAGATATTGGCGCATTCCAGAGTCGGCCACGGGCGCGTCAAGGTTGAGGCGATACCATCCGGTGCCTTGCTCGTTGTTCGTCTCGGCGCTGCGCTTCAGCGCATATTCGCCCAGTTGGTTCCAGGTGTGGGGAACCGTAATCTCCTGCCAGTCGCTATCGTCGAAGCCGGGCCGGGTCGCCTCTTCGGTCAGGTCGCCAAAGTGGAAGCGCCATCCCGTGGACAGATCGAGCGCCTCGCGAGCTTGCGCAGGGCCGGCGAGAAAGGCGAGAACGACGAGCAACCAAAACGTGCAGATGTTGGCTTTTCTGGTCGGCATCAAAATTCCCGGAGGTGACGGGGCAGGAAATGGTCTGTCCAATCGATAGTCGGCAGTGCATTTTTTGGCCAGCCCGATGACCTCCTGTCAATTTGTCCGACGCGGATTTAGGTTGTTGGCTCTGAGGGAGATGAATTGACGATCATGGCGAAGACGATCGAACAGTTCAGAGGCATCGCGCTTGTCACGCATGAGGCCTGTCTCGATCATGATACGGGTGCCCATCATCCCGAGCGCGCCGACCGCCTGAGATCGGTGCTCGCCGCGCTGAACGCGGAGCGCTTCCCCGAGCTGCTGCGCGAGCAAGCGCCGCGCGCCCGTGCCGAGCAGCTGATCCGGGTCCATGACGGCGACTATGTGCGGCCGTTGTTGGCGCTGGAAGTGCCTGCAGGAGAGCATATCGCGCTTGATCCAGACACCATTTTGAGCGCGGGAAGTGTTGAGGCCGCCCTGCGCGCGGCGGGCGGTGCGATTCGGGGCGTTGATCTGGTGATGGAAGGCAAGGCCGATGCGGGTTTCGTCGCCGCCCGCCCGCCAGGCCATCATGCCGAGCCCGCAAAAGGCATGGGCTTCTGCCTGTTCAATTCCATCGCCATCGCCGCGCATCACGCCCGAGACCGCTGGGGCCTCAAGCGAATTGCGGTGGCCGATTTCGATGTCCATCATGGCAATGGCACCCAGGCTGCATTCTGGGATGATGCCGAGCTGTTCTTTGCTTCCAGCCACCAGGGCCCGTTTTATCCGGGCACGGGTTCTCGCGAGGAGCGGGGTGTGTCCGGCAATATTGCGAATGTGCCGCTGGCATCTGGTACTGGCAGCATAGGGTTCCGCAAGGCGTGGCGCGACGAGTTGCTTCCTGCTCTCGATAGCTTCGCGCCAGAATTGCTGTTGATTTCGGCAGGTTTCGATGCCCATCGTGATGACCCGTTGGCCGGGCTGCTGCTTGACGAGGCCGACTACAGTTGGATCACCGGCGAACTTGTCGCGCTTGCGCATCGCCACTGCAATGGCCGAGTGGTCTCGCTGCTCGAAGGTGGCTACGATCTCGATGCGCTGGCCAGCTGCGTCGCCGCACATGTCAAAGCGCTCGAGCAGGCCAGTCAGCCTCTTTGACAACGGCGCGTCAGGATTTAGACCCTAATCACGCAGGCTGTCCGCCCGCGATCAACCGTGGAGTCGTTTCATGTCCCAACCCCTCGCCGGTGTGCGCATTCTTGAAGTCGCTTCGCATGTGTTCGTGCCGATCGCCGGCGGCGTGCTCCATGAATGGGGCGCGGAAGTCATCAAGGTTGAGCATCCCGAGACCGGCGATCCCTATCGCAGCCTGATCACCATGGGCCTGCATGCGGCGCATGATGGCATTGATCCCAGCTTCCAGTCGACCAATCGGGGCAAGCAGTCGGTAGCGATCGACCTCAAACAGCCCGAAGGGCGCGAGTTGCTCTACCGGCTGGCGAAGGACTGCGACGTTTTCCTTACCAACATGCGGCCCGATGCGCGCGCGCGCCTCAAGATCGATGCTGAAGATCTGCGCGCGCACAATCCCGACATCGTCTATGTCCGTGGTTCCGGATATGGCGCGAGGGGGCCGGACCGGCAGACGGCGGGCTATGACGCCACCGCCTTCTGGTCGCGCGCAGGCATTGGCGGAATCTTCACCCCGCAGGGTGCGGAAAGGCCGGTGATGCAGCGCCCCGCCTTCGGTGATGTCATGGGCGGCCTCACTATTGCCGGCGCGATCGGGGCGGCGCTGTACGAGCGGCTGGCGACCGGTAATGCGCCGATTGTCGACGTCGCGCTGATGAATGTCGGCATGTGGCAGCTCCAGCCCGACATCAACAATTCGAAGCTCGATCCCGAATCTCACCTCAGGACGCATGACCGCTTTGCCAGCTGGAACCCGATTGTCGGGACCTATCGCACAAGCGACGCCCGCTTCATCCACTTGAACATGATGGAAGGCGAACGCCACTGGGGCGATTTCTGCACCGTCATCGGCCATCCCGAACTGATCGACGACCCGCGCTTCATTGATATGCCCACCCGGCGCGAGAACGCGCGCGCCTGTGTTGAGAGGCTCGACGAAATCTTCGCTAGCCGCGACTATGCCGACTGGTGCGAGACGCTCAAATCCGCGCAAGGCGCCTGGGCACCAATGCGCGTACCAGCCGAAGTCCACGAGGACCCCCAGGTCGAGGCCAATGGCTGGACGTCCGAAGTTGAGATGATCAATGGATCGAAGCTGACCGTCGTCACTTCGCCCGCCCAGTTCGACGGGCAAAGCGTGCATCCGCAGCGCGCGCCCGAGCTGGGCGAGCATACCGAAACGGCGCTGCTAGACCTTGGACTTTCCTGGGATGAGGTAGCCGCGCTCAAGGAGAAGGGCGCCATCGGCTGACGCCAACGCGCAGGGCAGCAGGGAAAGGGAGAACATCATGTTTCAGGGCACATTGAAAGTCGTGGTGCTGGGCCTCGTGATTATCGGCGGGCTTGCCTGGTACCTTGTTTCGCCCACCTATTCCCTCAGCCAGCTGCGCGAGGCGGCGCTGGATGGAGACATGTCGGAGGTGCGGGAGCGGGTCGATTTTCAGGCCATGCGCGAATCGCTCAAGAGCGAGCTGCGCGCCAAGCTGGAAAGTGACATGGCGACGAGCGGCAAGGGCAAGGATGTTTTCGCGGCGGCGGGCAGCGCCATCGTCATGTCCATGGTCGATCCAATGGTCGACGCCCTCGCCACGCCGCAAGGAATCGAGCGGTTGATGGCCGTTAGCAAGATCGAATTCGGCTGGAATGAGGTGCCGCCAGGTGAACCCAAGCCGCTCAAATGGAGTATCGAACGCGACGGTTTCAACCGGGTCCTTGCCTCGCCATCCCGGGAAGGCGAGGATGGTTCGATGGCTTTGGTGTTTGAGCGCGATGGTTTCGGCTGGAAGCTGGTCGGTGTCGATCTTGACGGCGAGGAATCAGAAGAGTGAGCGGAAGCCCACCCTGCTGCGACCAGGCCTTGCAACGATGGCTAGTGACACCATAAACACACATCATGCTTGACATAACGAACCATATAGGTTATATGCTCCCCGCCTCCTGATGAGAGGCGAACCGGGAGTGGGCGAGGCCGGCTTGCTCC
>JAQWKP010000021.1 GCA_029247785.1 Novosphingobium sp.
GTCTTTGGAGATGCTGGCCGTCATGCCCGCAGTGCCGTGGGCGTACCAGTATTACCGCTAGGCGCTGCCGTGGAAGTTGATGCCATTGTCGCTATTCGCTCCGATTGACGACTGGCTCGCACCCGCTCCCGAGGTGGGGAAGGTCGAGTGGATTGGCAAATATAGCTTTGCCCACCGCGGGCTGCACGGGGCCGGAATTCCGGAAAACTCGCCCTCCGCCTTTACTGGTGCGATTGAGCGCGGATTTGGCATAGAATGTGACATACAGCGATCGAGAGATTGCCAGGCAATGGTATTTCATGACTGGGAGCTGGATCGGCTGACAGACGTCTCCGGCGCGGTCGCGGGAAAGAGCGCCGAACAACTGGGCCAGATAGAGCTTTCGGGTTCGTCGGACCGGATTGCAACGCTCCGCCGGTTGATCGATCTTGTCGCCGGGCAGATTCCCTTGCTGATCGAGGTCAAATCTCGGCGGGACCTGCCCGTCGCCGACTTCTGCGAGGCAATCCGGGCGGATTTGAAGGACTACTCCGGCTGGCATGCCGTGATGAGTTTCGATCCGCGCGTTTCGCGCTGGTTTGCCGACAATGCACCGGCAACAGTCAGAGGACTGGTTGTCACCGAAGAGGGCGGGAAGGGCCTGACAGGAGCACTTCGCCGCCACTTGTCCCTCTGGCATGCGCGGCCTGAATTCCTCGCCTATGATATCCGTGATCTTCCCAGTGGCTTTGCGTCGCGTCAGCGCCGGCGAGGCCTGCCAGTCGCAAGCTGGACCGTGCGCAGTCCAGAGCTGAATCTACGGGCCGATGCTTATGCCGATGCGGCGATTGCCGAAGGCGCGGGAATAGGACTGGTCTCATGACTGACCCAGCCTTCAGAGCCCATGCGGCGGACTCAGTCGGAGGTCTGCCGGCAGCCGAATGGGATGCGCTCGAAGACAGCGGAAATCCTTTTACCAGCCACTGTTTCCTGAAATTGCTAGAGGATTCCGGTAGCGTCGGCGGCTCCAGCGGCTGGATTCCGACCCCGATTGTCATCGAGGAAAGCACTGGAGTCCTCGCAGGAGCTTTGCCAGCCTACCTCAAGGAACACAGCCAGGGCGAATATGTGTTCGACCACTCATGGGCCGATGCCTGGCACAGGGCAGGTGGGCACTATTATCCGAAAATGCAGATTTCAGTGCCGTTCACGCCTGCGACTGGTCCGCGCTTGCTCAGCTGCCGGGAGGACGTCGCGTTACCGTTGCTGAGGGCAGCCGAGCAGCTATGCGCCGCAAACGGTTTGTCGTCCGCCCATGCGTCCTTCATCGAGCCTGCGCAGGTTTCCATATTCGAGCGCGCTGGCTGGCTGATCCGCAACGATATCCAGTTTCATTGGGAGAACAGGGACTACGGAGACTTTGCCGATTTCCTTGCTGCGCTCTCATCGCGCAAGCGCAAGGATATCCGTAAGGAGCGGGCGAAGGCTCAGGATGGCGTGGAGATCAGGTCCCTGACCGGCGCGGAAATCCGGCCAGAGCATTGGGAAGCATTCTGGATGTTTTATCAGGATACCGGCATTCGAAAATGGGGTCGCCCCTATCTGACCCGTGATGCTTTCACTCTGCTAGGGGAAAGAATGGCGGACAAGATCATGCTGATTTTGGCATTCATCGACGACAACCCGGTTGCCGGAGCGCTCAATTTTATAGGGCGGGACGCGTTGTACGGCCGCTACTGGGGTGCGGTTGTCGACAAACCCTTTCTGCATTTCGAACTGTGTTATTATCAAGCCATAGAAGCGGCGATTGCCTTGGGCCTGGACCGGGTAGAAGCGGGTGCGCAAGGAGGGCACAAGCTGGCCCGTGGCTACGAGCCGGTGCGCACATGGTCGGCGCATTATATCGCTCACGAAGGCTTCCGCGAAGCAATCGCCGATTTTCTTGAACGGGAGCGGTCCGGGATCGCGCAGGACCAGCTCTGGCTTGGGGAACGAACGCCGTTCAGGAAAGGCGGCTGAATTCAGGCGGCCTTGCGGCTGGAGGCAGAAAGCCATTCGCGAGCGCGGCGTTGCGCCTCGGCGATTTCGCGAGCGGTCATCTCCTCGGAAATGTCAGCCCGGCAGAGCTTTGCTTCTTCATGGCCCGCCACAGCGGCAAGATTGAACCACTTATGCGCGACGACCAGGTCGCATTGCACGCCATGGCTGCCAGTTGAGTAGGCTATGCCGAGATCATAGTAGGCGGCGATATCGCCCTGCGCGGCAGCGGCCAGGCAGTTGGCTACCAGCAAATCCTCACCTGTAATGCTGGCGGCATTCGCCTTCGATAGATCGTCCTTGTTAAGCCATGCGTCGCCCATCTCGAATTACCCCTGTGTGGCAGGCCTCTTTAGTCGGCCAGTAGCGGCAAGCTCGTCCATCATGGTCAACAAATGGTTAACGGCCTCGACAAAAAATGGTTTCACCTGCAGCGGGTAAGTAAGTTGGCTCGTTCTACCGCTTTTCTCGCAAGGTCCGTTATTGACGCTTGTGCGGTCAAGTCACCGGAATTATAGGCGCGCTCAACTCCGGCTCGCTGGTTGTCACCGGGACTACCCGGGGCAGCAGGGCGAAGCGATCCGGGCGGCATTGTGCGGAGTTTCTGGATGGCTAATGGCAATTCTGATGAGATTGATGTGCTAGCGAAGGCGAAGCGCCAGATCGCCGGGGATTATTTCCCTACCGACGCTGAGCCATACATGGGCGAAGCGCATCTGGACTACTTCCGCAGGTTGTTGTTTTCGTGGAAGAAATCTATCTTCGATGCCTCGGCAGGTACTCTCCAGCAATTGCAGGACGGGCCGATACGGGAACCGGACCTTAATGATCGGGCTTCCAGCGAGACCGAATGGAGCATCGAGCTGAGAACGCGAGACCGGCAGCGCAAGCTTATTGCCAAGATCGATTCTGCTCTGCGTCGGATTGACGAGGGCGAATATGGCTATTGTGAGGTGTCCGGAGAACCGATCGGCCTGGGTCGTCTCATTGCACGACCTATTGCGACGATGACCGTTGAAGCCCAGGAAGCGCATGAACGTCGCGAGAAGATTTCGCGCGACGATTGACGAACATTTCTGTGCTTTCTCGTCCGTTAAGGCTTTTTTTGCCGCTTTGTCCTATACCTTAGCTAACGAGGCGTTTCCGACTTGTGGGAGCGAGCTCAATTGCGTTGCCACTAGCTCAGCAAAGTGCCGAATTGAATGATGGACGAAAACGATCATAGGCAAATCGGACGTGACAGCCTGTTCCTCATGGCTGATTTGCAAGTTGACGGCCTTGATGGCGAGCATCGCATCAAGGTTAGAAACCTGTCGTCGGGTGGCATGATGGGCGAGGGGCCGGTACATGTCATACGCGGTGCCGTAGTTTCGGTGAGCATCCGCAATGTTGGTTGGGTCGAGGGTACTGTAGCCTGGGTGCATGGAAACCGCTTTGGAGTCGCCTTTCGCGAAGAGATCAATCCCATGATTGCGCGTGCGCCGATCGACCAGGAAACGGAAAGTGATCTTTCCTATGCGCATCGCGCCCCGACGGTTTTTGATAATGACTCTGACCTGCGCAAGATTTGACTCCTGCCGCCCGAAAAGTCGGCTCAATACGTAATCTCCATTTTCGCTTGCGACGAAATCGACTAGGTCGGTATTCATGCTTGTCGTTCCGAATCTTGTGCGAAGAATCGTGGCGCTTTTTGCCATGGTCCTGTTGGCCGCTTGCGGATCGTCCGGCAACGAAGCGGTCAATGTCCTGGTCATCGGCAACAAGGACGATCCGTTCGAAAAGGGTATCTACCTTTCAACAGCCGGCCAACTGACGCGCGCTGCAACAGCCGAGGGCCTTGTTGCTTTTGATGCCGAGGGTCGTGTTATTCCCGGTCTGGCTGACCGCTGGATCGTGACCGATGACGGCAAGAGCTACATTTTCAGGCTGCGGGACGGAACATGGCGGGACGGTGAGAATATCTCAGCGACACAGGCGCGGGTCGCCCTGAACGATGCGATCAAGGCATTGCGAGGGACTTCGCTGGCCCTCGATCTCGGCGGGATCGAAGAGATTCGAGTGATGACTGGTCGGGTCGTCGAGATCCGGCTGTTAAGGCCCATGCCACATTTCCTGCAATTGCTCGCGCAGCCTGAATTGGGTTTGCGCTACCATGGCATGCTCTCCGGTCCGATGGCGCTGGAGCGCATCGAGGACGCTGCTGTCCTAACACCGATCAAGCCTGCCGAACTCGGTCTTCCAGCTATCCAGGATTGGTCGCGGAAGACCAGGCAGGTTCGGCTCCAGGCAGTTTCCGGCGAGGAAGCAGTCCAGCGCCTGATCGACGGTGAAGCGGACGTTGTTCTTGGTGGAAAGATCGAAAATTTTCCTCATAGCGGCAAAGTGGGAATCCTGCGCGGCACGATTCAGCTCGACCCCGTCGACGGTCTATTCGGTCTGCTTGTGACGAAATCCGGCGGGTTCCTGGCCGAAGCTGAGAATCGCGAGGCGATCGCACTGGCTATTGATCGCGACAAGTTGATCGCACCGTTCGGAGTGGGCGGTTGGATACCGACCACGCGCGTCGTTGCGTCGGGGCAAGAGGGAGACAGTGGCACGATCGGCGAACGCTGGGCCGAGGTGACGCTGGAAGACCGCCGGGAGGAGGCAACCTCACGCGTAGCGCGCTGGCGGGAGAACAGCGAGGATGAGGGGCCGGAGGGACCGGTCAGACTCAGTGCCTGGTTGCCCGAGGGCCCAGGCTCCGACATGTTATTCGAGAGCATCAAGCAAGATCTGGCGGCCACTGGTATCGAACTCCTGAGGGAAGAAAATGCAAACGCCGCTCAGCTGCGCCTGATTGACGATGTCGCTCGATATCCGACAGTCACATGGTATTTGAACAGGCTGGCCTGCAGCGCCAAGCGAGGCCTGTGTGACAAGGGCGCCGATCTGCTTGTGAACCTGGCCCTGAATACCGAAGATTCCCTTGAACGCATCGACTTGCTCGCCGAGGCGGAAGTCTCGCTGACCGTCGCTAATGTTTTCATCCCGTTTGGTGACCCCATTCGCTGGTCCCTGGTAGGCGGCACGATCGACGGGTTTGCCAGCAATCGTCCTGGTTGGCACCCCTTGATGCCGATGGCGATGCTTCCCAAATGACCGGTACACATTGTAGTGTTCAGGGAGGCTTTTGAGCTCAATGCCAGGGCAAGACGCGCCGCGGCGCATGACTGTCGACATTCCCTTTGGGTCGGATGCGACTTCCGTAAGGCGGCGAGTCGAGGCGCTCGAACGGGTGCTTGAGCGTTCGATTGTTGTGCCGGGTTTTAACCGCCCCGTCGGGCTTGACGCGATCATCGGCCTGGTGCCGGTCGTCGGTGACCTGATTGGGGCCGGGATGGCGTTCTACCTCGTATGGGAAGCGCGCAATCTTGGTATGTCGAAGTGGCATCTCGCGCGGATGATGGCAAATGTCGGATTCGACACGCTGGTGGGTGCGATTCCCCTTGCAGGCGATGTATTCGATTTCTTTTTCCGCTCGAACAGCCGCAACCTGAAGATTATCGGCAAGCATCTTGACAAACACCACCCTCATACTCGGATCATTGACGGCTGAGCGGGCCGGTGTTGCCAAGGAAAGCGCGGATGCGCTTTCCGCACCAAACAAGGTCTCTTCCAACAAGGCTTCCTGTCTGTCTCTACAGTGGTATTGTGGGGACATGAGCAGGAAGCTGGCATTGATTGCGGTACTGGCGATCGCTGGTTGCGGATCGGGTGACAACGATCCGGGACCGGGTGGCGTTACGGTGGGTGAGGCGCGCTCGCTCGATGAGGCGGCGGAAATGATCGAGCAGCGGCGCATGCCACCTGAGGTGCTCCAGCCGTCGCAGCCAGCGGTGGAAACCGCAGCACCGGACCGAACGGCACAGTGATGCTCGAGGGCAAGGTCGTTGCCATAACCGGCGGTGGCAGGGGAATCGGTCGCGCTGTGGCGCTGGCCTGCGCAGCCGAAGGCGCGGCGGTGATCGTCAACGATCCGGGCGTTTCGCAAGCAGGTAAGGGCGGTGACGATGCGCCCGCCGATAGCGTCGTGCGAGAGATCGTGGATTCCGGCGGACAAGCATTTACCAACCAGGCCAGCGTCGCCGATCCAGTGGGCGCGCAATCGATCGTCGACGATGCGATCGGGCAATTCGGCAGGATCGATGCGGTGGTCAACACCGCCGGCATCCTGCGCGATGCGATCTGGCACAAGCTCAGTCTCGAGGATTGGCGGGCGGTGATCGACGTTCATCTTAATGGCACTTTCAATGTCTCCAAGGCTGCAACGCCTTATTTTCGCGAGCAGAAATCGGGCAGTTTCATTCACTTTACCTCCGGTGCCGGCCTGATCGGCAATGTCGGCCAGGCCAACTATTCCGCAGCGAAGCTGGGAATTGTCGGTCTGTCGCAATCGATCGCACTCGATGCGGCGCGCTATGGTGTGCGCTCCAATTGCATTGCGCCAATCGCCTTCACCCGGATGATCGCCAGCCTGATGCCGGACGACATGCCCCAAGATCACCCGGCCTTGCAGAAATACCAGGCGATGGGTCCGGATCGAATCGCTCCGCTTGCGGTATTTCTTGCCAGCGATGCCGCCCGGGACGTTACCAACCAGATTTTCGGCGTGCGTGGCAATGAGATCAGCTTGTTCTCCAAACCGCGCCCGGTCCGCAGTGTCTCCCGAGCCCAGCGCTGGACGGCGCAGGCCATTGCCGAGGAACTGATGCCGGAGATCGCCCCGGATATGCCCCGCGCCGATGAAGTGGCGGCCGATGTGTTCCCCGCTTCGGATTGAGCGTACATTCCGGCCTGCAGAAGAACCGGTCCGACAGGGTGATCGCGACGTCGGCCTTGATCCGAGATGTTGGAGAAAAGCGACAAAGGCGACACTGTGTCGCCTTTTTCCAACAGATAAAACCTAATTAATCTAGTGAATTAGACAAAATTCTCAGGCAAGCTGACTCCGGCTACCCCCTTCAAAAAGGGTTCACTGGCCGATTCACGGCAGATGCGCGCGATCGCCATTTGGGATCGGTGGGAAGGGTCTGGAGGCATGAGCGGCTTGTGGCAGCTCCCGACGATGTAGGAAAGCGCGCGGCTACTTAATCCGGCCTGACTCGCCCCCGCCCCGCCTTGACAGCACCGCGCTGCTTCTTCCCCTTCAGCCGCTTCTCCTTGCCGACCCGGTTGAGGCGGCTCTTGGCGCGCTTTTGCGGCAGTTTCAGCGCTTCGGTCAGCAGCCCGGTCAGCCGCTCGCGGGCGTCGGCGCGGTTGGCTTCCTGGGTCCGGTATTTGCGCGCGGTGAGGACCAGCTCACCTTTGGCCGTCATCCGGCTGCCGGCGAGCATTTTCAACCGGCTGTAAATTTCGGGCGGCAGCCGCATCGCAAAGACATCGAGCCGCAATTGCACGGCTGTCGCGACCTTGTTGACATTCTGACCGCCCGGGCCGCTCGCGGCGATGAATGTCTCGCTGGCCAGCGCCATGGCCTGTTCGACGATCTCGGTCATGGTCGTCTCCTGAGCTAAGCCAGCGAGGCAGCGATGCGGCGCAGGGCTTCCTCAAGCTTGTCCTCTGCAGCGGCAAAGCTGATGCGAAACCCGTCTCGCCCGCCAAAGCCCGACGCCGGGACAATCGCGACGCCGTGATCCAGCAATTGCAGCGCCAGCTGTTTGTCGTCGCCGAAACGCTCCATCAACGGCGCGGCATCAACCATGCAGTAGAACGCGCCGTCGGGCACCGGGGTCGACAGGCCGGGGATATCATTGATCGCGGAGACCACCATGTCACGCCGCGCCCGAAAGCGTTCGCGCCATTCCTCCAGGAAGTCCTGCGGGCCTTCGAAAGCGGCAATCGCAGCGGCCTGGCTGATCGAGCTGGGATTGCCTGAGCTGTGCGATTGCAGCTTTTCCATCGCCCGGATCAGCCATTCCGGCCCGGCAGCGACGCCAATGCGAAATCCGGTCATCGCATGGCTTTTCGAAACGCCCGAGATCGTAACGATCCGCTCGGCAAGGTCGGGGCAGAGATTGGCCAGCGTGGCGTGGCTCTCGCCGGTATAGTTGATCGGGGCATAGATGTCGTCGCTCATCACCATCACTCGTGGATGGCGGCGCAGCACGTCGCCCAGTGAGCGCAGCATGTCGGCAGGATAATAGGCTCCGGTGGGATTGCCCGGGCTGTTGAGCAGCAGCCATTGCGTGCGCGGCCCGATCTGCGCTTCCAGCTGGCCCGCGGTGAAGCGGAAATTGTCCTTAGGCGATGTCACCAACGGCACCACCTGCCCTCCGGCAAAGCGCACGATCTCGGGATAGCTGACCCACCACGGGCTGGGGATGATCGCTTCCTCGCCCTCGCTGATTGTCGCAACCAGCGCATGGAAGATCGACTGCTTGCCGCCCGAGCTGACCGTCACCTGGCTCACCGGCACTTCGATGCCGAGGTCTCGCGCGAAATGGAGCGCGGCTGCACGCTTCATCGGCGCTGTGCCGCCGACCGGGGTATATTTGGTCTGGCCCGTGTCGAGCGCGACCTTGGCGGCTTCCAGAACATGGGGCGGCGATGCGAAATCCGGTTCGCCGACCGAGAGCGAAATGATGTCTGCGCCTTCCTCGCGCAATTGCGTGGCGCGATCGGTGATGGCCGTGGTCTGGGACGGTGCGATGCGCGAAAGGGCGGTGGAAATATGGGTTGTCATGTCAGCAGCCTTGCCGGGATTAGTCCGCGCAGAGCGTTGCCGATCAGGAAGCCATCGGCAAGGTCTTCCACCGTGAGTTCGGCCTCGGCGGCGCGTCCTTGCTCGATTAGCGATTTCCGCAGGATACCGGGCAACAGGCCCAGCTTGGCTGGCGGCGTCAGCAGCGTGTCGCCGCGTTCCAGGAATATATTGGTGAAACAGCCTTCGGTGACGAGCCCGTCGTCACGCAGGAAAATCGCCTCATACGCCCCTGCCTCATGGGCGGCGTCAAGCCCGGCTTCGTAGAACGGGCGATCGGAGGTCTTGTGCCTCAGCCGCCAGTCGCCCGTATCGACGGGCATTCGCATCACAGCGCAGACTGCGGGTTCCGGCTGGCTTTCCGGCATGTCGGACAGTTCAAGGCTGAATGCGCCGCTGCGGCTGGCGGCAAGGCGCAGCTTGGCAGGCTCGCTGGCGTCGAAGCAGAGCGCCTGGATCGCGTTGCGGACAGCATGGCGATCGAATGAAAAGCCAAGTTCCTGCGCGCTGGCCCTGATTCGTTCGAGATGCAGGTCGAGCAAGGGAATACCATCATCGGGTGCGAAACCCATGGTCTCCATCAAATGGAAGCCATTGGCAGACCGCTCTTGCACCGATTGCTGCACGAATCCTCCCTTGACCAGGCACTCCCGCCATTCGTGGAGTGCTTCGGAATCGGCGACGATAGCAGAGCCAACGCCCAGCTCAGCGCGTCCGCCGTTATCCCCCTCGGGGCTTAGCCGCATGGTTCGGATTGCCACATTGAATGCAGCGTCGCCAGTCCCATTCGGCCCGCCAGTCTCCATTGGTCCAAGGGCATCGATCCGGCCAATCGCGCCGCAATAGGCACCGCGAGGATCGCGCTCGGCCTCGCCGATCAGCTCCATCGCCCGGATCTTGGGCGTGCCGGTGATCGAACCGCAGGGGAACAGGGCGCGGATCAGGTCGATGGCGTCTTTGCCCTCCTGCAGCTGTGCGCGGGCGGTCGAAACCATCTGGTGCACGGTCGGGTAGGTCTCGACCGCAAAGCCATCCTCGACCTTGACGCTGCCCGGCGTGGCGACGCGCGACAGATCGTTGCGCATCAGGTCGACGATCATCAGGTTTTCGGCCCTGTCCTTGATCGAGTTGGCGAGCTCTTGGCCCAGCTTGCGGTCTTCCTCAGCATCCCGGCCGCGAGGCCTGGTACCCTTCATCGGCTTTACCGTGACCGAGCCGCGTTTGAGCGAGAAGAACAATTCGGGCGAAAAGCTTAGCAACCAGTGCGTTCCGTCAAACACGATCCCGCCATAGCCCGCGCCAGCTGCAGGCCTGATTGCGCGATAGAGAGATACCGGATCGCCGCGCCAGCTTCCGGCGAGCGGAAAGGTCAGATTCGCCTGATAGATGTCGCCTGCCTGGATCGCCTCGCGCAGATCATCGAAGGCGCGCGTGTAAGCCCCGAGCGAAATCTGCGGAGTGAGCGGACCGATCGACGAAGGACCACTCCCCGAGTGATCTTCCAACCACCGGGGCACTTGGCGCGCCGGGACGGTCTCATAGTCTGCGAAGGCGCCAAACCAGATGAGCGGCCCATTTGCGCCGACCCGGCTTGCGGCCAGCCCGGCAAGGCGGGGTTCCAGGGCCAGACCGGCCTCATAGCCAAGATAACCCGCCAGATGCAGGCCCTCGCGATTGAGCTGCGCCATCCTCGCCAGCGCCGGCTCGACGTCCTCTGCCCGCCTGGCGACTACCACTTCTGCCGGATCGCTGTAGAGTCTGGCGTTTGCCGCGCCGTCCGGTCTGGCATCGTCAAGCAGAATGAAGGGCGTTGCCATCGGCGGAGTATCTTCCTTTGTCGTTCGCCCTAGCTCTGATGTGGGCCGCTTGCAAAAAGCCTCTCGCGCCAACTCGCCGACATCCCTATTGTGCATGGCAATCAAATCGGGGAGCAAAGCGTGACGGAAATATTCCTGGGCCTTGGTGCAAATGGCGAACGGCAGACAATGCTGCTGTCGCGGGCAAATCGCCATGGGCTGATTGCGGGCGCTACCGGCACCGGCAAGACCGTTACGTTGCAGACCATTGCCGAGCAATTTTCAGCCGCCGGGGTTCCGGTGTTCGTGGCCGATGTGAAGGGCGATCTGTCCGGCGTTTCGATGGCTGGCAGCCCCGATTTCAAGAATGCCGACAAGCTCGAAGGTCGCGCAGCCGAAATCGGCCTTGCGGACTATAGTTACCACGACAACCCCGCCGTGTTCTGGGACCTTTATGGCGAACAGGGTCATCCAATCCGCACCACTATTTCCGAAATGGGGCCACTGCTGCTGGCGCGCCTGCTCGATCTCAACGAGACTCAGGAAGGCGTTCTGGACATCGTGTTCCGCTTTGCCGACGAGCAGGGCATGCTGCTGCTTGAGCTTGAGGACTTGCAGGCAATGCTCGCTCACACGGCAGCGCACGCCAAGGAGTTGAGCGCGAAATACGGCAATGTCTCGAAGCGGAGCGTCGGTGCGATCCAGCGCCAGCTGCTGTCATTCGAAAGCCAGGGCGCTGGCAATTTCTTTGGCGAACCGGCGCTGGAAATCGACGATTTCATCCAGTGTGACGAGAATGGCCTCGGCATCATCAACGTGCTCGCCGCCGACAAGCTGATGCGCAGCCCGAAGCTCTATGCAACCTTCCTGTTGTGGCTGCTGGCGGAGCTGTTCGAATCGCTGCCCGAAGTCGGCGACCCTGAAAAGCCGCGGCTCGTGTTCTTTTTCGATGAGGCGCATCTGTTGTTCGATGATGCGCCCAAGGCGCTGAATGACAAGATCGAACAGGTTGTGCGGCTGATCCGATCCAAGGGTGTCGGGGTCTTTTTCGTGACGCAGAACCCGATCGACATTCCCGAGGAAGTCGCTGGCCAGCTTGGCAACCGCGTGCAGCATGCGCTCAGGGCCTTCACCAAGCGTGACCAGCGGGCGATCAGGGCTGCTGCCGAGACCTTCCGGATCAATCCCGATCTCGATGTCGAGCAGGCGATCACCGAACTCAAGGTTGGCGAGGCGCTGGTCTCCACGCTGGATGAGGATGGCGCGCCGAGCGTCGTCCAGCGCACGCTGATCGCGCCGCCCGGATCGCGGCTGGGTCCGGTCTCCAAGAAGGAACGCGCGATCATCCAGTCGATCAGTCCGCATGACGGCAAATATGACGAACAGATAGATCGCGAGAGCGCCGAAGAGATACTGGCGCAGAAGGCCGTTGATGCCGCAGCGACAGCCGTTGAAGTAAATGAAAAGGGCGAGGAGGAAGTCCGCAAGCAGGAACGCAAGAGCACATCGATCTGGGGCAAATTGTTCGGCAAGGCTGGAAAGCGTGCGGCCCTGGCCGCTGCGGGTTCCGCCGCCGCAGTCGCCGCTGCCACAATATTGGGCAAGAAATCGCGGGCCAATCCGGTCAAGACGGGCGTCACGTCGGCAGTCGGCTCGATCGCAAGCGATCTTGGCGGGCCATTGGCCGGGCGATTTGTTCGAAATTTGATTGGTGGGTTGATGCGATAGCCGGATGGGCTTTGTGCGAATCTGGCTTCTTGCGGCGCTGATCCTCGGCTTTTCGCCTGCCTCGGCCATGGGGCGGGACCAGGGGCTATCGGCGCCGGGGCATCAGACCTCAGTCGAACACCCTGTCCCTGAAGGGCGGTTGAGCTCTGTTGTAAAACCGGAATCCTACCGGCTGGACCTTACCGTCGATCCTTCCAGCGAGAGATTTTCCGGCCAGGTCGAGATCGACGTGGTGCTCGCCGAGCCGGTGCGCCATATCGATCTGCACGGCAGGTCGCTGAACATTCGCAGCGTCACCGTCACCAGCGCTGGCCAGAGCTACCGGCCTCGCTGGCAACAGGTCCATTCCAGCGGTGTCCTGAGGCTTCGCTTCGGCAGCGTGTTACCCGCCGGACCAGCGACGCTGCGCTTCGATTACGATGCGGCGTTCAATGACGGTCCTTCCGGGATGTTCCGGGTCAATGTCGACGGCAAATGGTATAGCTGGACGCAATTGCAATCGATTGATGCGCGCGCCGTATTCCCGTCTTTCGACCAGCCGGACTTCAAGACGCCGTTCGGGATCACCTTGCGTACACCGCCTGGTCTGATGGCTGTCAGCAATGCGCCCGAGCTTTCCACCAACACCGAGGAGGGGCTTGCGATTCACCGCTTCGCGCCAACCCTGCCGCTTCCGACCTATCTGGTGGCGATGATGGTTGGGCCTTTCGTGGCGACTGAAAGCGCGGTGCCGGCAAACAGGCACAGGGCCGAGCCGCTACCCCTGCGGATTGTCTCGACGCGGCAAAATGCGGACAAGCTCGCCTTCGCCATGCAGGGTTCAAAGCAAATCGTCAGCCTGCTCGAAGACTACTTCCAGGACAGTTTCCCATTTCCCAAGCTCGACCAGATCACATCGCCCATCATGCCCGGTGCGATGGAAAATGCCGGTGCGGATCTTTATCGCGATGGCTTGCTGGTCCTGGATGATGACGCGACACCTTCGCGGCAGCGGGGCTTCGGTATGGTCGTGTCGCACGAGCTGGCGCATCAGTGGTTTGGCGATCTGGTGACGCCCGCGTGGTGGGACGACATCTGGCTGAATGAGAGCTTTGCCAACTGGATGGGCTACCGCATCGGAGATGCCTGGCGTCCCGATCTCAACATGGCAGCAGGCGCTCTGGCCGAAGGGTTTCGTGCGATGCGGCTCGATTCTCTGGCCGCCGGCAGACCAATTCGCCAACCAATTGAAACCAGCGCGCAGATCAACGGGGCCTTCGATTCGATCACCTATGGCAAAGGCAGCCACGTCATCACCATGATTGCCGCCTTCATGGGGGACGAAGCATTTCGCAACGGCGTGCTCGGATATCTGAAAGCTCATCGCTATGGCAGTGCGACCAGCTCGGACTTCTTCGCGGCGCTAGCCGAGGCAGCCGGGGATGAGCGGATCGTTCCGGCGATGCAGAGTTTTGTAGAGCAGCAGGGCGTGCCGCTCCTGACCTTTCACCGCGAGGGCAGGCATTTTGCAGTCAGCCAATCTCGCTATGCCTCGCTGGGTGGAGTGGTCGATGAAACGCAGTGGACCGTGCCATTATGCGTCCGCCGCGCGAAGGAGCGGCATTGCCAGCTGCTGGATGGCAAACGCACAGACATCGAGATTGGCGGGCGCGGTCCAATCATCCCCAATGCGGGCGGCACGGGCTATTATCGTTTCGAACTATCCCCGAGCCTATGGCGCGCCCTGATCTCCCGCGCGCGCAAACTGCCCAGCGGCGAGGCACAGGCCGTTGCCGATTCGCTGGCAGCAAGCGTGCTTGCGGGCCGAACAGATGTTGGCGAACTGGTGAGGCTGGCGCGCCAACTCGTTCGCCATCCTGATAGCTTTGCGGCAGATGCTGCGACCAACGCTCTGGTTGCTATCGCCGATGCTGGCATCGTCGACCCGGCTGGAAAGCAAGGCTGGAAACGGTATCGGGCCAGGCTCTATGCGCCGCTGATGCGCGGCTATGGGTTCGATCCGGCTGCGGGGCTCTATTCAGCAGAATCGCCGGAGCGTTCGCAGCGGCGTGCGCAAATCCTCGGACACCTGTTGTGGACGCGGAAAGGAACGAAGTTCCGGCGAAGGCTGGAGGCAGCAAGCGATGCATTTCTGTCCGGTGAGCGCGCGGCGCTCGATCCCGCCTGGTTCGGTTCCGCATTCGATCTGCATCTCCGACAGGGCGGAGAGCAGGCAGCAAGGAAGCTGATGGAGCGGGCGCTGGCGTCCGAAGACCCGGTTTTCCGACCCGCAGCAATCAGGGCAGTATCGCGAATTGGCGATGTGGTGGTGGCGAAGTGGCTGGTCGAGGACCTTGAGGACGATCGTCTGCGGAAAAGCGAGAGGCGCGCTTTGCTTTCAGGAGTGATGGCGCGTAGCTCGACCCGCGATATCGGTTATGGTTGGATCATCAAGAATCTCGATGAACTCCAGTCCGATAGCGGCGGAATCTTCATGAGCACCTGGTTGCCGCGGCTGTTCGACGATTTCTGCTCGGTCGAGAAATCCGCGCAGTTGGCGAGCGAGCTAGGGCCGCGCTTTGCTGAAACGCCGGGCGCTCTCGCCTTTGAGCGCACGCTTGAAAAGGTGCGCAATTGCGGAATGTTCAAAGACCAGCTCGGCAGCAGCGTTTCGGAGGTCTTCGCCAGGCTCAGGTAATTGGGATCGCAAGGGACGCCATCAGGCCTGTAACGTGACCTTCAGCGTCGGTGCGGTTTGCAAGATTGAGCGTGCCACCATGCTGTTCGGCGATGGCCCGGGCGAGCGCAAGACCCAGCCCCGCTCCCCCGGTTTCCGAATTGCGCGAGGGCTCGCCCCGAGCAAATGGTTCCATCATGGCGTCGATATGGTCCTCGGGAATGCCTGGTCCGTCATCGTCGATGAGAACAATCGCCGAAGCGCCTTCGCGGGTCAGCGAAATTGTTGCCTGCTCGCCATAGCGCAGGGCATTGCCAATAAGGTTGCGCAAGGCGCGGCGAAGCCATGTCGCACGCAAATCGAGGACGATGCGGCTGGACTCGCCCAGCACGACCGCCTCGCCCATGTCTTCGAATTCCTCGACAACCGAGGCGACCAGCGCCGAAAGCTCGGTACGTTCCATGTGATCGCTGGGCCGCCCAACCCGGGCCAGGGACAGAATGTCGTCCAATGAGCGGGCAATGTCCTCGATGGTGGCTGCCATTTTTTCGCGCTCAACATCGTCCGAAACCGATTCGATGCGCACGCGCAGGGCCGAGAGCGGCGTCTTGAGATCATGGCCGATCGCGCCAAGCATCACGTCCTTCTCGTCGAGCAGGGCGGAGATCCGGGACTCCATCGCATTGTGAGCCACAATCAGTCGCCGCACATCATCGGGGCCGACGGGTTCGACCTGGTCCCGAGGATCATGATTGGCTCCGAATTGTTCCACCCGGCCGGTCAGCTCGGCAAGCGGACGGGTGATGCGCCGCAGGATCAGTGCAACCGCGCCGACCAGCACCACGTAAATCACGAGTGTCTGCAGCAGCAGGGGAAGGATTACCTCGCGCTGGTCCGGCGGCGCACGGACGCGCGTGATGAGCCATTGCCCGCCCCCATTCAGCCTTAGTCCCGCTACCAGCAGCCGTCCCCGAGCAGGGCGATCATGTGATCCGAATATGGCCTGGCGGCGCTTCGCCCGTGACAGCGCAAAGGGATCGTCGGCAAGGTTGCGGTGAGTCACGACGATCTCGCTTGCCGAGATGTCCTGGTCGAGCAGGATGCGGCCCAATTCGGCCTCGGCGCGGGCCTCGCGAATTTCACCCGTGCGCAAGGGTGATGTGTCGCTGTGTTGGGTGCGAAAGCCTCGCCAATGGCCGCGTCGGTTGCCAGCTTCGCGGCGAGGAATGGCAGGCCTTTCGCCGCGCGCGCGCATTGCCAGCCTGAAAGCCGCTCCTTGCAGCGCAGCCTGTTCGAACCGCGCGCTCTGGGCCTGGTAGATCAGGAATGCGCCAAGCCCCTGAACGAGAAGCAGCGCACCAGCGACTGCAAGCAGCATCTGGCCCATCAGGCTGCGGGGTTTGGGCAGGCTCACGAAGCGTCCGCAGGCGCGCGTGTGACGTCGGCGGCAAGCATGTAACCCCCACCCCAGACCGTCTGGATAAGCTGCGGGTTGCGGCTATCAGCCTCGATTTTGCGCCGTAGTCGGCTGATCTGGTTATCGACAGCGCGGTCGTAGAGATGCGCTTCGCGGCCCTGTACCATATCGAGCAAGCGGTCGCGGTCGAGGACTTGGCGGGGGTTTTCCAGGAAGGCGGTCAACAGCCGGAATTCAGCTGAGGAGAGGGCGACGGCAGCGCCTTCGGGATCGGTCAGGCGGCGTTTGAGCGGATCGAGCGACCAACCTTCGAACAGGAAAGTTTCGTCATCGGCTGGCGGCGGCCCATTGCGCGAGGCGCGGCGCATCACGCTGCGGACACGCGCGACAAGTTCGCGTGGCTCGAAGGGTTTGACGACATAATCGTCCGCGCCGATTTCAAGGCCGACAATCCGGTCGGTCGCCTCGCCTTTCGCGGTCAGCAGGATGACCGGTATGTCGCGGCTTTCGACAAGGTGGCGGCATAGCGAAAGGCCATCCTCGCCGGGCATCATGATATCGAGCAGCACCAGGCCGGGAGTTTCCTCCCGCAACCGGCTGCGGGCCTCGGCGGCGCTCGCAGCCTGGGTAACGTCAAACCCCTGGCGCGAGAGATACTCGGCCAGGGGCTCGCGCAGTGCTGCTTCGTCATCAACAAGCAGCAGGCTGGGTGGCGCAGTTTCACTCATGCGCTAGCTACTTGCGCGCCACTTGTTCAGCCACCGGTCCGATTGCGCCACTTGCCGCGCCTTTCCTGACGATGCGCCTGGCGCTCTTCCTTGGTGATCTGGCCGTCATTATTGGCGTCGATAGTATCGAAGCGCTTGCCGGCAGCTGCGGCGAATTCGGCCTGGCTGACAACACCGTCATTGTTGGTGTCGGCCATCTTCATCATCTTCATGCCATGGCGTCCACCGCCTCGGCGGCCCTTACGATGCTTCTTGCCACCTTCGCTCATGCCGTGCTTGCCCTTGTGCGGGCGTTCGAATGTCATGAATTCGTCACGGCTAATCGAACCATCGGTGTTGGCATCGAGCTTCGCAAACATCTTGGCGCGGCGATCCTGACGTTTGGCAGCGCGATCCGTTTGGTCGAGCTGTCCGTCGCCATTTGCATCCATCTTGGCGAATTTGGCCGTAGCGTGGGCCTGGGATTCGCTGCGCGTCACCACCCCATCGCCATTGCTGTCGGGGTTAGAGCGCCCTTCGTGGTGGGCTGCAAATGCGGTGCCGGCGATTGCCAGGGCTGCGGCGGAAATACCAATTGCGATCTTTTTCATCTCGAAACTCCAGTCGTTGTTTACAGGGAATTGTCGAGAAAGCCGCAGAGCCGGGAGGGGGAGGGAAACAGGTGCCCTGCGACTTTCCTGGGTCCCTTCTACATCGACCGTGTCGCGCAATTATCCCGGGATTCGGCGAAATTGTCGTGAATTGTCACAGCCTGCAAGAAGCGTTCATCTGCCTGCAAGCGAGCGCGATGAAATTCAGCCCAAGGCTACCGCATTCATCTTGTTGCCATCGGGATCGCGCCAATAGGCGCAATAGAAGCCGTTGGCGCGTTCGCCGGGTCCGCCTTCGTCGCTTCCGCCACTAGCCAGCGCGGCGGCATGGACGCGGTCGACCTGGTCGCGGTCCTTCGCGCCGATCGTGGCCATCACGCCATTGCCGAAATGCGCAGGCTTGCCGTCAAACGGGATCGTGACAGCAAAGCCGATGCCGACGCCGGGATTGGCCCAGTGGATTGACGTATCGGTCTGGTTGGTCCGCTCGCAGCCCAATTCGCCGGTTATGGCGTCATAGAATTTGCCGGCTCGTTCGAGATCGGTCGTTCCGAAACAGACATTGATGAGCATGAGGTCCTCTCCATTTTTTCAGCTTGCCATAGCGGCGTACATTCTGGCCCGAACCAGTCAAGCACTGCGCCGAATCACTGTTCCGGCATGTTGTAGACGCACAGCTTGTTTCCATCGGGATCGCGGAAATATCCGCCATAAAATACAGAACCGCCGCGTGTGCCCGGCTCGCCCTCATCGCTGCCGCCATTGGCCAGGGCCAGCTCATGGACCTTGTGCACCTGATCGTGGTCCCTGGCTTCAAGCGCGATCATCATTCCGTTGCCGAGACAGGCGGGATCACCGTCGAATGGCTTGGTAATACTAAGCCCCCTTCCGCCGCCGAATTTGCCCCATGACATCGATTTTTCGGTCGTCCGGCTCAGCTCGACGCCCAACTCGTCCATGATCGCCCGGTAGAACTTTCCGGATCGCTCCAGGTCGTTCGTGCCAAGGGTGACATAACCGATCATTGCGTTTCCTTTTCGAGCGGCGCGCATTGCGTTTCGAGCCACGCCTTTGCATCGCCATCAAGTTGCGGACCCACGACCTCGCGGACCCTTGCATGATAGGCGTTCCACCAGTCGATTTCGGTCTCGGTAAGCAGCGCGGCATCGACCAGGGCGCGCTCAATTGGTGCCAGCGTCAGCACCTCAAAGCCAAAGAAGTCGCCTTCCGCGCCGTCGATAGCGCGTGCCTCGACCAGCAACAGGTGCTCGATGCGAATGCCGTATTCGCCAGCTTTGTAGTAGCCTGGCTCGTTGGACAGGATCATGCCGGCCATCAATTCCTGCTCGCCGCCGGTTTGCGCGCCGGAGGATTTGGCGATGCGCTGCGGGCCTTCATGCACCGACAGGAAGCTGCCGACGCCGTGTCCGGTGCCGTGGGCATAGTCTAGCCCCACGTCCCACAGGTGCTGGCGGGCCAATATGTCGAGCTGGCTGCCGCGCGTGGCCTTGGGAAAGTGCGCGAGGCACAGCGCGATATTGCCCTTTAGGACTCGCGTGAAACGATCCTTGACCTGGGCCGGGGGCTCTCCCGGCCAGATCCAGATGGTACGGGTCACGTCGGTCGTGCCGTTGGGATACTGCCCGCCCGAATCGACGAGATAGACGCTTCCCGGCTCAAGCGTACGGCTGGTTTCCTCGGTCACGCGGTAATGGACGATAGCACCATTGGGCCCGCTGCCCGAGATCGTGTCGAATGACAGATCGCGCAGATCGCCGCATTCGGAGCGCAATCCGTGCAGCCGGTCCGACGCTTGCAGCTCGCTGACCTCGCCTTTGGGAGCCTCGATCGAAAGCCAGTGCAGGAAGCGTGTGACTGCAGCGCCGTCGAGTTTCTGGGCGTCACGGTGGCCCTGCTGTTCGACCGGGTTCTTGATCGCCTTTGGCAGCATGCAGGGATCGCGCTGTTCGACGATTTGCGCGCCTGCGTCATCGAGCGCGGAGAAGATCGTCTGGACGCAGCTATCCGGGTCGAGCGCTACCTTCTTTCCGGACAGCGAGGCGAGCATCGGCAAGAAGCGCTTGCGCTCCTCGATCCGCACTGCATCGCCGAGGTGGGAGCGTAGCCCGGGCGTGACTTTCTCGCTGGCGATGAACAGATCTGTTGTGCCGTCAGCCAGGGCAATCGCAAAGGACAGGGTGACAGGCGTGCGATCGACATCGCTGCCCCTGATATTGAGCAGCCAGGCAATCGAATCGAGCGCCGGGATGACTGCGGCATCCAGGCCTTCTTCCGATAGCCATTCGGCAATCGCAGCGCGTTTTGCCTCGCTACTTTCCCCCGCAAGCGACAGTTCGTGAACCAGGGCAGGTGCAGGTGACGGCGCGGGCCGATCCTCCCACACCGCATCGATCGGATTGGTATTGAGAGCTACCAACTCAGCCTCGCACCCGGTCAGTGCCTTTTCGGTTGCAGTCACCCATTTCTTGCCGTGCAGCCACGGGTCAAAGCCGATCTTCGCGCCAGCCCAGCTATGTTTGCCCAGCCATTTGGCGACGCTGGTTTCGGGGACGCTTTCGTAGGCGTAGAGCTTGGTATCGACTTGGTCGCGCACTTGCAGCGTGTAGCGCCCGTCGACGAACATCGCGGCTGCCGGATCGCGCATCGCATCGGCGAAAACCACGGCTGTCCCGGCCGAGCCGTCGAATCCTGTCAGCCAGTGCAGGCGCTGGGCATAGGCCCCGACATATTCGCTCATATGCTCGTCCGAGATCGGTACCACGAATCCGTCCAGCCCCTGGCGCTTCAACTCCTCGCGCAGGGCTCTAAGCCGGGCTTCGTGGGTACTCATCAGCATGGTTGCCCTCCTTACGGCTTCACCATAGAGGCGTGCGATGCCCGATACCACAAATCTTGGCGCTCCGGTCGCCGCGAAGAAACCGCATAGTTTCACCCACCACGGTATTACCGTCCACGACGACTATGCCTGGCTGCGTGATCCCGGATATCCCGAGGTCACGGACAAGCAAGTGCTGTCCCATCTCGAAGCCGAGAATGCCTGGTTCGAGCACTGGATGAAGCCAAATCAGCAACTGCTTGACCAGCTGTTCAGTGAAATGCGCGGCCGCATCAAGGAAGCCGATACATCGGTGCCGCAAAAGGATGGTGACTTTCTCTACTGGATCGAATTTGAGGAAGGCGCGGAATACAAGAAATGGTGGCGCAGGCCGGTCGGTGAGGTCGACGACGGCAGCGCTGACGAGCTGATCCTCGACGAAGTGGCACTGGCCGAGGGCAAGGACTATTTCCGCCTTGGAGCGATTGCAGTCAGCAACAATGGAAAGCTGCTGGCTTTTTCAGTCGATGACAATGGATCGGAGCGGTTCACCGTGCAGGTCAAGAACCTGGTGAGTGGCGCGCTGCTGCCTGACCAGATCCCCGGCACGCTCTCCTCGCTGGTGTGGGTCGCGGGCGATAGTGGTCTGGTCTATTCGCTCGCCAATGAACAATGGCGCACGGACAATGCCCGGCTGCACTGGCTGGGTCGGGACAATGCCAGCGATATCGAGCTCTATCACGAGGATGATGAGGGTTTCCGGGTCGGCAGCTCGCTCTCGGCGAATGAGAAATGGCTGATCGTCGGAACCAACGATCACGAAACCAGCGAGGTCCGACTGATCCCGGCCGCCGATCCGCTGGCGACGCCAATCTTGGTCAAGGCGCGCGAGAAAGGCGTCGAGTATGATGTCGATATTTGGGAAGATTTCGAGGGCGAACGCGTTCTCTTCATCCACGCCAACGACACGCACGAGAATTTCCGTCTCGCCATAGCGCCGCTTGGTGAGCCGGGAACATGGGCAACGCTGATCGAAGGTTCTGACGATTTCTATTTGACCGGCTTTGACCTGTTCCAGGACTTCTATGTGGTCGAAGGCCGCAAGGCCGGGCTCGACCAGATCGAGGTCCGTTACTACGACGAGCTCGATCGCATCGAGCCGATCACCTTTCCAGAAGCGAGCTACACTGCCGGCCTGGCTGACAACCCCGAATGGGCGGTCGACAAGCTACGGATTTCCTATCAGTCGATGGTCAGTCCGGCGACGGTCTATGATTACCACCTTGCCGACAAGCGACTTGAGGTCCTCAAGGTGCAGGAAATCCCATCGGGCTATGATGCATCGCTCTACGCCACCGAGCGCCTTGAAGTTCCAGCCCGCGACGGCACTGCGATTCCGGTCAGCATCGTCATGCGCAAGGATCGCGCGCGCGGTGGTCCGCTCCATCTCTATGGCTATGGCGCTTATGGCATATCGATCGATCCGGGGTTTTCGACCTCGCGCCTGTCGCTGGTCGATCGCGGCTTTGCCTTTGCGATTGCCCATATCCGCGGCGGGGATGATCTTGGACGGGCCTGGTACAAGGCCGGCAAGCTTGAACGGCGAACCAATACATTCAACGATTTCGTCGATGTCGGCAAAGCACTGGCCGAGCGTGGATATACGAAGGCCGGCAGGATCAGCATTTCAGGCGGATCGGCTGGCGGTGAACTGATGGGCGCTGTGATCAATTCCGATCCGGACCTGTTCGGCGCGGTCGTCGCCCAGGTGCCCTTCGTCGATGTGCTGGCGACCATGCTCGATGCGGACCTTCCGCTGACCCCGGGCGAATGGCCCGAATGGGGCAATCCGATCGAGGACAAGGCGGCGTTCGAGCTGATCCGCTCATACAGTCCCTATGACAATGTCCGGGCTCAGGCCTATCCGCCGATGCTGGTGACCGCCGGGCTCAACGATCCGCGCGTGACCTATTGGGAACCGGCGAAATGGGTCGCGAAACTGCGCGAGCTCAAGACCGACGACAATATCCTGCTGTTCAAGACCAATATGGGTGCGGGCCACGGCGGCAAGTCCGGCAGGTTCGAATCTTTGCGCGAAACAGCCGAGGAGTATGCCTTCATCTTGTGGCAGCTCGGGCGAGGAGATTCCCAGGAACCCTTGTCCTAGGCCGCCTCCGGCTCGGCCATCGCACGGCTGTCGAAGCTCTGCATTCTCTCGCTCATCGTGCGGTTGCGTCCGGCGCGTTTGGCTTCATAGAGGAGCCGGTCGCAGTGGCTATAGAGGGCAGTGAATTCGCTTCTCACGCGTTGTTTCAGGGGCTGTTCGACTAACCCCATGCTAGCTGTAACCATATGTCCGAGGCCGGGCATCTCTCTGGCAATGCGCGAAGTGATCGCCTTGCGACGGCGTTCAGCCCGGTCCACTGCGTCTTCGCCGCGTAGCAGCAGCAGGAATTCCTCGCCGCCCATCCGCAACGCCAGCGTATTGTCGTCGGGCATCAGTGCCAGTGCTGTCATGCGCAGCACCTCGTCGCCGACCGCGTGCCCGTGATTGTCGTTGACCAGTTTGAAATGGTCGAGATCGATGACCGCCATCGTGTCGAACCCCAGGCCGTGCAGCTCCTGGAACCGCTCTTCGATTCCGTGTCGGTTGTAGAGGCCGGTAAGAGGATCGCGTTCGGCGATTTCCTCCAGCACCTTGGTCTGGGCAACGGCGTTATCCCGCTGCCGCTTGATGGCCATGAAACGGTCGGCCACGCCAAGCGACGTGATGATGATCTCGAGTGCGATGGAGATATGCTGTTCCAGCTGCATTTCCATCGGCGGACCGAACAGGCCGAAGGATGAGATTATGCGAATGCTTCCCGTGACCATCAGCGGCGTCCAGGCTGCGATCTGAAACATGATCGCACGACTGCCTCGCATCCTGGCAGTGGTCATGACCCAACCGAACAGCGCCATGACCGGAAGGAACGAGCCGAAGTAGACCGGCGCAGACCAGGGGCGGAACACGTCATCGGCAAACAGGTAGAATGTCGAAAAGGCGAACACCCACAGAGCCAGCAGGCGTAGCAGCCGTTTTTGGAGCGGATCGAGCTTTTCCGGCTCGATCAGGTCGGCGACGAACAATCCCGCACCGACGATACCGCCTGCCCAGCTATAGACCGATATCATGCTGATCTGCAGCATAGTCAGATCGAAGAACCGATTGATGACCCCGCTTGCGGTAAATGTATGCACCAACATGCACATCACTGCCGCCGCTTGTAACAGAACGAAGCGCTCGCGCAGCACGCGGAAGAAAGCGAAGTTGAACATCAGCGGTAGGCACAGCATGCCGCATAATCCGGCGATCAGCAGTTCCAGCCGGATCGAAGCGGCGCTGTCCGCTGGATCGGCCGTCAGCCGCGCGTCAGTTATCATGCCCAGATGCCGTGCGCTGTCGACCTCGACGATAACGGCCTCGATGGGTGCATCAAGTTCCGGCAGAGCAGCGCGCATCAGCCAGTCGTTGGTGGCGAATTTGACATCGTCAGGGCCGAATACGCGGCTTGATGAGCTGGCGTCTGTGCCGAGAACTGTGAGGCGCATCTGGTCAAAGCGAGTCAGCCTGGTAACCATTGCGTGAGGTGCTTCGTCGGACCCGCGAAGGTCGAAGCGAACTATGGTTCGCGGTGCCTTGATCGAACCTGAATCCTCGCGGCATTCCCAGCGTCCCGGCATGGCCGCGACCTCGGCGTAATCTGTCCCGCTATTGGCGCTGGCAGTGCAGGTCGAACCTGCCGGAAACGCCGCCTGCGCCGTGGCCGGCGCGCATAGGAGAGCAAGCACGCCTGCGCACCACAGCACTATTATCCGGATGAATCTCCGCACCATGCCATATGGGTTAGAGAAAGCCTTTGAAAATGCGGTTAATATCGCAACCGTATTTTCATGTCTTTGGCGAGGTCTCTTCGGCCATGCAGGCGGTATCAGCCTACGGCCTAACGTCGTTAACGAGAATCTCCTTGCACCGCAGCTTGCTTGCCCGGAAGGTCGGGCGAAGGCTGTGTTCCGGCGAACCGGTGCAGCGTGGGTAAATATCCCGGGAGAGAGCGATGAATATTCTCGAAGGAATCAAGGTTGTAGACGTGACGGCATGGGCCTTCGTGCCCTCGGCCGGCGGGGTGCTGGCGCATTGGGGTGCGGATGTGATCAAGGTAGAAAGCCCCAAAGCGCCCGATCCGATGCGGCTGATGGGCGGTTCCCTGGAGCCGGGCCAGTCCAGCAACACTTTCAAGCATTACAGCCGTGGCAAACGGTCGATCGCGATTGATCTGTCTCAGGAGGAAGGCCGAGAGTTGCTTTATCGCCTGGTCGAGGATGCGGATGTTTTCCTCACCAGCTATCTCGCTCCGACCCGCCGCAAGCTGGGCATCGATGTCGAGGACATTCGCAAGATCAACCCCCGTATCGTCTATGCGCGCGGCAGCGGTCATGGCCCCAAGGGCCCGGATGCCGATCGCCCCGGTTATGACGCGCTGAGCTGGTGGAGCCGTGGTTCGCTCAACCAGAGCGCGATGGACCTGACCGGGCTCGACTGGCCCACCAATGGCATGGTCGGCCACGGCGACGGCATGTCAGGCCTGGTGTTTGCCGGCGGCATCTGCGCCGCCCTGCTCAAGCGCGAACGCGGAGGAGAACCGCTAGTGGTCGATTCCTCGCTGCTGGGCACCGCCGCCTGGTTCAACGGCACAGCCCTGATCGGCAATCACATGGGCATGGGTCGTCGTGAACCAGGCCCCGCCAAGCGACCGCCGCTGCCCGAGGGTATTCCTGCAGACATGATCTCTGCGACCCGATCGATTTACCAGACCGGCGATTATCGCTTCGTCTACCTGCTGTTTCTTGGCGACGATCCGCGCGATTACCGGGATCTGTGCGAGCGCATCGGCAGGCCCGATCTCGTCAACGATCCGCGGTTTGCCGAGGTCAAGGATCGAACGACCAATTCGCTGGAACTTCAAACAATTCTTGAAAAGGTCTTCGCTTCGAACACATTGGCACATTGGAAAGAGGCGTTGGGTGAGGCGCGCGGTGCCTGGACTTTTGTCCAGACGCCCGAGGAGCTGCTTGAGGACCCACAGGTTACCGCCAATGGCTATGTCGGGCATGTCGATTATCCCGGTGGTGGCCTCGACGCGCCTGCGCCTGCGATCATGTTCGACGAGGACGCCGGACAGCTTCCGCGCGCACCTGACTTTGCCGAACATAGCGGCGAGATACTCGCCGAACTAGGCTGCGACGATGCGGAAGTCGAACGGCTGCGGCAGGGCGGGGTGATCGTCTGAGCCTGATTTGCCGTGCGGCGAGCGAGGAGCCAGTGCATTGACACTGCCGGGTGGAATGCGCATCCCTTGGGCACAACATGGAGACTCGCGCGCCGGCGGGTTCACGCCGAATGCGCCGGCCAGCGAGCGAAAACTCCCGAGAGGAGGCTCGAGAAATGGCAACAATCGAAAAAGCGGCGGCACCCGTTCGGCCTGAATTGCTAGATGCCAGCGACGAGACCATCGAAGACGCAGTGCAATTCGCCAATCCGATGGTTTTGCGCGGTATCTTGTATCAGCTGACCGGCGACACTGAAGTCAAGGACATCGAGGTTACGCGGATCATGGCCGGCTTCGCCGAGGCCGTCGTTCCAGCGCATGAGGACGATGTTGCGATGCTCCGGCGCAAGGCTGCTGACTTCCTCAAATCCTATCGCGATTCGGGCGCTGGTCCGATCGATGTCGGGCCCAGGGACCGGCTAGCGACGAGCTTGTGCCTCGCTGGCGGGGAACCGATCCCAGATGAGAGCATCGGTCTCTATTTGGAGGAACTCGCGCTCGATCACACGGTGCGCTCGCTCAAGTGGCAGTCACCACCCGATCCCGAGCAGCTTCAGGACTTCAGCGTGACGATCATTGGCGCGGGCATGGGTGGCCTCAATGCGGCGATCCAGCTCAAGCAGGCGGGAATCCCCTACACCATTGTCGAGAAGAATGATGGTGTCGGCGGGACCTGGTATGAAAATCGCTATCCTGGCGCGCGGGTCGATACGCCGAGCCGGTCTTACACCAATCTGTTCGGCGTCGACTTTGGCTATCCCAACCCGTTTTGCGACTGGACCGAGAACGTCAAATATTTCGACTGGGTCGCTGATAGCTTCGATATTCGCGACGATATCGAGTTCGGTACCGAAGTGCTCTCGCTCAACTGGGACGAAGCCTCCGGCTTATGGGAAATCCACATGAAGGGACCGGATGGCGAGCGGGTGCATCGCTCGCGCGCAGTGATTACCGCGGTCGGCTTCCTCAACCGGCCCAATCTCCCCGAAATAGAAGGCGCGGGCGAATTTGAGGGGCCATCATGGCACACTTCGCGCTGGCCGCAGGATATCGACCTTAGCGACAAACGGGTCGCAGTCATCGGCACCGGCGCGACTGGCTATCAGATGATCCCCGACCTTGCGCTCGAGGCCAAGCACGTCACCGTGTTCCAGCGCACCGCGCAATGGGTCTTTCCGATACCGGGCTATCGCTCGCCCTTTCCGCCGCAAATCAGCTGGCTCGATCGGAACCTGCCGTTCCATACCAATTTCATGCGCGGGGGAATGGGAACCGGCTCTTGGTTTATCGACATGACTACGAGCGACCCGCAATTCGACGACCCCTATGCTTGCAGCGAAAGCAACAAGCGCGCGCGTGATGCCTGCATTGAGTTTCTCGAGAGCAAGTTCGACAACCCGAACCTGGTGGCGACGATGACGCCGCCGCATCCGGTGTGGTCGGCCCGGGCGATCATGGTCGATCCTGAATATTCGATCATGGATGCGATTCAGCGCGACGACGTCCAGCTGGTCACAGACGGGATCAAGCGGATCAACCGCAATGGCATCGAAACCGAGGATGGCGTCCAGCACGATGTCGATGTGATCGTCTATGCGACTGGGTTTCACGCTACAGAATATCTCTTCCCGATGTCGATCACCGGTCGGGACGGGGTGAAGCTCGAGGAGATGTGGGCAGATGGCGGTGCTCGGGCCTATCTCGGCTGCATGGTGCCGGGTTTTCCGAATTTCTGGTCGCTATACGGGCCCAACACCAATGGCGCGCTGCAGGTCGTTTCGTTCCACGAACTGGTCACCTTTTATGCCATGCAATGCATGGAACGGCTGATCCTTGACGGCGAGAAGGCGGTCGACGTCAAGGAAGAGGCCTATTGGCGCTACAATCGGCACATCGACGAGCAGAACGATCGCAAGGTGTGGAGCGACCCGCGCGCCAAGAACTATTACTGGTCGAAACACGGCAGGTCGGTCGTGCAAAATCCGCTGACCGGTCCGGAGATGTGGCGATATCTGCGCAAACCGGATTACGAGGATCTCGACGTGGGAGGATCAGGCGGGTGATGCCAAGCTCAAGGTGAATGCCTTGAGCGTACTAAACTAAAGCGCGTTCCCGTTCTCGTCACGGTAGATGTCCCGGCGACCGACATGGTTTGCCGGGCCGACAAAGCCGTCCCCTTCCATCCGCTCGACCCATTTGGAGGCGGTGTTGTAGCCGACGCCCATCTGCCGTTGCAGCCAGCTTGCCGAAACCTTCTGGTTTTCGAACACCAGCTGGCAGACTTGGCGATATTTGCGCTCCTCCGGGCTGTCCGACGCTGCATCGATATCTTCAAAGCCAAAGCCGCCGTCTTCCGGTTCCTCGGTAACCGAATCGACATAGTCGGGCGTGCCCTGTGAACGCCAGAATGCAGAGACTTGCTCGACCTCGTCGTCGCTGACGAAGGGGCCGTGGACGCGCCTGACCGGGTCGGTGTTGGGCTTGTAAAGCATGTCACCTTTGCCGAGCAGCTGTTCCGCGCCCTGTTCGCCCAGGATTGTGCGGCTGTCGATCCTGCTGATCACGGCAAAGCTGATCCGGGTTGGCAGGTTCGCCTTGATCACGCCGGTGATGACATCGACCGAGGGGCGCTGTGTCGCCATGATAAGGTGGATACCGGCGGCGCGGCTCTTCTGTGACAGGCGCTGGATCAGCACCTCGACTTCCTTGCCGACCGTGACCATCAGATCGGCCAGTTCGTCGACGATCAGCACGATCTGCGGGAGCACCTCGTAGTCGAGCTGGTTTTCCTCGTAGATTTCCTCGCCGGTCTCGGGGTCGAAGCCGATTTGCACACGGCGACCGAGCGGCTTGCCCTTGGCTGAAGCGGCGCGCAGCTTGTCGTTGAAGTTGGTCAGGTTGCGCACATTGATCTCGCTCATCATGCGATAGCGCTTTTCCATCTCCTCGACGGCCCATTTGAGCGCGCGCACAGCCTTGGCCGGCTCGGTGACGACGGGCGAGAGTAGATGCGGGATCTCGTCATAGCTCTTGAGTTCGAGCACCTTGGGATCGATCAGGATCAGCCGGACCTGCTGCGGTGTGAGCCGGTAAAGCAGCGAAAGCAGGATGCAGTTCAGGCCCACCGACTTGCCCGATCCGGTAGTGCCGGCGACCAGCAAATGCGGCATCGAGGCAAGATCGGCAATCACTGGCTCACCAGCGATGTCCTTGCCCAGGATGATCGGCAGCATCCCCTTATGATGGGCAAAGGCCTCGCACGCCATCAGCTCTTGGAGCATCACGGTCTGGCGGTCGGCATTGGGTAGCTCGATGCCCATCACCGTGCGTCCGGGGATCGAGGAGACGCGCGCCGAGATCGCGCTCATGTTGCGGGCGATATCGTCAGCCAGGCCGATTACCCGCGCGGCCTTGATGCCGGGTGCCGGCTCCAGCTCATACATGGTGACGACCGGTCCGGAGCGAACCGCGGAGATCTCGCCCTTGACGTTGAAATCGTCGAGCACGGTCTCGAGCAGGCGTGCATTGCGCTCAAGCGAAAGCTTGTCGATCTTCTTCTGGCCCGATTTGGGCGGATCGCGGAGCAAGTCGAGGCCGGGCAGTTCGTACTCCTCAAACAGGTCTCCCTGCTTGCTCTTCCCGCTGAGCTGGGCTCGCTTTGCAGGTTTGGTCGGGTCGACAATTTCCGGGCCTTTGCGCGGATCATGTGCCGGAACCGCCTGCCGGGCGGTTGGCGAGCGCTTGGCGCGGCTGCGGGCAAGGGGAAGGTCTGCCGGTATCGGAAGGCCGGGAACGCGCCTGAGCTTGCCCGGAAGCGTGAGCAGAATCCGCCAATCGACCGCAAATACGCGGCCCGCCAGAATTGCTCCGCCCAACAGGCACAGAGTGCCAAGCCCGAACACTGTCCAGCTTTGCGCCGCTTCAGGTAACAGCCCTGCGATCGCGTGCACCGCCCTGGCTCCGAGCAGGCCGGAGATTCCCCCCATCGAAGCGGGTAGGGATCCGCCAGGCTGGGTGAAGGTTAGCGAAAGCACAGTCGCGACAAGGGCCATGGCAAACAACAGAATTCCGGTTGGACGCCACCAGCGCTGATCGGACTGTTCGACCAGCCCGTCATCTTCCTCGGCGAGACGCCACAGCTTGCGCGCAAAGACATAGAGCAGCGGCAACAACAAGACGCAGACCGGCCCGAACAGGAACAGCGCGCGCTCAGCTGCCCAGGCACCGATTGCGCCGGTCCAGTTCATCACTTCGCCGCCCGCTGCTGTCGAAGGCGAGGGGTCGGTCTGGCTATAGCTTACCAGCGCCAGCGCCAGAAACAGCATGGCTGCGAACAGCAATACGGCTCCGCCCAGCTCGACCGCACGGCGCATGCTGCGCTTCATCACGGCGCGCCAGTCCGGCTTGGCGACGCGCTTGCCGCTCGATGTCATCGGCCTTGTTGCCATGTCAGTTTTCCTCGCTTGGCAAGTGATAATGCGCCGAGCACTGACTCCTCGTCAAGAATCCATGTGAATCCAAAGACTCCCGTATTCCTAAATACCGTCAATCGCTGCCCATTTTTTCCACAATAGTGCGCGGGATCGGCGTGCTGTCATGCCGCCCAGGGCGAAAATCGGGACCCGCGCATAGGCTGCAAACAAACGAAACCGCACCGGGCCCAGCACTTTGCCAACCGGGTGGGAGCGGGTTGCGAAGACTGGCGAGAGCAGGATCGCGTGGGCCCGAGCGCGGTGGGCCATACCAATTTCGCGTAGTGAATGGGCGGTAACGAGGCGCAATGCCGCCGGGCCACTGCCAAGCCGGGAGGGTGGTCCATAGGCGCCAGCCGCCTTCCAGCGCCGGGCCTCGCGTGCTGACCCCGAAAGCGCCACCACATGACCACCACTTCGCGCCAGACGTGCCAGCTTGGCGAAATGTTTGCGGCGCGCCTCGTCGTTGAGGTGATAATGCCGGAAGATCAGACCGGAGCCGCGCGGCAGGCGTTTGAGCGCAGCTTCCAGCCCGGAATCGTTGCGCGCATCGCTGATCAGCCAGATATCGGGCAGGGCCTGGATAGCAGGGAGGGTAGGGTGGCGGATCGGCATTCTCGCGCTATAGCATCGCGCCATGGATCAGCCAGCCTCTCCCCTGAATGACGTTCGCCAGCGCATCGCGTCCAGTGCGAAGATCGCGCGGCGCGAGCCGGACGAGATCACCCTGATCGCCATTTCCAAGACCAGGCCAGTCGAAGACTGTCTCCCGTTGATCGCCGCGGGGCAATGTGTCTTTGGCGAGAACCGGGTACAGGAAGCGGAAGGAAAATGGCCGAAACTACTTGAGGCCCATGGCGATATCGAGCTGCACCTGGTTGGCCAGCTCCAGTCCAACAAGGCCGGCGATGCGGTCGCGTTGTTTGACTGCATCCATTCGCTCGACCGGCCCACGCTGGTGAAGGCTCTGGCCAAGGCAATGGACAAGGCGGCACGCCGGGTTCCCTGCTTCATCCAGGTCAATATTGGCGAGGAGGAGCAGAAAGGCGGTTGCGTGATCGCCGATGTTCCGTCTCTGCTCGATACGGCTCGCAAGGCCGACCTTCCACTAGCCGGCCTGATGTGCGTTCCGCCTCTAGGGATCGAGCCAGCACCGTTCTTCGCCCTTTTGGGCAAGATTGCTGAGGACAACGGGCTGACAGGCCTCAGCATGGGCATGAGCGGCGATTTCGAAACCGCAGTGATGCTGGGCGCCACCCATGTACGTGTCGGCACGGCATTGTTTGGAGAGCGGAAAGCCCCCTAATTCTTGCGCTTCTCAAGTTCCTTGCCGGTCAGCGTGACGACATGCAGCAGGTTGGTTGCTCCTGGTGTGCCGAAGGGAACCCCGGCCAGAGCGATGAGGTGGGAGCCCGCCTTTCCGAAATGATGCCGCAGGGCCATGCGTTTGCCCTTGGCGATCATCTCCTCAAAGCTGCCGATGTCGCTAGTGATAACGGCATGCGCACCCCATAGAAGCGCAACTCGGCGGGCGGTCTGCACTGACGGCGTAAGCACCAGCATTGGTGCCGAGGGGCGCTCCCGTGCGACCCGGCGCGCGGTCGATCCCGAACCGGTGAAGACGACGATTCCCTCGATCTGCAGCGTATCGGCGATCCCCGCACAGGCCATCGCAAGCGCGTCTGCCATGGTCGGATCGGGCGGGGTTTCGGCGATGTGAATACGTTCGACATAGGTCACGTCGCCTTCGACCTGGCCGGCGATGCGGTCCATGATGGTCACGGCTTCGACCGGAAAGCCTCCGACGGCAGTTTCGGCGGAAAGCATCACCGCATCGGCGCCGTCATAGACCGCATTGGCGACATCGGAGACCTCGGCCCGGGTCGGCGTCGAGCTTTCGATCATCGATTCCAGCATCTGGGTGGCAACCACCACCGGCTTGCCGGTCTTGCGCGCGGCCTCGACGATCCGCTTTTGCAGCGGCGGCACATCCTCGGGATCGAGCTCAACCCCTAGATCGCCGCGAGCGACCATGATGCCGTCCGACAGCTCGATGATCTCGTCGAGCCTGTCGATCGCCGAGGGCTTTTCGATCTTGGCCATCAGCGCGCAGTAGCCCCCCATCAGCTTGCGCGCTTCGGCGACGTCCTCGGGGCGCTGTACGAATGACAGGCCGATCCAGTCCGCGCCCTGTGCGATGGCGAAGGCAAGGTCGCGGCGGTCCTTTTCGGTCAGCGCGGGGACCGGGACGAGCGAATCGGGGACATTGACGCCCTTGCGATCGGAAATGGTCCCGCCGGATTCGGCGTTGCACAGCACCTCGTCCTTGCCCGCACGCAGCACCGTGAAGCGCAGCTTGCCGTCATCGATGAGCAGGCGCTGGCCTTTTTCGAGGACGGAAAACAGCTCGGGATGCGGCAGGCAGACCCGGGTTCCGTCACCGGCTTCCGGATTGCGATCGAGCGTGAAATGGCTGCCATGCTTGATTGTCGCCTTTCCGCCCTTGAATTCGCCGACGCGCAATTTGGGGCCCTGCAGGTCGCACAGGATGGCGACGCTGCGCTTCATCTTCTGTTCGACTGCGCGGATCTCCGCGATGGTCTGCGCGTGCTGCTCGTGAGTCCCGTGGCTCATATTGACGCGGAATGCATCGACACCAGCTAAAAGCAGCCGGGTGATCATATCGCCCGTATTGCTCGCCGGCCCAAGCGTGGCCATGATCTTGACCTTGCGGCCGCGTTTGGTGCCCTTGCGGGGATTGTTTCCGGCCAAGCGACGTTACCCCTTTCGATTGCGTGGCGACCTATGGCAAAGCATGCCAGACAAACCAAGGACGATTGGAATCATAATGAACCAGAATGACCCGCTCGACACGCTGGACGACGGCGTTGCCGCCGAGGCCTTTCGCCGTCTTGTACGGCATTTGCGCAACCGTCATGATGCCCAGAATATCGATCTGATGGGGCTTTCCGGCTTCTGCCGCAACTGCCTGTCCGACTGGATCCGCGATGCAGGATATGAAGGCGACAAACGCGAAGCGCGCGCGCTGATCCACGGCATGGATTTCGGCGAATGGAAGGACAAATACCAGACCGAGGCCACCCCCGAACAGCTCGCCCGGATGGAAGAGAGTTTGAAAAAGAACGGCGGGACGCATTGATCGGGCATGGCAGGGGCATCTGCCCTTGCCATGCCCCGTCGGCCCGCTATCTCGCCCCCCAACCGATTCTCAAAATACCGGAGCTTTACCCATGGCCGATGCCGAGCCGACTGATGACCGCCTGCGCCTGTTGATCGAACGCGTTGAACGCCTCGAAGAGGAAAAGAAGGGCATCGCTGACGATATTCGCGATGTTTATGCCGAGGGGAAGGCGGTGGGCTATGACGCCAAGATCATGCGCCAGGTCGTGCGGCTGAGGAAAATGCAGCCCGACGACCGGCGCGAAATGGAAACCGTTCTGGAAGTCTACAAGGCGGCGCTTGGGCTGGCCTGATTGCCCGGAGCTGGCAAAGCCGCTAGTGGCCGCGCATCAAGGGAAATTTGTAAACAGCGAAGGCAGCCATGGCAGGCCATTCCAAATTCAAGAATATCATGCATCGCAAGGGCGCGCAGGACAAGAAGCGCTCGGCGATGTTCTCCAAGCTCAGCCGCGAGATTACGGTCGCCGCCAAGATGGGTCTGCCCGATCCGGATATGAACCCGCGGCTGCGCGCTGCGGTCAATGCCGCCAAGGCGCAGTCGGTGCCCAAGGACAATATCCAGCGCTCGATCGACAAGGCAACCATCGGCGATGAAGATAGCTATGAAGAAATCCGCTACGAGGGATATGGCCCGGGCGGAGTGGCGCTGATCGTTGAGGCGCTGACCGACAATCGCAACCGCACCGTCACCAATGTGCGCACCGCTTTCAGCAGGAATGGTGGCAATCTGGGAGAGTCGGGCTCGGTCAGTCACGGCTTCGAACGGGTTGGCTTGATCGAATACCCCATTTCAGCCGGTGACGAGGTAACGATCCTCGAAGCGGCGATCGATGCGGGTGCTGATGATATTGAAAGCGATGGCGACAGCCATTCGATCTGGACTCAGCTCGACTCGCTCCACGAAGTAGCTGCAGAACTCGAAAAGGCGCTGGGTGAGGCAGAAAACGTCAAGGCTGCCTGGCGGCCTTCGCTCAGCATTGATGTCGATGAAGGCTCGGCGCAGACTTTGTTCAAGCTGATCGACGCGCTTGACGATGACGACGATGTCCAGACCGTCTGGGGCAATTACCAGGTTTCGGACGAGATCATGGAGCGGCTGGGCTGATCATCATCGGCCTCGACCCCGGGCTAGGCACCACCGGCTGGGGTGTGATCTCCAGCAATGGCAACCGCCTCTCTCACATAGCCAACGGCCAGGTGCGCACGGATGCGAAGGCCCCGCTTGCCGAGCGGCTGGTAACGCTTGACCGTGAACTGACCGACGTGATCCTCACGCACCAGCCCGATGCCGGCGCAGTCGAAGAAGTGTTCGTCAATGCCAATCCCCAATCGACCCTGAAGCTCGGCCAGGCGCGCGGGGTATGCATGTTGACGCTGGCGCGCACGGGCATGCCGGTCAGCGAATATGCTGCTCGACTGGTCAAGAAATCGCTGGTTGGTACCGGCAGGGCGGAAAAGGCGCAGGTCCAGGCGATGCTCAAAGTGCTGCTGCCGGGGGTAAAGCTGGCCGGGGCCGATGCGGCGGACGCGCTCGCGGTAGCGATTGCGCACGCGCATATGGGGTGAATCCCCAGCGCCGTTCGCCCTGAGCTTGTCGAAGGGCTGGTCTTCCTCTTAGAAGAACAAAACAGGGCTTTGACAGGCTCGGCCCGAACGGAACGTGTTAGCCAATGATCGCAAAGCTCACCGGCACGCTTGAGGATACCGGCCCGGACTGGGCGGTGATCGATGTCGCCGGGGTTGGCTATCTGGTGCATTGTTCGGCCAAGACGCTCGACGGCATCGGTATTCGCGGTGATCAGGTGACGGTGCATACCGAGCTGCAGGTTTCCGAAAATGACATGCGACTGATCGGCTTTGCCAGCGGGGCGGAACGCGAGTGGTTCCGTCTGCTGACGGGCGTGCAGGGGGTTGGCAGCAAGATGGCGCTGGCAGTGCTTTCCGCGCTGTCTGCCGAGGAATTGCAGGCCGCTTGTGCCAAAGGCGATGCGGCGATGGTGGCAAGGGCGCAAGGCGTCGGCCCCAAGCTGGCAGGCCGCATTGTCAACGAATTGAAAGACAAGGCCGGCGCGCTGCCAGCCGGGGCCGCCCCGGGCTCAGGCGCGATCCCGCTGCCGCAAGGTTCAGCCACAGCGGACGCGGTCTCGGCGCTTCAGAACCTCGGCTTCAAGCCGGTTGTTGCGACTAGTGCGGTCGCCCATGCAGTAGGCGAACTGGGTGAAGGCGCAGGGCTGGACGATTTGGTCCGCGTGGCGCTGAAAAGGGCGGCCGGGTAATCACATGGTTGATAACCCCATCCTCTCCCCAGAACCCCTGCCTGAAGATGCGGACGCGGCGCTGCGTCCGAAGACGCTGGCCGAATTCGTCGGGCAGGCCGCCGCCAAGGATAACCTTCACGTCTTCATCGAATCCGCCAAGTCGCGCGGGGAGGCGATGGATCATGTGTTGTTCTTTGGGCCGCCGGGGCTGGGCAAGACGACGTTGGCGCAGATCGTTGCACGCGAATTGGGCGTGGGTTTCCGGGCCACCGCCGGCCCGGTGATCGCCAAGTCGGGCGATCTTGCCGCGCTGCTGACCAATCTCGAAGAAGGCGACGTGCTGTTTATCGACGAGATTCACCGGCTCAATCCTGTGGTGGAGGAGATCCTCTATCCGGCGATGGAAGACCGTGCGCTTGACCTGATTATCGGCGAGGGCCCTTCGGCGCGCTCGGTGCGGATCGATTTGCCCGCGTTTACGCTGGTTGGTGCCACGACGCGCCAAGGCCTGCTGACCACGCCGCTGCGCGACCGCTTTGGTATCCCGGTGCGGCTCAATTTCTATTCGGTCGACGAACTGGAGCATGTTGTGACGCGCGGCGCGTCGCTGCTCGGCGTCGGCATGGATGCGGGCGGGGCCCAGGAAATCGCCCGACGTGCGCGCGGCACGCCCCGGGTCGCCGGACGGTTGCTGCGCCGGGTGCGCGATTTTGCCCATGTCGCCGGCAGCATGACCATCACCCGCGCCATTGCCGACGATTCGCTGACTCGTCTTGAAGTCGACGCGCTTGGCCTCGATGCGATGGACCGGCGTTATCTCACCATGATTGCCGATATCTACAAGGGTGGCCCAGTCGGGGTTGAGACGTTGGCGGCGGGGCTTTCCGAGCCGCGCGACACGATCGAGGAAGTGATCGAGCCTTTTCTCATCCAGCTCGGCCTGGTTGCTCGAACCGCTCGCGGGCGGGCCTTGAACGATGGCGGGTGGAAGCATCTCGGGCTCACTCCGCCAGTGGGCGGACAGGGCGGACTATTCGATCCCGGTTCCGAGGGCGGCGAAGAGTAATCGCGTGCTAGAGGTGTGTATTTGTAAACAAACCAGTCCCGTTACGGGACAACCAGCGTTTTCCAATCCCAAATTAACCCTGATTCTCTCTTCGGGACACTCGATTCAAGGTTAACGCCATTGTCGCGTTAATCACTCTCTGCCTTTTTAGTGGCACAGAACGTGTCGGTATTGGCTCCTGGCTTTGTCAGGGGGTGCCCACGGGAAACGAAAGAGAGAGCAACGCTTATGTCTGTTCGGATGGCCCTAGCAAAATTGTCTGCCTGCGCTGCGGGTTGCGCCCTTGTTGGTGGGGGAGCGGTGCATGTCGCCGAGACACCCGCCGCGAAAGGCGAGTATCGCAAGGTCAAGATGGTCAAAACGGAGAAGCCCGTCAAACGGGTGATCCCCAGGGCCCACAAGCCCCGCAAGACCAAGCGCGTCCGCCGCGTGATCAAGCGCACCTGCTGCGAACAGCCGCAGATGGCGATGGTTCCGATGCCGGCACCCTATATTCCGCCTCCGCCTCCGCAAATCATCAATTCCGGTGGTGGCGGTGTTCCGGTGGTCATCGGTGGCGGCGGCTTTGGCGGTGGCTTCTTTGGCGGCTTCTTCGGCGGCGGCGGTTCGAGCGGCGGCAATATCGTCATTTCCTCGACCAGCAGCGGCGGTTCCACCTCGACCGGCGGCTTCACTTCAACGGGCGGCTCGACGTCGACCAGCGGCGGCTCGTCCTCCACTAGTGGTGGATCAACCTCGACCAGTGGCGGTTCGACTTCGACCTCGACCGGCGGCATCACCTCGACCAGCACCACCAGCGGTGGTGGTTCAGGCGGCTCGTCGTCTTCGTCTTCATCGTCTTCATCGAGTTCGTCTTCGTCATCGAGCTCCTCCTCCGGCGGCAGCTCCGGCGGCAAGACCAGCACAGGCGGTGGCAGCTCCGGCGGATCGTCCAGTTCGGGCGGCTCTTCGAGTTCGGGCGGATCGTCCAGCTCGGGTGGTTCGACCGGCGGTAGTTCGGGCAGCTCATCAAGCTCGGGCGGTTCGAGCAGCTCTTCGTCCAGTTCGGGCGGTTCGAGCGGCGGTAAGACCAGTTCTGGCGGACATGGCAGCTCAGGTGGACACGGCAGCTCCGGCGGTCACGGCAGTTCGGGTGGTCATGGTAGCTCCGGCGGCCACGGCAGCTCTGGCGGTCACGGTAGCTCGGGTGGTCACGGCAGTTCGGGTGGACACGGCGGCTCCTCTAGCACGGGCGGTTCAAGCGGCGGTAGCACGGGCGGCTCCTCGACCTCGGGTGGTTCGAGCAGCTCTACGTCGTCCAGCTCAACATCTTCCACCTCCTCATCTTCTTCCTCGGGCGGATCATCATCGAGCTCAACCTCGGGTGGTGCGACTTCTAGCGGGGCGACCTCGGGTGGGGCCACTTCTTCGGGTGGTTCGACTTCGACGTCTGGCGGGTCGACCTCCACGAGCGGCGGCTCGAGTTCGACCAGTGGGGGATCGAGTTCCACGTCGACAGGCGGCATAAGCTCGACCACGACCTCGTCTTCGGGCGGTTCGGGTGGTTCTTCCAGCTCGTCAAGTTCGTCCAGCTCATCGAGCTCGTCCAGTTCGTCGAGTTCGTCCTCGAGCAGCGGCGGCCACGAGGTTCCGGCTCCGCCCATGCTGATCCTGTTCGGATTGGCTGCAGCGACGGTCTTCGGTCGCCGGCATCTCGCCAGGAAGAAGGCAGCCTGACGCGATTGAACCAGCAATCGAAAACAAAAGGGCGGTGCCGATGGCGCCGCCCTTTTTCGTTGGTGCTGGCTCTGAATCACATTGAGACTAGCGCGGTCGAGTCCTTGGTCAGGTACGCCGATCACATCCGTGACCGGTGATGCCAAGCTCAAGGCGGATGCCTTGAGCGCACCTGCGAGGATATTTCAGGCGCCGCTCACCCACGCTACGCCGGGATCGGCGATGCTCACGACATCGGCGAGTTCCCAGACATTGCCATAGCCATAACCGTGAAGGTTGATGAAGGTCGGGATGTTGAGCGCGAGTGGTGCGCGCTTGGTCATGACAGGTGCGACGTTGTCGCGGAAATTATTGTTGCAGTAGATATATACCGGCCGGCTCGTATCTTCGCCGAGCACGGTGGCAAGCTTGGCGTCGGTGAATTCGCTGAACGGCAGGTTCACGGCACCTTCGAGATGCCCGCGCGCGAAATCGCTTGCCGATCGGGTATCGAGCAGGATCGCTGCTTCACCCTTGGACGATTGCATGAAATCGGGCCAGGTGAGGCGATGGGCCTCGCGCACCGGGCCGAGATTGCTGACGAGTTGCTCGAAGGTCGGATAATCGATCTGGGGGTTGGCTCTGCTGCTGCCGGCATCGGCGATGGCAGGCGCGGCAAGCAGGAGTGCCAGGGAAGCCGTCAGGCCGGTGGTAATGCGCATGAGCTCTCTCCGGGTTATGGCCTGCAAGGATGTGTCCCCTGCGCTGTATCGGGGCTGAACGGTCTGGAGTTGGCGGATTTGTGGCAAGCTATTGCATTCCATATTACTGAGATCGGACAAGATTACACAAGGCCGTTAAAGTTCGAGGAGAACAGCCATGAAGAAACTCGTGTTCGCCCTGATGGGCTTCGCGCTCGGATTGGGTGCGCTGTTTCTGGTAACTCCTGAGCAGATCACGAGCCCGGCCAAGGCTCAGCAATATCCGCGAGGTGCACAAAGCCTGGGCAATTGCCCTGCCAACGCCAAGGCCTATCGCGGCACTGGCGGCACATACACCTGTGGCTGCAACAGCGCGGCGACGGGTAGCGGCTCAGTCTGGGGCACTGGCACCTATACCGATGATTCGAGTATTTGCCGGGCCGCACTTCACGCCGGCATGATCAGTAACCGCGGTGGTCAGGTCACATTCTCGGTGATGGGCGGTCTTGCCTCCTACCGCGGATCCAACCGGAACGGCGTGAGCAGTACG
>JAQWKP010000051.1 GCA_029247785.1 Novosphingobium sp.
GCCGCGATGAAACCGGCCGCAGCTTCATCGTTCAGGGTGAGCTGCTGCAAGACGGCAAAGCGGTCCAGAAGGTTTCTTCGAACGGACGCAATCCGGTTGAGAAACCGGGCGACTATGTCGTCAAGGCGGGCGTGTTGCTGCAGGACGGTTCGATCTACAAGCCGGTCACGGCAACTGTGACGATCGACAAACCCCGCAAGCCGGCGGTTGTCGATCTGAAAGTGGTCCGTCCGGCGATCGTCAGCGCCAGCTTTGCCGAAGATGGCGAATCGCATCGTGGCGCGTTGGTAGACGCCTATAGCAAGGGCAAGAAAGCCTTCTCGTTTCGCCCGTTCGATGAAGCGCTGGCGCGTCCCGGCGATTATGAATTCCGCGCCAACCCCAATCAGGACAATGTCCTGCGTGTTCCGGCCAAGCTGGAGGAAGGCCAACACACGGTGGTTGATTTTGACCTGGTCAAGACGGTCAAATTCAAGATCGAATTTCGCGGGCCGGGCGGCGAACGGGTGAGAAAGAATTCATCGCTCTCGCGTGGTGGCAAGAAGATCTATTTCATCCACGCGAGAAATGGCGGACGAGCGGTGCCTGGCAGCTATGAATTGCACATGGATGATCCCAAGACGCCGCTGCCAAAGCCGGCGAAGGTCGAAATCAAATCGGAAGGGCAGACAATCATCGTCGATCTGCCCGCGGCCTATCTGACGGTCACATTTGAAGGCTCGCCCGACGACTTCCTGCGCAAGCCTAACCGGTCGTTCGTTGGCCGGTTCGATCCTGTGAAAAACAAGTTCCTGGGGGCCAGCTATACCAGAGTCGAGACGCCGGTCAGCTTGTCGCCAGGCCGATATCGAGTCGAAGCCCATTACAACACGGGATATTTCGATCCGGTGGAAGTGCAGCTGGCGAGCGGAGAACGTAAGACGGTTACCCTTCGCGCCAAGCCGCTTGGCAAGGTAATTCTGCGCTACGATCCCGGATCGAATTTCAAGCGCAAGCCGAAGCGAGCCTTCATCCGGCCGCAGGACGGGCAAAAGCTGATCGGTTGTAATTGCAGTCTCGAAACCGAGCTCAAGGTGCCGCCCGGCCGATATGTTGCCGAGGCGCATTACGTCGCTGGCGAATTTCCCAAGCAGGAATTCACCGTAACCACCGGCAAGACTACTACGGTCACTCTATCCAACCGATAAGCCAACCGTCTGCAATCTGCTGAAAGGAACGTCGCATGAATAAATCAGCCATTTTTCTCGGTGTCGCCGCAATCGCGCTCGCCTCGTGCAACCAGGAACCGCAGGGCGATTCGGATGGCGGAGGCGATGATGTTGCCGTCAAATTCCATCCGCTGGAAAAGTTCTGCATCGAATATGAAAACACCGGCCTGATGTCGGGCAAATCGATCCATTGCCAGCGCAAATGGGGCGCCGAAAGCTACGCGATCGAAGACACGAAGATCGAGGTCGGCGGTATGACCCAGCAACAGAAATCGCACAACATCACGATCGGCGATATGATCTATGCAATCAATCCGGAGACAATGACCGGCACCAAGACCAAGAACCCGCTTTTTGAGCAACTCGCCAAGTCGAACCCAGAAGAGCTGGCCAAATCAATCATGGCATCCATGCAGCTTGAGGACACTGGCGAGGACAAGCAAGTCGCCGGGGAATCCTGCAATGTCCTGAAATCGCCGATGGGTATCGGCGGCTGCTACACCGATACGATGGTTGCGCTGGAGGTCTCGGCGATGGGGTTGAACCGGGTTGCCACCAGCGTCGATCTCGATAGCGGCGGCGACGATGCGAATTATTCGCTCCATGAACAGGCGGAGATCACCGACGGCCCGGATATAGGGGCGATCCTCAACAGCCAGTGACAGATTGGCGGAGAGGCTGCGATGAGTTCACCCCTGCAAACCGTCTTCACATGAAAATGTGAAGGTTTGAAAGCAAATGAGAGGGCCACATGAGGCGTAGCGAAACAGAAATTCTCACGACCCATACAGGCAGTCTTCCGCGAGCAGCGGCGCTGATGGACATCCTTGGCAGGAACGAGCGCGGCGAGGCGGTCGATGATGCAGAACTCAACGCCAGCATCCGTCCTGCGGTTCGGGAGAGCGTGAGGAACCAGGTCGAGAGCGGCGTCAGCGTCATCAATGACGGCGAACAGGGCAAGTCCAACTTTTCTTCCTATCACTATCACCGGCTGACCGGCTTTGCACAAATGCCGGCGCTGCCGAGCGAGAAGATCCACCCCTGTCAGGCCGAAGCCGTGGATTTCCCCGATTTCTTCCTGCATCGCTGGGGCCCTGTCAGACGGGGCGCAGACGGCGAATTCACGATGCCGACGGATGAGCTTTGCTGCACTGGTCCACTGGGCTGGAAGGACTTCGCCGAAGTTGAACGCGATATCGCAAACCTCAAGGAAGCGACACGCGACGTCGATGCCGCCGATATTTTCATGACTGCGATCTCGCCGCGGACCTATCTACCCAGGAATGAGCACTACAGTTCGGAAGACGACTATTTGCAGGTCATGGCCGACACCATGGCGCGGGAATATGAGGCGATCGCTGCGGCGGGGTTTGTCCTGCAGATCGATGCGCCCGACCTGACGGTCTATTATCGCATGGAAGAAGTTACGGTTGAGCAGCATCTTGAATATATGGGCCGCTGCGTCGACCTGATTAATCATGCGACCCGCAACATTCCCGCAGACAGGGTACGTGTCCATGCCTGCTGGGGCGCCGATGAAGCGCCGCATCATCGTGACATACCGCTTGAGGTGATCGTCAGCGAATTGATGCGGCTGCGGCCCGACGGGCTGATGGTGCCCGGAGCAAATGGCCGTCATTCGCACGAATGGAAGGTCTGGGAGGAATTCAAGCTGCCTGCCGACAAGGTGCTGTTCCCCGGCGTCATCGATTCGACGACTCACATCATCGAGCACCCCGAAGCCGTCGCTGAGCGCATCCTCAATTACACCAGCGTGGTTGGGCAGGATCGGGTCATTGCCGGCGTCGATTGCGGTCTCGCCTATGAAATCGATCCGCCGATCGTCTGGGCCAAATTGCGTTCGCTAAGTGAAGGGGCGAGCCTTGCCAGCAAGAGGCTGTGGCCCAAGGCTGCTTAGAGCAAGGATGGCACCGGCAGGAGCGCGCTGTTGTGTGCCCCGGGCACACAACCGCTGCTGCCCACCAGCCTCAGCTTCCCCAGGGCTCCGTGCGAGCGTCTGGCGAAACCGTCACATCCGTCGTCATCGTCCCGATACCCGGGATCGTCAGCTTGAGCGTTTCGCCCGGGTTGATCGGCGCGACATCGGCTGCGCCGGACATCAATATGTCGCCCGGATAGAGCGTCATCGAGGTTGTGGCGAAGGCGATCATTTCGGCGGGGCTGCCGGTGAGGTCGACGAAATCACGCTCACCGCGCAAATCGCCATCGACCCAGAACTTATAGGAGAGCCCGGACGGATCGGGAATTTCGTCAGCGGTGACCAGCCAGGGGCCAAGCGTGCCATAGCTGTCGAAGCTCTTGCAGAAAGCGTAGTCCTCACGCTCTGTCTGGAGTGTGGTGTCGAAAGCGCAGGCATAGCCGGCGACATAGTCAAGCGCCTCATGCACTCCAACATTGCTGCATTCTTTGGCGATGACGATGGCCAGTTCGGGCTCATGCACAGTGACGCGGTCAGGCCAGCGGATCTGGATGCCCTCGCCGGGGCCAGCCAGCGCGGTGGTTGCCTTGCCCATGAAACCCATCATCCCGAACGGCGCGCCGTGGTGCTTCCAATTGCCGGCACCGCAGACGAATTTACTGGGATTGGCGACAGGCGACAGCAGGCTGACATCGTCCATCGCAATCACCGGCTGGCTGGCGGCGAGCTTTTCCATTTGCGGGCGCAGGCTATTGAGATTGGCGATCAGCTGGTCGCCTCGTGGCAGCGGCCAGTGCAGGGCGGGCATCGCCTC
>JAQWKP010000040.1 GCA_029247785.1 Novosphingobium sp.
CCCTTTGGCCGAGCGCTAACCGCGCAGCCTTGGCAAAAAGGGTGGGCAGACCCGCATCGTCCAGCCGGGAGAGCCGCCACCATTCCCCTTCGCAATTTTCCAGACTAACCAAATCGCTGCCCGAATAAACCGACAAGTGCAACTCGAGCGCGAAATGAGTGAATGTGTGGCTGACAACGCCGCCCTCGCGCCAGTCCCCGACAAGCGGCGCTGGGCCTGACCCATCGTTCTTCGCGCTCCAGCCGTCATCGGGCAGCGCGCGCATCGCGGCAAGCATCCCCTTGCTCGCCCGGCGCACCAACCAGACGGCATCGTCCCGCTCGATCCAATATGCCTTGCCCTGTCGCAGTGGTTTCACGCGTTTCGCCGGTTTGACCGGGTAGCGCTCGGGTTCTCCGCCCTTGCGGGCATCGCACTCAGTGGAAAGCGGGCAGAGCAGGCAGCGCGGCGCTCGCGCGGTGCAGATCGTGGCACCAAGGTCCATCATCGCCTGCGCAAAGTCGCCAGAGCGCTGCTCGGGCGTGATGTCATCTGTTGCTTTGCGGATTGCCGCCCGTGCGCCCGGCAGCGGCTCACCAATCGCAGAGAGCCGCGCCACTACTCTCTCGACATTGGCATCAACCACGACCGCTCGCTTCCCGAAAGCGATCGCCGCAACCGCTGCCGCAGTATAGACGCCAAGGCCGGGCAGCCCTCGCAGCTCGTCCTCACTCTCGGGAAAGACACCGCCGCGCCGCGCCACTTCGTGGGCGCAGGCGACAAGATTGCGCGCCCGGGCATAATAGCCGAGCCCTGCCCATGCCGCCATGACATCCGCCTCATCGGCCGCTGCCAAGGCTTCGACGCTCGGCCAGCGGCGGATGAATTCAGCGAAATAGGGGATAACTGCCGTCGTCGTCGTCTGCTGCAGCATCACCTCGGACAGCCACACGCGATAGGGATCGGACGGCGGCTCACCGGGCCCTGCACGCCACGGCAGGCTGCGCGCATGCGCATCGTACCAATCCAGCATTTGCGCCGCGATCATTCCCGATCTGGTGTCCATGCCTGTGCTATGGCATTGGCATCGTCGCAATGGAACGGGACAAGCCTGACAAGAATCGCAAGACCGGCAAAAAGGCCGGTGCCAAGACGGGCAAGGCGCCACGCAAATATGAGCGGCCCCGTGGCGGCCCGGCTCGTTCAATCGCCGAACTGATGCCGGAAGTCGGACGTACCGCGTTTCGCCGCTTCGGTTTCGTCCAGTCGAGCGTGGTATCGCGCTGGCCAGAAATTGTCGGCTCCAAGCACGCTCAAATCTGCAGTCCCGAATCGATCCGCTTTCCACCCGGCGAGAAAAGTGATGGCATCCTTCAACTGGTCGTCATTCCCGCCCATGCCCCGATCATCCAGCACGTGATCCCGGAGATCGTCGAGCGGGTGAACCGCTTTTTCGGCTATAACGCAGTCGCACGGGTCAAGATCCGGCAAGGCGAGGTTAAGGCGCCGCCTGCTTCAGAGCCGAAAGCGGCGTCGCCATCGTTACGTCCGGTTCCCCTCGAACTGGGCGAGTCGCTGCGCGACATTGGCGATCCCGAGCTGCGTACGGTGCTCGAATCGCTGGCCCGCAGCATGAATGCAAGGAACGAGGACAAGCAATGATTCGAACCGTCCGAATTGCAGCCATCGCATTGGTTGCCGCGCTGACCATGGCCGCCGGCAAACCGACGTCAAACTGGCTCAAGACCGTCAAAATTACCGAGAATGGCGGCCATGTGCTTGGCAATCCGGAGGCCGACGTCAAGCTGACCGAATATGTCAGCTACACATGTTCGCATTGCGGCAATTTCCACAGGGAAGCAGATGGAGCGCTCAAGCTCGCCTATGTCATGCCTGGCAAAGTCTCGGTTGAAATCCAGCATATCGTCCGCGACCCGGTCGACCTCACCGTCGCCTTGCTGACCAATTGCGGCGAGACGAAAGGCTTCTTCCAGCGGCACAATGATTTCATGGCAGGCCAGGACAAGTGGTTGGGCAAGATAGGTTCGACTACCCAGGCCCAGCAGGCGCGCTGGTACAGCGGGACGATCGCAGCACGGATGCAAGCCATCGCTCATGATTTCGACTTTTATCCGATCATGGAAAAGCGCGGATTTTCGAGGGCAGACGTGAACCGATGCCTAGGCGACAATGCCAAGGCCATCATGATTACCAATCAAGGAACGCAGGCGTCCGAACTGGGCGTGGAAGCAACGCCAAGTTTTGCGTTAGACGGCACGCTGCTTGCTGACACGCACAAGTGGAATGATCTGAACAAGCTATTGGCAGCGCGGTTCTGAGAGTGCGTATTTTTATTCTGGCGCTAGCTCAATTGCCCGGAGAATCTGTGGAGATTTCCGCGAATCCGGGTCAATTCACCTTCTAACCCTTCATTCCATGCCCTAGCTTTGGCTGCCATCCGAACAAGGATTCACAGATGCGTCGCTTTTCGATTCGCCAACTGCTACTCGGTATCATTGCGCTGCCAATGGCGCTTGGCCTCGCCGCCTGTGGCAGCGAGAACGACGAGATGGCTGGGCTCTCTGGCGAAGTAATCGAGAAAGTTCCGCCACCGGTGAACAAGAGCTGGGTAGAGGTGGTCGACAAGACCCCGGATGGCGGCTTTCGCATGGGCAATCCCGAAGCGCCCATCAAGCTGATCGAATTCGCTTCGTTGACCTGCCCGCACTGCAAGGTTTTCGGCGAAGAGGCCACCGACGAACTGCGCGACACATTTGTCGCCAGCGGTCGGGTGAGCTGGGAATTCCGCAATTTCATCCTCAATCCGATCGATCTGACCATGGCTATGATGGTGCGTTGCGGCTCGCCCGAAAGCTTCTTCGCACTGACCGAACAGTCATTCGAAGGCCAGGATCAGATCATCGACGCCTGGGATGGTTCATCGGAGGACCAAAGGAACCAGGTGGTCGGCCTGCCGCCCGACAAGCGATATCTGCATATTGCAAAACTCGCCGGGCTCCCGGAATTCTATGGTGCGCGCGGAATCGCGGCAGACCAGGCCAGTGCCTGCCTCGCCGACGGAGCGGCAGCCGAAGCGCTGGTCAATGCAACCAACGAGCAGAGCGAGAAATATGATATTGGCGGCACGCCCGCATTCGTCATCAATGAAGCGACGCTCGACATCAGGAACTGGTCCGAAGTCAAAGCCAAGCTCGAAACCCTGGGAGCGCGCTGAGGCGAACCGGCGGATGGACAGGTAAGCGACACTCGATGCGAATCAAACGACTCAAGCTCAGCGGTTTCAAGAGCTTCGTCGAGCCAGCCGAGTTGCGAATCGAATCTGGGCTGACCGGCGTGGTCGGCCCCAATGGCTGCGGCAAATCGAATTTGCTTGAGGCAATCCGCTGGGTGATGGGCGAAGGATCGCCCAAATCGATGCGTGGCGGCGGCATGGAAGACGTCATCTTTGCCGGAACCGCGCTGCGCCCGCCGCGCGCCTTCGCAGAGGTGGTGTTGCAGGCGGAAGACGAAGCACGCGAGGAACTGGACGTCGTCCGCCGAATCGAGCGCGGCGCTGGTAGCGCCTATCGCGTTAACGGCCGTGACGTGCGCGCAAAGGACGTTGCGCTGATCTTCGCTGATGCCGCGACCGGGGCACATTCACCTGCGCTGGTCAGCCAGGGCAAGATCGCATCGGTGATCGCTGCCAAGCCGCATGAGCGGAGGCTATTGCTCGAGGAAGCGGCCGGTATCGCCGGGCTGCACGTCCGCCGCAAGGATGCCGAGCAGAAGCTGCGCGCCACCGAGACCAACCTCGCCCGGCTTGAAGATATCGTGGCCGGGCTCGACAAGCAGATTGGCGCACTCAAGCGTCAAGCGCGCGCCGCCGAGCGCTACAAGTCTGTCTCCGACAAGATCCGTATTGCCGAGGCGCGTCTTGTCTATGCGCGCTGGCGCGATGCGGCGCAGGCCGCTGACGCGGCAAAAGCGGAAGCCGAAGGCGCACAGGCCAGGGTTGCAGAAGCACAGGTCGAGGCAAAATCCGCTCAGGAAGCGCAGGCGAGCTTGGCCGCAGCGCTGGCCGAGACACGCGACGAACTTGCCGATCGCCGTGACGACGCCACAGCCCATGGCCATCGCATGGCGACACTTTCCAGCCAGCTTGAAGCGGCAGAGGAACGCCTCGGCGACCTTGATCGTCAGCGCCAACAGCTCGAAACCGACCGCAGCGATGCTGATCGATTGACGGGAGATGCCGCCGCCGCGCTTATCTCACTACAGCGCGACCTGGCCGAGGGCGAAGCCCGGCTCGCCAAGGACGAAACCTTGCGGCCAACACTTGCAGAGGCGCAGGAAAACTCAGAACGCACATCGCGCTCGGCTGAGCTCGGCCTGGCCCAGGCGACAGCATCCCAAGCCAGCGTCGATGCCGAATGGCGCATTGCCGAAGCGGAACTGGCGACAGCCCAGGCGCGGATCGAAAGGCTCGAGCTGGAAGCAGCCAGGCACCGCGCTCAATTCGAAGAGGTTACCCGGCAAAGCGATCCCGATGGCGCGGTTGCCGAGGCGCGCGCGCGGCTCGAAGCAGCCGTATCGGCTCTGGCCCAGGCCCGCTCGACGCTGGAAGACCAACAATCCCGCAAGACCGATCTGCAAGCCGCGCGTGACGAAACTGCGAGCGCTCTGGCAGCAGCACGCGCAGAATTGACCGGCCTCGAGCGTGAACATGCTGCTCTGCGCAAGGACCGCGAGGCCCGCGCGCGGAGTGCAAAGGCCAGCCACGGCTTGCCCAGCGCAATCGAGAAGTTACGGGCCGAGCCCGGCTATGAGCGCGCGCTCGCTGCCGTGCTCGGGCGCGATGCCAGGGCCGCCATTGGGAAGGCACCTAAGAAGCAGGACGGCCGGTTCTGGACGGGCGCCGGTGCGCCTGAGCGGGTTGCCGGAAGCCTTGCTGACCATGTCCTCGAGTGCCCCGATGAACTTGCCGCGCGTCTCGCCCTGGTGCGGTTCGCCGCCGAGGATGATGGCAAAGCTCTTTCGCCGGGAGAATGGCTGGTAACGCGCTCCGGGCAGCTCAGGCGGTGGGACGGCTTCGTCGCACGCGGAGAGGGCGCAGCCGAGGCGGCGCGACTCGAGGCAGAGAATCGCTTTGATGAGCTGGAGTCGCTGCTGCCGGACGGTCGCGATCAAGTCGCCCGGGCCGAAGCAACGCAGTCCGAGGTCCAGAGTGAACTGAGCGAATTGCAGACTGGGCTGGTTGGCGCAGAACGCCTCGTCGCCGAGGCGGGCGAAGAGGAACGGCTCGCCCTGCGCGCGCTCGATCAGGCCGAAGATACCCGCAGCCGCCTGGCAGCGCGGCGCGCCGAACTCGACGCTGTCGCCGAAGACCTGGCTGAGCAGCGCAAGTTGGCAGAATCCGAGAGCGAAGAAGCCCGCGTCCGCCGGTCCGAATTGCCCGATCCCGCAGCCGGACGGGCTGCACTCGAAGCCGCGCAAGCGAGCCACGATACCGCCAAGCAAGCGCTTCAAGAGGCTATCTCGGCGTTGGCCGTGCATGATCAGGCCCTGGCCGTCTCCCGAGAGAGAACCGCATCCCAGCATTCGGACATCCTCAGCTGGCAGGCCCGCGCTGGCGATGCAGCCAATCGGCTGTCGGAAACCGAAAAGCGGCTCGAGGAGATTGGGCAGGAACGCGCGGTCGTAGCTGCCAAGCCCGAATCGCTAATGCAGGAGATTGAGCAAGGCGACGGTGTGCGTGAACGGCTCGGTGCGGAGCTGGCCGAAGCCGAAGCGGCAATGGCAAAGGCCAGTGAGGAAGCTCTCACCTCCGACGAGGCATTGGCAGCATCCCAGGAAGTCCTCGCCAGCGCACGTGAGGCGCGCGCTGGATCAGCAGCCCGCGCCGAAAACGAGGCAGAGCGACGCCAGGAGATGGGTCGGATCTCTGGCGAGCGTTTCCAATGCCCGCCGCCGCACCTTCCCGAGAAGCTTGGCTTCACCGTCGAGGAAGTCGGTTCGGCGCCCGACGAATCGACGATCATGGACGGCCTCGTCGCCGAGCGCGAACGGATTGGCCCGGTCAATCTCGTTGCCGCCGATGAACTTGCACAGGCCGAGGCCGAGCATGGCGCGAATCTCACCGAACAGGCCGAGCTGACCGAGGCGGTGCACCGTCTGCGCGGTTCGATCGGCAATCTGAACCGCGAGGGCAGAGAACGGCTGCGCAAGGCATTCGAGGATGTCGACACGCATTTCCGCCGATTATTCTCACGGCTGTTCGACGGTGGTCAGGCACATCTTGCGCTGGTCGATTCGGACGATCCGCTTGAGGCTGGCCTCGAGATTTTTGCCCAGCCGCCGGGCAAGCGACTGCAATCGCTGACCCTGCTATCGGGCGGCGAACAGGCGCTGACAGCGATCGCGCTGATCTTCGCCCTGTTCCTGACCAATCCGGCACCGATCTGCGTGCTCGACGAAGTCGACGCCCCGTTGGACGACGCCAATATCGAACGCTTCTGCGACCTGCTCGACGCGATGGTCGCCGAAACCAACACACGATACCTGATCGTCACTCACAACGCCGTGACGATGAGCCGCATGCACCGCTTGTTCGGCGTGACAATGATCGAAAAAGGCGTCTCTCGCCTGGTCAGCGTCGACCTTGGCGGCGCTGAAGAACTGCTGGCTGCGGAGTAGCTCTCAACTATCCAGAACGTAGCGCGGCCCTGGTCCAGCTGCGCCGGCGCGGTCGCCGCGATTGGTCCGCTGGCAGCGATCCAGGCTCATGCAACCGCAGCCGATGCACTCATCGAGCTTGCTGCGGGCCCTGGTCAACAGTGAGATGCGCTGGTCAATATCTTCGCGCAGCGATCGATTGATACGCTGCCAGTCGCTGATCGAGGGAGTACGCCCCTGCGGCAAGCGGGCCATCGCCTGTTCGATTTCCGGCAGGCTGAGGCCAAGTCGTCCGGCTATGAGGATGAAGCTCAGGCGCCTGATGTCCGATCTTCGGAAGCGCCGCTGGTTGCCGGATGTTCGTTCGGAGTTAATCAGGCCCTTGTCTTCGTAGAACCGGATCGCCGACACGGCGAGCCCCGTCCGCTTTGCCAGCACTCCAATCGGAACCAGTTCACCATCGTTCATAGCAACCCCGCCACGCGTTTTCACGAATCTAAAGCCGAATTGAGAATCAGCTTTTATGTGATCTTCATCGCAGCTTATGAACAAATCATCCACAGGTTATTCTTAACGGCGTTTGGCGATCAGATGAGCCTGTCCTGCGTCGAGATTGTGGTGCCGCCTGCCCAACGCTCCGGGGTCCGGTCAACATCAAGATCGCCTTGCCATGTGCGGCATAGTTCCAATGCGGCCGCTAGCGCGCCGCTGGTCCACGTTTCCCAATGTTCTCGTGCCAAGATCAACGGCATGCGATCATGCACGTCAGCCATCTGTGCATGTCCATCAACCATGACCAGCGTATAGCTATCGCCCCATTGCTCGGTCGGCCGCCACAGACCGGCGACGGCGAAGGGTTCACTACCCGGCAATGTGTACCATGTGCGGGTCATCGCGCCCTTCTTGCCTTCGGGCTCGGCCCAGGCGCTAACCGGCACCAGGCAGCGACGAACCTGAAAGCTCTCGCGCCAGAAGGGTGAGGTCAGCTTGTCCTCGCGCGCGTTGGTAACCGGCTTTGGCTTGAGATTCTGTCCCTGCTTGCCCCTAAGCACCAGCGGGAAGCCCCAATTCATCGCTTGCGCCTTGCCCTCGGCGATCACCAGCCCCGGATAGCCGGGATATATCTGGTCGGCCAAATTGGCACCATGATCGGGCTGGGCGTCGAACAAATGCGCGATCTCGTCCACTCCGCGAGTCATGCGGTAGAGATTACACATCAGCTGTTCCCCGCATTGCCCACCACCCAGCAGGCCAGCGCCATCAACAGGCCTGCGAATCGGTTGGACCGGAACCGGGCGAGCGCATTGGCGCCATCGTCAGTCTCGAGGCTAATTACCTGCCAGACCAGATGCACCGCGATCGGAATGAGCGAAGCCAGCGCAAGCCAGTCCGCCCGCAACAGCCAGAACGCCACTCCCCATGAAGCAATGGCGGCGCCATAAAAGCCGGTGACGCCGGCGCGCACCTTGCCTCCAAGCCGCAGGGCGCTTGAGCGGATGCCGACCAGCGCATCATCCTCCCTGTCCTGCAACGCGTAGATCGTGTCGTAGCCGACGACCCAACAGAGAGTGCCAGCGTAAAGCGCGGCCAGTGCCGGAAGGAAATCACTGCGCAGTTCCACCCAGCCAACCAGCGCGCCCCAACTGAAGACGAGGCCCAGCCAGGCCTGCGGCCACCAGGTGATGCGCTTCATGAACGGATAGGCGGCGACCAGCGCCACGCTGCCAAGCGCGACCAGCTGGGCCTGCCACCGCAATTGCAGCAGCACGATCAGACCAAGTAGGCACAGGCAGATCAGCCAGGTCCACGCCGCTTTCTTGCTGACTGCGCCGCTGGCAACCGGCCGAGAGGCGGTGCGCGCGACCTGGCGATCAAGATCGGCATCGACAATATCGTTATAAACGCAGCCCGCCCCGCGCATGGCGATGCTGCCGAGCAACAGCCAAAGCAGCAAATCCCAGCGCCCCTGACCTCCTGCGAGCAAAAGCCCCCAGGCACAGGGCCAGAACAGCAACCACCAGCCGATTGGCCGGTCGAAGCGCGCGAGCAATGCATAGTTGCGGATCGATGCCGGCAGCACGGCGACAAGGCCGCGATGCTGGGTATCCGGGACGATCGAGTCAGCCATGACGGGGGACGATTCCGTTCAGATTGCCCGTTTGCGGGCTGAACAAGTTGACAGGTTTACACTGTCCAGGGGGGAAAGTGTCACCTTGCACCAAGAGTGTCACCTTGCAGCAATTCTGTCACCTTGCGTCCTGCGCCGGTGGGGCTTTTTTCTCAAGATTGCGGAACGAGTCATGCCGCATGCCTTGGCACACGAGCAGCATGTAGGACAGAGCAGGTAAGCCCCGCGATAACGGAACTCCCGAATGATCGCATGTGCGTAATGTAATTATATGTCAGGAATCGACGACATTGCGGACATGAAATCGAGTAGCTAGACCCCTCCTGCGGGAAGGTAGGCCGTTGACCAAGACCATTGTTCTTACAGGTGCAGCGCGTGGGATCGGGCTACAATTGGCCCGTGCCTATCGTGAGCGCGGCGATACCGTCATTGCGACGGCACGCAAACTATCCGCCGCGAAGAGGTTGCGCGACCTGAACGCAAGCGCGGGCCTTGAGATTGCCCAACTTGATGTGACCGAGCCTGTTTCAGTCCGGCGTTTTGCTGAACAGATGGACAAGCGATCTATAGACGTGCTGATCAACTCCGCAGGCGTCTTGGGCGGCGATCACCAATCGTTGGATGACATGGATTTCGATGCATGGCTTGATGCATTCGATGTCAACACACTCGGGCCATTTCGGGTCACAACCGCGCTGATGTCTAGTCTCGTCTTATCGCCCGCCCCCAAGGTCATTACACTAACGAGCCAAATGGGATCACTTCACCGAAATAGCGTGGGCCAACATGCCTATCGAAGCTCGAAAGCAGCCGCCAACAAAGTGATGCAGGTAATGGCGGTCGAACTGAAAGATCGCGGGATCATTGTCTGCCCTATTCATCCTGGCTGGGTACGAACGGAAATGGGCGGCCGACAAGCGGACATCTCGGTGGAAGAGAGCGCTAGGGGGCTGCTCTCTGTCATTGATCGGTTATCGATTGAGGACAGCGGTCGCTTTTGGACTTGGGAGGGTAATGAACATCCATGGTGATGAGAGAGCTTTCATCAATCGATGTGTCAGGCTGGCGATCCTCGTTCTAGCGGCAGATCCCCACCCACTTCGCGACGTAGCGTCAGCCCAGGTGGCTTCCTCAAACCGGCCATGACCGGAATCCGCATTCCTCAACCGGAACCGGCCTGACTGGATACGACCCCTTGCGGACATTTGCCTACGCCAGCAGCTACTCCTGTGTGGTCCAAACGAACACGGTGCGCAGGTCACAATCCAGCGGCTCCTCTCCCTCTTGAAATAAGTTCGCTCGTTCAATTGCTGCTCTTTGGCCATCGGTGATACGAGTAGCGGATTCGAAATAGGCGGCACCTTGCCGGCCGTTCCATATTGCTATGGAATATTTTCCATTTACTCTTCGATGAGCAAAACGTCCGGGACTCCCTTCTGTTGGTTTAGCTACGAGTCGGCCTTCGGGGCGACTAGCCCAACCGATCCCACGGACCACCAGTGAACCAAAAGCGCCTTCCCATCGGAAGCTACCGCCGTGGATGCCGCCTTCAAGGGTCGTAATTGTCTCACCGGGTTGCAAATCAATAATTGGAGAATAGCCGCAAAATCTGGCCGGTCCCTCCAACTCTGTCGCGGCAGCTTCCGTAGCCACTAAGCAGAACCCACATAGTGCGAATGCGAAAGCTTTTTGCATGCTGCTTAAGCTACACATCATAATGTCAGCTTTCCACCCAATAGCGACCTTCGAACCCGCTCGCCGCAACAGACATATTGCCCAAGCCAGCGCATCCTCTATGACTTCGCCATGCCTGCCACCCCCGCCTGGCCTCCGAAAAGCACTCCGCGCCTGTTCGTGCCAGAACCGCTGGTCGAGGGCGCCGAGCTGGGGCTTGACGGGAGCCAGGCGCATTACCTGCTGCGGGTGATGCGCCTGAGCGAAGGCGACAGCGTGATCCTGTGCGACGATGCCACCGGCGAGTGGGCCGCAAAAATCATCGCCAGTGGCAAGCGCGACGTCGTCCTCCGCGGCGTCCGCAGGCTGCGCACCCGCGAGCAGGTCCCGGATTTCTGGCTTTGTCCAGCCCTTCTCAAGAAGGATCGGTTCGACCTTGTGCTGGAAAAGGCCAGCGAACTTGGTGTCCGCCGCATCCAGCCGCTGCTGACCCGGCGCTGCGTCGCGAACAAGCTTAATCGCGAACGCGCCCGCACGATCCTTGTCGAGGCAGCTGAGCAATGCGCCCGCACAGCCCTTCCCGAGCTTGCCGAACCGGTAAAACTCGAAGCCATGCTCAGGGACTGGCCGCAGCCGCGCACGCTGTTCTTCGCCGATGAGACCGGCGGTGAGCCTGCCGCCAGCGCCTTTGCCGCGCATTCCGGCCCCGCCGCATTGCTGATCGGCCCGGAAGGCGGGTTCGACGACGCCGAGCGCGATGCGGTCCGCGCCTTGCCACAGTCTCGGGCCATCTCGCTTGGTCCCCGTATCCTGCGCGGCGAGACCGCCGCGATCGCTGCTACTTCGCTTTGGATGGCGCTGGCGGGCGACTGGCATAAATGACTGGCGTTGGCCGAATTGCTGTCTTAACGCGCTGGCCATGAGCACGCGGCAAACTTCCGAAATCGACGATCCGTTCATCGAACATATCGACCAGCTTGCGCAGCCCATGGCTGCGGGCGAAAAGCCGCGCGAAAGCTGGTGCATCGGCACCGAGCACGAAAAGCTGGTCTATTGCACCGGCGATCACCACGCGCCTTCCTATGAAGAAGCTGGCGGTATTCACGACTTGCTGATGGCGCTCACCGAATTCGGCTGGGAACCGATTGAGGAGGGCGGGAAAGTCATCGCCATGAAAGGCGCGGACGGCAATGTCAGCCTGGAGCCAGCCGGCCAGCTCGAACTGTCCGGCGCGCCGCTGGAAAACCTGCATCAGACCTGTGCCGAAACTGGCCGCCACCTCGAGCAGGTCAAGGCGATCGGCGAGCGTACTGGCAAGGGCTTTATCGGGCTCGGCATGTGGCCCGACAAGACTCGCGAAGAGCTGCCGGTGATGCCCAAGGGGCGTTACGGAATCATGCTGCGACACATGCCGAGGGTGGGCAACCTCGGCCTCGACATGATGCTGCGGACCTGCACCATCCAGGTCAATCTCGACTATTCGAGCGAGGCGGACATGGCCCACAAGTTTCGCACCAGCCTCGCGCTGCAGCCTCTGGCAACGGCCCTATTCGCCAATTCCCCATTCACCGAAGGCAAGCCCAACGGCTATCTTTCCTATCGCAGCCATATCTGGTCGGACACCGATCCCCACCGCACCGGCATGCTGCCGTTCGTCTTCGAGGACGGGTTTGGCTATCAGCGTTACGTCGATTACATGCTAGACGTGCCGATGTATTTCGCCTTCCGCGACGGCCAGTACATTGATGCGGCAGGCCAGAGTTTCCGCAGCTTTCTGAAAGGCGAATTGCCAGCGCTTCCCGGCGAATTGCCAAGAATGAGCGACTGGACCGACCATCTCTCCACCGCCTTTCCCGAAGTACGCTTGAAAAGCTTTCTCGAGATGCGCGGTGCGGACGGCGGGCCGTGGAACCGGATCTGCGCGCTTCCGGCATTCTGGGTCGGCCTGCTCTACGACCAGACGGCACTCGACGCGGCCTGGGATCTCGTCAAGGGCTGGTCGATGGACGAACGCGAGGCGCTGCGCAACGCAGTGCCGAAACTGGCGCTTGATGCTCCGCTTCCGGGAGGCGGGACGCTGCGCGATATTGCTGGCGAGGTGCTCGACATTTCCCGCGCCGGGCTAAGCGCGCGCGGGCGCCTCAATTCGAGCGGCGATAATGAAAGCGGCTATCTCGAACCGCTCGACGAGATCGTCCGTTCAGGCAAGGTTCCGGCTCAACACCTGCTCGACAAGTTCCATGGGGAGTGGAACGGCGATATCGAGCGAGTTTACGAAGAGAGTTTCTAAACGTGATTCTGGTTATCGGTTCATTCCGCCTGCCTGTCGAAAGCCTTGCCACGGCACAGCCTGCCATGGAGCGCGTACTTGCGGCCAGCCGCGAAGAACTCGGTTGTCTTGCCTATTCCTACGCCGAGGACATTCTCGATCCGGGCCTGTTCCGCGTCAGCGAAGCCTGGGTGAACGGCGACGTGCTTGCCGCTCATTTTGAAACGCCGCACATGAAAAGCTGGCAGGAAGAGCGAGAGGCGCTGGGCATGTCGGAACGAGCCATCACGATGCACGCCGTCAAGCACAGTACCGATCTGTAGTCACTCTGCCGCTTGCAGTTGCGGTCGCTGCGGGCGCAAGACATAGGCCAGACGCGACAGGCCACGCGTAATCGCGGCATTCCGGCTCATCCACGAGGAATATTTCCGGTATTTCGGATCATCGTCGCCCAAGTGCCTCTCCTCGGTCTTCGCGCGCCAGTAGTAGACCGCGCTCACCAGGGCGAGCAGCGCGGTGTTGCGCACAGCATCGGCCAGCGAGTCACTAGTGACGAGGAATGGCATGGTGCCGAACCACCAGAACAGGTTCTTGGACAGGTAAGCGGGGTGGCGGGTGAAGCGGTAGGGCCCGTTGGTGATGATCCCGCGATAGGTCAGGTTGGAAAAGCGGATACCGAAGATCACCGTCGCCCAAGCATAGATCGCGGTGAGGAACACCAGCCAGCCGGCCCACACCCACAGCAAAACGGGATGGTCCTGCAGCCAGAATCCCCAGTCGGAAGTATGCAGGTGATAATTGAGCGGACCGCCGTCGCCCATCAGGATGAAAGGCGGATAGCACAGCAGCGCTGCCAGCCAGCCGGCAAGATAGGGATTGGCGCTACGGATATGCGCATCGAGCGGCTTGATCGTCAGCAGATAGCCGACCATCGCCATATGCACATCGATCAGAAACAGCAGTTCGATCATGGCAGTCGCGATCACAGCCGGCTGCATCGCAAGCGCCGAAATATCGAGATTGACGATATAGGCAAAACCACCCGGCAGGATCGAGATCATGAAGGCGCAGAAGAAGCCCTTGACCGCCCAGGATCGGAAATGGGCCTTCACCTCTTCGATGTCATAGGGTTCGCGACCGATCAGCATCGCACCGAAATGCCATGCGCCGTCGCGCGGCTCGGTCAGGTAGCGATCCAGCCACAGCACGTAAGGCACGGTAAGCACGAACAGCGGAACCGCCGCCACCGCCAACACTTCCATCGCGAAAAGATATTGGCCGCTCCAATACCAGCGGGCGAGGCCATAGAGGCAGCCGATGATGGCAAATGTCGCCCAAAGACCGGCGATCTTGATAACCGAGATATCGAATGTCGCGGCTAGGGAGCGTTGCCTCGTCCAATCTAATCCGGTGGAGCGCCGCAAATGTACTTTGTCGACCAGTAGTGACCAGGCAATCATCGGCGCGGAGGTAAATGCGATTGTTGCCAGCGCCGCATAGGGCCCGGCCAGCGGAGCGCGTGGACCGGGGATCGCTAAGAGTTCGGCGATCCCCGCCCAGTTGCGACAGATCGCGATCCATAGGAACAGGCCGAACAGCCCCGCCAGGCCAACGCCGGACGAGACATCGCTTACAGGCCTTTGATCGGCAACAGGCGCAGCGCAGCTCATGCCCGCAGCGTTAGCGTCAAATGGTTAAAGCCAGCGAAACAACTGGTAGAATCAAGGAAGTGCGATCCGGCAGATTTCCTAATTAAACGCGCAGGTCACATTCGTGACCGGCTTGCCTCAGCGATAGGCGCTGATCTTGCCGCCATCATCAAGGACGTAAAGCGTCTGATTGGCCACCACTGGCGCAAGCGAAACCGCGCTGCCGAGTTTTGTAAACTCGCTCATCGTGCCGTCCACCGGATTTACATAGGCGAGACGTCCTCGGGAATTGGCGACCCACAGCCTGTTGCCAGCAAGCACCGGCCCGACCCAGAAGATCGGCCCTTTCTTCTTTTTCTTTGTTTCCTTGCGATAACGCTTCAGCTGCTTCATCCAGCGCACCTTGCCGGTGCCGCTCTGGATCGCCAGCAACCTGGCATCGTCAGTCAGGGTGAACACCCAATCGCCGGCCACTGCCGGTGTTGAGATTCCTGCCAGATTGAGTTCCCAGATACGCTGGCCGGTCACCAGCTGATAGGCGGCCATGCGCCCACCCTGGCCCAGGGCATAGACCCGGCCGCGATCAATGATCGGATCGGCGTCAACGTCGGTCAGGCTACCCACCTCGGTCGAGATCGACGTGCGCGCAAGCGCATCGGACCACAGCTCACGGCCATTCTCATAGCGGTAGGCAACCAATTCGCCCGAGCTGTATCCTGAGATCACCGTGCCCTGGCCGGCCGCAGGGGCCGCGACGCCGAACACGCCTGACTGCTGGACAGACCCCGATTTCGACCACAGCGACTTGCCGTCTGCGGCGTTGATCGCATGGATCTGATTGTCCTGCGTCATCACATAGACCGCGTTGAATGCGATCGTCGGAGAGCCGCGCAGCGGGCCTGCAGGCTTGACGTTCCAGAACTCGCTGCCATTGGCGGCATCCAGCGCAGCCACCACGCCGATGCCGGTCGTGACGTAGACGCGGCCATTGTCGTAGCTGACGCCTCCGCCGAATACGGAAGACGCGCCATCGCCCGAGACCTTGAAGCTTTGGGACCACAGCCGCGCACCGCTATCCGCATTGAATGCGTTGACCATCCCCTTGGTGTCCATAACGAACAGCTTGCCGTCGCCGATGACCGGCGCTGCCGCCAGCCTTTGCTGCTTGCCCGAACCGGCGACCGAGGCAGTCCAGATTCGCGACGGGCTATCCGAGAGACCCAGATGGCCGTAGCTCTTGCTGGCCGTCCCACCTGCTTGCGGCCAGTCCGGATTGGCGCTCGCCGGCGGAAGGATCACCGAGACCCCTTCGATACCCGAATCGATCTTGGCTCCGGATTCGATGCGCGAAAGGATAGGAATGCGTTCACCGACGGTCGGAGTATCGGGCTTGCCCTTGCCGCCAACCATCCCGCAGGCCGAAAGTCCCATTGCCATCGCCATCAGCAGCGGAAAGGTGACAGCAAATTTGCGGCTGGTCTGGCCGAGACAATTCATTGGCAAATCCTCAAAATCGATTTCTGTCACTCGGCCGGCTCATCGCCGTCCTCATCCGACTTGTCGTCGGCACTCTCGGTCTCGTCCTCAATCACGTCGTCAAGCGCATCGACCCCCAGTGATCCGGCCAACTGCCTTGTGCGCTCACGCAGCGTTTCCGGCATGTCTTCATCCTTGGCGATTTTGGCAAAAATCGGACCGGCAAGATCCTTCTTTTCCTGCTTGAGATAAGCAATCCCGACCATTTCGCCAGCGACACCAAACCACGGATTTCCGGGAACTGCCAAGGGCTTGAGCCGGTCAATCACGTCCTGCGGCTTCATTGAATCGAAATTGGTCGCCACTTCGCGGACCGTCGCCAGGTCGCGATAGGGCTGCGGTGCTTTCGCATCGCCAGCAACCTCTGCGTAAAGCTTGGCGGCATCCTTGCTGCGCTTCTGCTCAAGCGCAATCCCTGCTCGCAAGAGCTTGGCGGCAACAGCGCTGGCAACGCCTTCTTCATTGGCAAGCGGATTGAGCTTCCCGTCAGCCTCATCAAGCTTTTTGGCCTCGAGCTGGTCGAGCGCGATGACAAAATCTTCCGCCCGCTTTTCTGCCACTCCCTGCTTGCTGTCTTCCCACCACAGATAACCGGCGAAGGAGGACAATCCGAGCACGAGCAGCAGCGCCAGTGGCACCCCAAAGCGCTTGAAGAAGCCCTGCAATTGGTCCTGGCGCAAGGCATCGTCGACCTCACGCATGAGCACGTCCTGCTCAGCGTCCTCGCGCTTCTTTTTCTTGTCGGACTTCGAGTCCGGGTCCTGCGGGGACAAGGCCAATATTTTCGCTTTCGGCAGCTCTGGAAAGGGTCTCGGGGCTGTTAGGCGGATGCGCGAGGGATTTCAACGGCAATGATCCATCGCCGCTCAGACTTGAAGCGAGGCTGAACGCCTCATGGCGCTATGGAAATTCAGGCAGACCCAGCGCCTCGCCATAGACCGCGCGATAGGCCGCGATCATGGATTTCTCGTCATATTTCGCCGTAGCGAGGGCGCGATTGGCCTTGCCAACCGTCTTGCGCAGAGCAGCGTCACCCGCCAGCGCCTCAATCGCGTTCGCCAAAGCATCCTCATCGCCAGCAGAGGTGACGAATGGACGGTTCTCCGGCGAAACGATCCCGGCAACGTCACCGACATCGGGCGAGGCTACGGCCAGTCCCGCCGCCATCGCCTCGACCACCGAGATCGGAAATTGTTCGCTCTGGGATGACAGTGCGAAAAGATCGAACAGGCCGACCGCCTTGGCCGGATCGCTAACAAAGCCGGGCAGGTGGACCCGGTGGGATAGCTCCAACCGCATGGCCTCTGCGCGGATCGCCTCACGCTCAGGCCCTTCGCCGAGTATTACCAGCTGCCAGGGCTCGGGAAGGCGAGAAAAGGCGCGCACCAATCGCGGCAAATCCTTGACCTGGCGCAGGCCGGCAAGCGTTCCCAACCACAGCTCGCCCTTGCGCTTGACGATCCGCGGCAGCGCATTGGCTTGCAGTTTGCGGCGGTAAGTCGAAGTCGCGATGCCATTGGTGATCAGCTTCACCTTGCCGCGCGGCTGTTTCCAGGCTTCGAGAGCGATGCCCTCGAGCCGGCGTGACGGAACAACCAATGCCGCGCTGCGCGCCAATGCTACCTGGCGATACCAGTTGCGACTTCGCTTCAGCCCGTTCGCTTCATCCTCGTTGAAGCCATCCTCGTGATGGACCAGCGGTGGGAGTGAAAGATAGTCGCGGAATACCGAATGGCTCAGCACCGCGTCCATTGCCCCCCAATTATAGCTCAGCACGAGATCGAATGGCTTCATCGCCTGTGCCAACCGCCACAGCCGCCCGGGCCAGGGTTTGCCGGCAAGCAATGGAAAGTTCGAAGGATAATCAACCTCGATCCCGGTATCGATAGCACTCGCTGCGCCCAGCGCATCGGGCATGGCCGAGACGATGCTGTGCCGGAGCTTCGCACCAAAAACGTTGATCAACCTGGCCGCGCGCAATTCCTTGCCGCCCGTCTGGAAGCTCGAATGGAGGTGAAGGACGTGCAAGGACAAACTCGCCGCGTCAGCCAAATTTCGCGAGGAAGCGATCGATCGCCTCGGCCGCTTCGGGCTCGCTCAGAGTTGGCGCGTGTCCGGTGTCGGCAACGGTCACCACCTCGATCTCTGGATCGCGCGCCTGCATCTCTTTCGTCGTCTGCTCAGACAATATGTCGGATATTTCGCCCCGGACTACCAGTACTGGCTTGCCCGACAGGCCCGCAACACCCGGCCAAAGATCGGCCTGGGCTTCGGGATCGAAGTCCGCGAAGGGCTCGGCAATCTTCATGTCGTAATCGAACACGATCCGCCCGTTGCCCGATACTACCATCAGCCGCTTGGCCATCTCGATCCAGTCTGGCAGCGCATAGCCGGGAAAGGCGACGCCCTGGGATTGTTCGATGGCCCGCGCGGCATGGACCCAGGTCGGAAATGTGCGACCCTGCCCGACATAGGACTTGATCCGCTCGAGACCCTCAACTTCAAGGACCGGGCCGGCATCATTGATGATCGCACCGGCCAGCCGTTCAGGCGTGGTCATCGCTATCAGCATCGTCATCAGCCCACCCAGCGAAGTTCCGATCGCAATAAAGCGGTCAATCCCGGTATCCTCAAGCAGCGCGGTGACGTCATCGACATATTGGACTGGGCTGTAGGTACTTGCTTCCTTTGCATATTCGCTCTCACCGCGTCCGCGCAATTCCACGCAGAGCACTCGGAATTGCCCCGCCAGCCGCGAAGCAAGCTCCTCGAAATCGCGGGCATTGCGTGTGAGGCCGGGCAGGCAGATCAGCGGCGGACGGTCCCCTCCCCCGGGATAGTCCCGGCAATGCAGCCTGAGCCCATCGCGGCTCGTCCAGTAGCGATCTTCATATTCTGCCATGCTTGAAACCCTGTCACCCGCCAACTCTGGCATCCGCCGACCCTGTTACTCGATAACTGCACCGCGCTGCCTTGATCGGCGGGCACCACTCGCCCACTATCGCGTGATGACAGCAGAACCGCAAGCGACAGACTATCGCGCCGACACACCGATTACCCAGCTGGCCGAATGGCTTGGCGATTCGGTCAGCCCGGCGGAGTTTCCCAGCCATGACTTGCGCTTTCGCAATGACCGCTGGGCTGCCGCAATCGGGCTTGCCGAATTGAGCGACGAGCAATGGATCGCCCATTTCGGGCGGTTCGAACCATTGCCCGGCAATCTGCCGGAGCCACTGGCGCTGCGCTATCACGGCCATCAGTTTCGAAATTACAATCCTGATATTGGCGACGGACGCGGTTTCCTGTTCGCGCAGCTGCGCGATTCGGAAACCCGCCTGCTCGATCTTGGCACCAAGGGCTCGGGACAGACGCCTTACAGCCGCGAAGGCGACGGGCGTCTCACGCTCAAGGGCGGAGTCCGCGAGATTCTCGCGACCGAAATGCTCGAAGCGCTGGGAGTCTATACCAGCAAGACCTTCTCGTTGATCGAGACCGGCGAATCGCTCTATCGGGGCGACGAACCTTCACCGACCCGTTCGGCAGTGATGGTGCGCCTTTCGCATGGCCATATCCGCATCGGTTCATTCCAGCGCCTCGCAGCCTTGCGCGAAACCGACCAGATGGCGCAGCTGGTCGAATATTGCCTGGAAAACTATCCTGGCAATGCGCCGCCAGAAGATGCTCCGGGCCGCGACGAACCTGGGGTTGTCCTGATGCACCAGGTGGTTGAACGGATGGCCGACCTGGCTGCCTCCTACATGGTCGCAGGCTTTGTCCATGGCGTGCTCAACACCGACAATATGAACATTTCTGGCGAGAGCTTTGACTATGGCCCCTGGCGCTGGCTGCCGAAATGGGATCCCGGCTTCACCGCAGCCTATTTCGATCATTCCGGCCTTTACAGCTTCGGCCGCCAGCCCGAAGCGATCCATTGGAATTGTGCGCAATTGGCGATCGCGCTGCGAGTTCTGGTGGACAGCGATCCGCTGATCGCCGCGCTGGAGCGGTTCGGTGAGCTCTATCAGCAAGCGATGACTCGCCGTTTCACCTGGCGGCTGGGCGTCAAATCGCTCGGACCCGAGGATGATGTCGCCCTGATCGCCGCTGCCGAGACATACATGCGCGAGGCCGAAATCGGTCCGGAAACATTCTTTTTTCGCCATCGCGGGGGCCAGGAGGCGCCGGCAGGCGAATTTGGTGAATTCCTGGCCCGATATCAAGGTGTTGAGGGCGATGATGATCCACTGTGGCGCGAAGCTGCCGCACCCAGCCTGGTGATCGACGAGGTCGAACGCATCTGGGACGCCATCGACCAGAATGACGACTGGGATCCCCTCACCCTGCAAATTGAGCGGATCAGGCTGCTTGGGAAGGCCTTGGGCAACCCGGCGTAAAGGTTTCGTTCACCATATGGGACTACCTAGCCAGTAGGGAAATTCGTGGCAGTCTCGTCCAGTCAAGGACACCTGCCCAACTATTGGAAATCGACCGTTATGAATGCGGTGAGCAAACGCGCATCCGTCGCTGCACTTGACCCGGGGCCGGACAGCACGGCGAAAGCCGAGGAGCTCATTTCCTATGAGCCGGCGACCGGTGAGGAATTGTGGCGCGACAAGGTCAGCGATGTCGACGACATCGTCAAGCGCGCCCGCCGCGCCTGGCCAGCCTGGGCTGCCCAATCTCTTGCTAACCGCATGGAACTCGTCCGTCGCTTCGCCAACGAAGTGCGCAAGGAAGCCGAAAAACTTGCCTCCACGATCGCGCGCGAGACCGGCAAGCCGATGTGGGAAGCCAATGCCGAGGTCGAAAATGTCATCGCCAAGGTCGAATTCTCGATCCGAGCCTTTGCCGAGCGGACAGCCCAGCGCAAGCTCGACAACGCCATGTCGGGCAAGATGGCAGTCAGGCACAAGCCCCATGGGGTGATGGCAGTGCTCGGGCCGAGCAACATGCCCGCCCATCTACCGAATGCGCATATCATCCCAGCGCTGATTGCCGGCAATGCGGTTGTCTTCAAGCCCAGCGAAAAAGCACCTGCCACCGGCGAGCTACTGATGCGCTGCTTCAATCACGCCGGCGTTTCGGCGGCCGTGGTCCAGATGGTTGTTGGAGGACCCGAAACCGGTCAGGCCCTGGTCGCTCATGAGGGCGTCGATGGCGTCCTGTTCACTGGATCGGCCAACACTGGCATCGCCATCAACCGCAAGCTTGCAACCCGGCCCGACAAGATCGCCGCACTGGAAATGGGCGGAAACAACCCGATGGTTGTCTGGGATACGCCAAAGGTCAACGATGCGGCCACGCTGATCGTGCAATCGGCCTTCACCTCAGCGGGTCAACGCTGCACCGCAGCGAGGCGCCTGATCGTCAAGGCATCGATGTATGATGACGTCGTTGGCGAAGTAAAACAGATCGCCGATCGGATCATTGTCGGTGGGCCGTACGATGAGCCAGCCCCCTTCATGGGCCCGGTGATTGATAATTTCGCGGCGGACGGACTGACCGAAAGCTTCGTTTACCTGCTCAGCCACGGCGGCAAGGCGATCAAGCACCTCGTACGCCAGGACGAGGATCTGCCATTTCTTTCGCCATCGATCATCGATACCACGGGGATCAAGGACCGCCCCGATGTCGAACTTTTCGGGCCGATCCTGCAGGTCATCAAAGTCGACGATTTCGATGAAGCTATTGCCGAGGCCAACAACACCCGTTTCGGCCTTGCCGCATCGCTGATCGGCGGGACACCGCAGGAATACAACCGTTTCTGGGCCAATATTCGCGCCGGGATCGTAAATTGGAACCGGCCAACCATCGGCCCGTCCCATGCCGCACCAGTGGGCGACATCGGGCTGTCAGGCAATCACCGCCCCTACGGATATTACTCCGCCGACTATTGCGCCTATCCGGTCACGTCAGGCGAAATGGATCAACCGCGCGCGGTGATCGGCGTCGGCCTGAGTTGAGACTGGTGTCTGGTCCCACTCGACGTGGGAAACAAGCCGCGCCCGATTTAGCTTCGCTGAACCGCGTCAATCGGCGCCAATCCTTCTATTTGCCAGTCGCCATCAGATCGACTTCGGTCAGGCCGTTGTCAGCCTTGCGCGCATAGACGATATAGCTTGAGCTTGCCTTGCTGCCGCCGAGCACGAGGTCGCTTCCGTCAAGGCGATGCTGAGCATCAAACCCTGCGGCGCGAACGCGCGTGAAATAGAAGTTGATGATGTCTCGCGGTGCGACCGGCGAGAGAAAGCTTACAACCTTGAGGCTGCATCCGTCGGCATCGATTCCCGCTGCTTCCTGGACTGCGCCACGCGGATAGACCGCCAGAGCATCGGGCAGCTTGGCCGCCCAGCTCATCGAATATTGCGCCCGCGTCGCACAATCAGTCTGCGCGGATCGGGTCGATTCGGCAACTTGGGCGGCAGTCGCCGCGCTGGCAGTCATCGAAGCGACATCGCCCTGTGCAGGTTCAGGCGCAGTCTGCACCGTGCCGCCGACCATTCGGGCCGCCTCTTTCTTGGCATCGGAAATCGCCTTGGGGCTGCGCTGCTCGGGTGGCAGTTCCACCTTGTTGCCACCAGCCTAAGCGGCCCCGCCATTCTGGCCAGCAAGATCAGGATCGACCATGATCTGGTCTTCCAGAGCTCCGGTCATCGCCGGATCGCCTTCGCCTTCAGCGTCTTTCCCTTCTGAACCGCATCCTGAAAGAAGCGCCAGACCGGCAAGACCGGCTAATGCATAGCGAATTGGGGCGTTACGGACTGGAAGCTTCATATCGTCGGTTCCTTGTTGAAGCTGGCCTGCGAGTGAGCTGCGGGCACTGGAAAACTTAACATGCCGTTAGCCATCGGCTGAAATCCTTAACGGAATCTTGAAAAACCTGGTTAATCCGGGGCAATGATCGGAGCGTGTCAATTTGGGAAACCCGGGGTGCAGGATATTTAACCGGTCAAATGCAAAGGGGACGCCTGACGGATCAATCCGCAGACGCCCCCAACAATGCGGCTAGGCCGCATTGGAGCCCACACGTCGCCGTCCGCGTGGGTTTTCGTATAACTTCGCCGCCGAACTGGGCGGACCGGAGCAAACCTGATCCGGCCTTCACGTTCATCTTTAGGGCATTGGACATGAACAGTCGGCAACGCTCGGAAAGTTATGAGAGCATCGCGACCAACCGTGCTCTATTCGCCGATGAGCCGTTGCTTGCACCGTCTCAAGACGACGAATAAGGCCCTGTGCCGAAGCACAGCCCCGAAGCACAGCCCCGAAGCACAACCATGCCATGACCAACACCACATCAGCAGCCGGCGGCCTGCCATATGCTCTCGGCGCCTATCTCGTCTGGGGACTGTTTCCACTTTATCTACTTTTCGTGATCGATGTTCCGCCGCTCGAGCTGGTGAGCTGGCGCGCGATCTGCACCCTGCCGATCTGCCTGGCTATCGTGGTCGCGCTTGGCCAGACTCGCCAACTCGGCCTCGCCCTGACGAACCCGCGTATCCTTGGCTATCTGGTCGTCAGCGCCCTGCTGATCGGCATCAACTGGCTGGTCTTCATCTTCGCGGTACAGGATGGGCACGTGCTGGCAGCAAGTCTGGGCTATTACATCAACCCGATGGTCAACATCCTGTTCGGCACGCTGTTTCTCAAGGAGCGGCTGTCCCGCCTGCAATGGCTCGCGGTTGGCCTTGCCGGGGTTGGAGTCGCGATCCTCGCCCTGGGCGCACTCGACACGCTGTGGATCAGCCTGACGCTGGCGGTGAGCTTTTCCAGCTATGGCCTGGTGCGCAAGCTGGCCCCGGTCGAATCGCTACCGGGCCTGACAATCGAGACGATCATCTGGCTGATCCCGGCGGTCGGTGTGGTCGCCTATCATGCAATGAGCCCTCAAGGCATGAGCCTGGGGATCGACACCCAGACCGACATCGCCATCCTGCTTGCCGGCATAGTCACCGCTACTCCACTACTTTTGTTTGCAACCGCTGCGCGCCGTATGGATTATTCGCTGCTCGGCTTCGTCCAGTTCCTTGCCCCAACGCTGAACTTCATTTTCGGGCTGGCAATTTTCAACGAACAGCTGAAACCGGCGCAGCTGGGCTGCTTCCTCTGCATCTGGGCGGCAATCGCTCTGTTTAGCTGGGACCTGTTTTCTCGCCGGAAACCCGCCTAGTCGACCTGCTTCCAGCCAAGGGTTTCGCCAGCATGGAACGGAACGATCGGTGCTCCCGCTGCTTCGAGCTGCTCGGGCACCTGCACTTGCGCCCGCGCAAAGGTAATCGTGTCCTGGTTCGGCTCCAAGCCGTAAAATTGCGGACCATGGAGCGATGCAAAACCTTCGAAGCAGTCCAGCGCGCCCTCCTCGTCAAACACCGCCAGATAGCTTTCCAGGGCAAAAGGGGCATTGAAAATGCCGGCACAACCGCACGCGTTCTCCTTGGCGCTCTTCGCGTGCGGCGCGCTGTCAGTGCCGAGGAAATATTTGGCTGATCCCGAGGTCGCCGCCTTCCTCAGCGCCAGCCGGTGCTTCTCGCGCTTGGCGACCGGCAAACAATAGGCATGCGGCCTGATACCGCCCACCAGCATAGCGTTGCGGTTGATATGCAGGTGCTGCGGCGTGATCGTGGCGGCGGCCTGCGGCCCGGCCTGCTCAACGAAACTGACCGCCTCAGCCGTGGTGATATGCTCGAACACGATCCTGAGGCCCGGCATGTCGCGAATTAATGGCGCGAGAATGCGTTCGATAAACACCGCCTCGCGATCGAAGATGTCCGTCTCGTCATCGGTGACTTCGCCATGCACCAGCAGTGGCATCCCGATCCGTTCCATGCCGACGAGCACGCCGCGAATATGGGCGATGTCGGTCACACCATGGGCAGACCCGGTCGTGGCATGTGCGGGATAGAGCTTGGCCGCAACGAATGCGCCTTCGCCATAGCCGCGCTCGATCTCGTCCGGACTGGTCGAATCTGTAAGGTAGCAAGTCATTAGCGGCGTGAAATCGAGCCCGTCGGGCAGCGCATCTACGATCCGCTCGCGATAGGCTTGTGCCTCAGCAGCGGTGGTCACGGGCGGCGAAAGGTTGGGCATGACGATCGCCCGGGCAAATTGGCGCGCCGTATATGGCAGCACACCGCGCAGCACATCCCCATCTCGCAAGTGGAGATGCCAGTCGTCGGGTCGGCGGATAGTCAGTGTCTCGGCTTGATCCATTGCGGCTGTTTAAAGCTTGCCACGCCCCGGTGGAAGCCCGCTCTCCACCACGCCGTGCCGGACCTTCCCGCGGGTGAAACGTTCTCACCTCTCTTTAACCCAAATGCCCTAGATTTGTCGCCCATGGACGGCGGCCATCCCAGCACCCGAGCATTGAACGCATCGGGCCAGAGCAACCTTGCCTGCAGCAAGGATGAGGCTCCGACGGCAATCTATCTGACCATCGACACCGAATATGAGTCGGGATTTACCGCGAAACACGGCCTCGATTCGCGCGAGGCTAATTTCCGGCGTTCGATCCTGGGCGAGACAGAAGATGGCGCAGTCGGCATCGCCTACCAGCTCGATAAGTTTGACCGGCACGGTCTCAAGGCCGTGTTTTTTGTCGATCCGATGCCGGCGCTGCTGTGGGGCGTGGAGGCAGTGAGCGACGTGGTCGGCCCGATTATCTCGCGCGGGCACGATGTCCAGCTCCACCTCCACACCGAATGGCTGGCACTAGCAGGCGCGGCAAACCCGCTCGGCGAACGAGTGGGCGACAACCTCAAGCAATTCAGCCTGGAGGAACAATGCGCGTTGATCGAATATGCCCGCAAGATGCTGATCGCGGCGGGCGCCCCGCCGCCGGTCGCCTTCCGAGCCGGTAATTACGGCGCCAATGACGATACGCTGCGCGCGCTCGCCGAATTTGGCATCACTCACGACACCAGTTTCAGCCCCGGATTCGATGATTGCGCCTGCGATATCAGCCTTGGCCCGGACTGCCATGCGCCGATCCGCCATTGCGGTGTTGTCGAAGTCCCAGTCGGCTGCATCGCCGATGGCGTCAACCGTACAAGGCACGCCCAACTAACCGCGCTTTCGAAACACGAACTGCTGGCGGCGATCCGCCATGCACGCGACAGCGAAATATCCAGCTTCACCATTGTCTCCCACAGTTTCGAATTGCTCAGCCGTGACCGAAGCGAAATCAACCGGATCTTGAAACGCCGGTTCGACCGTTTTTGCGCCGCGCTTGGCCGCACCCGAAATGTAGAAACCGCGGCCTATTCCGAATCACCTCCAAGCGTTGCCAGCGGAAGCGCCGAGGCGGAAATGCTGCCCCCGAATAAGGTACGTACCAGCCTGCGGATGGCCGAGCAGTCAGTCTCCAATCTCCTCTACGAAGGGAAGAAATCTGCTGCCGTCGCGACAGGCCTCGTCGCTGCAGCCGCGACCGCTGCCGTAGCAATTGACTGATCAGGGCTGCCGCACGGCTAATCTGCATTTCCTGCGATGACCTACCCTCCGCTTGGCTGGACGCGGGCAAGCGTGTAGCGACGCTCGTGACTGGAGGACATCGTGCAGGGTGTGGACACAATGCTCAGAATGGGCGCGCCTACAAGAGTAGACACACGGTGAACAGCCGCGTCGAAGGCAAGATCGCGCTGGTTACCGGCGGCGCGCAGGGGCTTGGCGCGGCAATCTGCGGGGCCCTGGTCCGTGAGGGCGGCAAAGTCGCCGTCAGCGATCTCAACCATGAGGGCGCAAACGCTACCGCCGCGAAGATCAACGCCGCGCATGGCGAAGGCAGCGCCATCGCTCTTCATCACGACGTTACCAGCGAGGATGACTGGATCGCCGCGATCGAGGCGATCGGCGCCGCATTCGGCGGTTTGTCGGTACTGGTCAACAATGCCGGGATCATGGTGATGGGTTCGGTCGAAGAGCTCAGCCTGGATGACTGGCGCAAATCGATGGCAGTCAATGCCGACAGCGCCTTTCTTGGCTGCAAGCATGCGTTGCCCTTGATGCGCGAGACCCAGCCGGGCTCGATAATCAACATGTCTTCGGTCTCGGCGCTGATCGCCTCGCACAACATGGTCAGTTACAACACATCCAAAGCAGCTCTGTGGATGCTGACCAAGTCGGTCGCGCTGCATTGCGCGAAGGGCGGCTGGGACATTCGCTGCAATTCGATCCACCCGACCTTCGTACGAACACCGCTACTGGATGATATTGTCGGCGATCGCGACGAAGAGGTGATACTCGCCAAGCTCGCCAAGCAGGTCCCGATCGGACGGATCGGCGAGGTCGGCGATGTGGCGGCAGCGGTGGTCTATCTCGCCTCGGATGAGAGCGCGATGATGACCGGGTCGGAATTGAAGCTCGACGGCGGCTTGACCGCCATGTGACCAGCTCCACGCGGAGCAAATGGTTTGAACTCAGGACAGGATGGAAGAGACTATGAGCGGCGAGACAATGCAGGCCCTGATGTGCGAGAAACACGGGCCTCCCGAGGATCTGGTATTGCGCGACATGCCAATCCCCGAGGCCGGTGAAGGCGAAATCCAGATCCGCGTGCATGCCTCGGGCCTCAATTTCCCCGACACGCTGATCATTCAGGACAAATACCAGATGAAACCGCCTCTGCCCTTTTCGCCCGGCGGCGAACTGGCGGGAGTGGTGACCGCGGTCGGACCGGGAGTCACCCGCTTCCAGCCGGGCGACCGGGTCGCGGCGCTGACCAATTGGGGCGGCATTGCCGAATACGCCGTTGCTCCTGCGGACCAGACGACGCTGGTGCCTGACAGCATGGACCTGGAAACCGCGAGCATCTTCACCCTGGCCTATGGCACCTCGCATCACGCTCTAAAGCAGCGCGCCAATCTTCAAGACGGCGAGACAGTGCTGGTACTGGGATCGAGCGGCGGAGTCGGCCTGTCCGCAGTCGAAGTCGCCAAGGCAATGGGCGCAAGAGTGATCGCCGGTGCATCGAGCGACGAGAAGTTGACCCTCGCCAAAGCCCATGGCGCCGACGAGCTGGTTAATTATGCCGAGCAAGACCTCAAGGATTCGGTCAAGCAGCTGGCCGGCAGGCAAGGCGTCGATGTGATCTACGATCCGGTCGGCGACAAGCTCGCCAATCCGGCCTTCCGTACAATCGCCTGGGGGGGGCGCTACCTGGTGATCGGCTTTGCCGGCGGCGACATCCCTGCGGTCCCTTTCAACCTGGCGCTGGTCAAGGGCGCATCGATCGTTGGCGTGTTCTGGGGCGACTTTGTCGTGCGTGCACCCAACTTGCACCTTGCCAATATGAACGAGCTCTATGCAATGCATGCCGATGGCAAGCTCGATCCCCATATCAGCGCGCGATACGAGCTCGCCGATGCAGGGGCGGCCATCCGCTCAATGATGGAGCGCAAGGTCACCGGCAAGGTGGTGGTGCGCTGCAACTCGCCTGAGTAAACCGGGCGCGCCCGGTTCAGCCCTACTGAAAACTCCCTGCAATCGCGATTTCACTGACCGGCTTTCGCGGACTGGGTGCTTCACGCTCCTGCATGCCCTCCGGCAAATTTTCCTTGGGGCCTTTACGACCGATCGCCACTGCCGCCTCAAGCCGGTGATCCTCGGGTATGCCGAGATCGCTGACCGCCTCATCGAACTGGAGCCCGGTCATGCCATGGGCGTGGTAGCCCATCGTAGTGGCCTGTAGCGCCAGCATCGCCCAGGCAGCACCGGCATCGAAGCTATGGCTGTAATTTTCCGAGCGCTTCTCACCGCGCCCCTGCATGCGGTTCGAGACGACGAACACCAGCGCCGAGGCGTCTTTCGCCCAGCTCTGGTTGAATTCGACCAGCAGCGCGAGGAACCTGTCCCAATTGGCATCGCCGCGCCGCGCATAAAGTAACGTCCAGGGCTGGATGTTGAAGGCCGAGGGTGCCCAGCCGGCCGCCTCGAAGATTATGTTCAGATCCTCCTCGGGAATATCGCTCCCATCGAAAGAGCGTGGCGACCAGCGCTCAACGATCAGGGGTGTGACACTCGGATGAGCTTGCTGGCGTTCTGGCATGGTATTCTCCTGTAGCTTTGAGATCGGTTCAGGCTGCATCGACGAGGACGATTTCGCTGTCCTCGAGCGCAGTTATGGTGATCGCGTCAAGTCCTGTTATCGCCATACCGTCACGAGTGCCGGCCTCGATACCATCCACAGCGACCCGGCCTTCAGATGGCACGAGATAGGCATGGCGCATTGGCTGCGTGTCGTAGGTCGCGCTGTCGCCCGCCTTGAGCGTCGCGCCCAACAGCCGGGCATCGGCCCGGATTGGCAGGGCATCGGTATCGCCCTCCATGCCGGACGCGAGCGTGACCAGTTGGCCCGCACGATCCGCCTTCGGGAAAGGCCTGGTGCCCCAGTTCGGAGCTCCACCCTGCTGGTCGGGAATGATCCAGATCTGGAACAGCCTGGTGGCATCGTCCTCGCGGTTCAATTCGGAATGCTCGATGCCGCTGCCCGCGCTCATCACCTGGACATCGCCAGCTTCGGTGCGGCCCGCATTGCCAAGATTATCGCGATGGGTGATCGCGCCCTTCCGGACATAGGTGATGATTTCCATGTCACTATGTGGATGTGACGCAAAGCCGCCGTTCGGTGCGATCGTGTCATCATTCCAGACGCGCAGGCGTCCCCAGCTGTTGCGGGCCGGATCGCGATAGGAAGCGAAGGAAAAATGGTGACGCGCGTCGAGCCAGCCGTGATCGGCAGATCCAAGGCTATCGAATGGTCGGAGTTCAATCATCAAAATTGTCCCCTTGGGGTAAACTGCTGAGCTCGATATAGGCCTTGCCTTTTGATCTGAATATTACGATAAACTTATATATCTTGTTCGAGATTCTTGAATAATGGATGTCGCCCAACCCACAATTGATCATTTGCGCATTTTTCTCGCAGTGGTCGAAGAAGGCAGCTTCAACCGCGCCGCGCGAAAACTTGGCCGCGCGGTTTCGGTCGTCAGTTACGGCATCGCCAATCTCGAATCGCAACTTGGCGTGGTTGTGTTCGAGCGCAGGGGCTCGCGCCGCCCTGAATTGACCGAGGCCGGCAAGGCGCTGGTTTCAGAGGCACGCAGCGTTGCCAATGATGTCGATGGTCTTTTGGCCAAGATGCGCAATTTGCGACAGGGGCTCGAAGCCGAACTTGCGCTCGCCGTCGACGTGATGGTGCCCTGCGACGTGCTCGCGCAATTGCTGCGCGATTTCCAGGCGATATACCCCTCCGTCACCTTGCGGCTGCATGTCGAAGCGCTGGGCGCGGTCGCGGCCCTTGTGCTCGATGGCCGCGCCTCTCTGGGAATCGCCGGGCCGGAGATTGCGAGCCATGCCGAGCTTGAGAGCCAGGGCGTCGGCGGCGTCGAACTGGTTCCGGTCGCCGCACCGTCTCACCCCTTGGCACTAGCGCGAACCCTTGCGCCCGGCGAAATCCGCAAGCATCTGCAGCTGGTTCTCACGGACCGTTCGTCGCTGACCGAAGGCCAGGAATTCTCGGTGTTCAGTCCGCGAACATGGCGGCTGGCCGATCTCGGTGCCAAACATGCATTGCTCAAGGAAGGAATCGGCTGGGGCAATATGCCGCGTCACATGGTCTCCGCCGACCTCGCCGACGGCACGCTGACCGAGCTCGTCCTGCCCGAGCACCCCAGAATCGATCTCCGTCTTAATGCGATCTGGCGCAGGGATACACTTCCCGGCCCTGCAGCCAGCTGGGTGCTCGACCAGATCGGGGGAAGATTGTCAGCAAGCCAATGAGTTGCCAATTCGCCCGACAAGCCCCATTTGCACACCATGACTGCCACCCGCCTGTTCTCCCGCGCCATCATCCGCCTTTCGCCAAGCAAGGAAGGCGAGGATGTTGCCGAATTCCTCCAGGGGCTCGTCACCAGTGACGTATGCGGAGACCTGCCCGCCTGGTCAGGCCTGCTGAGCCCGCAAGGCAAGGCCCTGTTCGATTTCTTTGTCTGGCCGGGGGAGGAGGGCGCGCTGCTGCTCGACTGCGAGGCCGAGACCGCCGATGCGTTGGCGAAACGCCTCTCGCTCTATCGCCTGCGCCGCGCAATCAACATTGCCCGCGACGACAGCCTGGCAGTCCATTGGCGGCGCGATGGCAATGCAGGAGAAGCCAGCGACCCGCGCCTCGCCGATCTCGGCACGCGCTGGCTGGCACCGGCAACGCCATCTGATGAAGCGGCGGACGAGGCCTGGCGAGCCCATCGCCTCTCACTGGGAGTCGCTGAGGGTCTCTCCGAATTGGGCAGCGATCAGACGCTCTGGCTCGAATGCAACGCGGCCGACCTCAATGGCGTGAGCTTCACCAAGGGCTGCTATATCGGCCAGGAGAACACTGCGCGGATGAACTGGCGGCAGAAGGTCAACCGGCGGCTAGTCGTTGTGCCGCTCGACAGGTCGGACGAGAAACGGCAGCGCATCGCATATCCCGCCCTCGGGCTTGCTGTGGATCACCTGCGGACCGAAGACATTTTGGACGAAATCCGGCCAGAATGGCTCGTACTGGAGAGGCCGGACGAAAGCTGAAGCTTCAGACGGTCAAATTCGGGACATTCATGCTGGCTTCGGGCGTTTCCACCAGGTCCGGTAGAGCGGCGCGTTCGGCGACATAGGTCATCACCTCAGCTTCGCCGCCACGCATCTCGCTGTAGCGCGTGCCGATCTCACCGGTGGAGCGGAAGCCCGCATTGGTAAGGACATGCGCCGTCGCTTCATTCTCGGTGAAATGCCTGGCGATGATCCGGGGATGGCCCAGCATCCAGGCATTGTTCAGCACCGCCGCTGCCGCCTCGCTGGCAAAGCCCTGCCCCCAAAAAGCACGACCGATCCAATATCCGAGTTCGACGTCCCCACCGTCCCGGGCGAGTCCGATACTGCCGATCAGGCTGAGCCCGTCATCGCTGCGATGGTAAATGAAGAAATGCGGCAGAAGCGGGTCTCTGGGAGCACTGATGATCTCATGCGCGTGCTCCGCCGAGTCAGGCAATTTTTTCGTACCGATATTTCGAGCCACCGCCTGATCATTGAGCAGCGCGACGAACTCATCGAGATCGTCCGGCCATGTTGGCCGCAAGAACAACCTCTCAGTACGAATGAACATGGTTTGACCTTTCCGGATCGCGCTCCTGCCGCTTCATCTTGTTCAATTGTAGCACAAATTGTCGCAAACTGCACGTTTCGTCCGGAAAGGCGCAGCCGCCTGCGCTATATTTGCAGGAATTGTAAGGGGTTCAGGCTGCCATACGATCAAACGGTCCGTCCCTGTCCTCGCCGTCATCTCCGCCGCATTTGCAGCCCAGATCGACCGCATATTCGACGCTAGGCGCATCGCACCCTCGGCCAAGACTATAGCGCTCCCCGGCCTCGCCTGTTGGCCGGAATCCTGCCTTGTGCAGAACCCGTCCCGATACAGCGTTATCGGCAAAATGGCCGGCAGTGAGCCGGCGATGGCCGAGCGCATAGGCCAGCCGCAGCACCGCGCGCGCCGCCTCGCTGGCATAGCCCTTGCCCCAATGCTTGCGGGCGATCCAATAGCCAAGTTCGACATGTCCGCCATCTTGACCAAGCCCGGCACTGCCGATGATTTCCGACCCCCGTGCTGTCGGCAAGGTGATAAGGAAACTGGGCAGCATGCGATCCTGCTCTCGCCTGGTGAAGTCACGCGCATGGTCCTGGGTGTAAGGCCAGGGCACACGCGCCAGGTT
>JAQWKP010000123.1 GCA_029247785.1 Novosphingobium sp.
CCTGCGGGACGAATTTCAGCGTATTCCAGATGAAATTGCTGGCGCCGTCATGTTGGGTCGAGCCCTGCTGGTCACCCTTGCGAGTATAGACCATGTGCCAACCCTTATAGACCCATTGCAGCCCATGGGGGCCTTCGATGACAGTCCAGTCCGGCGCCTTCTGCGGCTGGGCATGGTAACCCTTGGCTGCCAGCTTCGCCTGTTCCGCGCGGCGCCGCGGGCCGAAGCCACGGGGATAGGCGATATTCGGCTTCGAATCGGCAGGAGCAAGAACCGGCTCCCACTCGCTGCAGCGAGTTGAGCAGTATGAAACTCCGTCGGGTGCCCAACGCTGCACCGTGCGCAGATCCATACCGTAAAGCGTCTGACCCTGCTGGTTGACATAGACCGGACCGGCGTCGTTCTCGGCAACGGAAATTCCCGTGGGATATTCAGACGTCTTGGCTGGCGGAATCGGCAAATCGACAGGCTGGGCGAGCGCTGGCCCCGCCATTGCGCTCATCGTCAGGACAGGCAAAAAAACAAGCCGCCATTTCATAGCTTCAGTCGACCTCTCATCGCTCCCAAATCTCTCGAAACTGCGCCTAGCAGGCCGCTGTTTGATTGTCGATATTGCCTCGCACGAGGCGGCTGCCGATCATTGGGGACGGATGATCTTGCCGCAATGCGCTGGCGTGGTCCGCTGATCCTTGCGAATCATGGTGCCATTGACCAGCATATGGTGAATCCCCGCAGGCCGATCGGCGAGAAGCCGCTCGCGTCCAGTCGGCAAATCGTTGACGGTTCGCACCTCGCCCGGACCAATAGTGGCCGGATCGAAAATGGTGATGTCGGCAAAACAGCCTTTGGCAATTTGCCCCCGGTCTCCGATGCCCATCAGCTGGGCCGGCTCCTGGGTGAGCTTGTGCACAGCCGCTTCGAGCGACAGCGCGCCGCGCCCGCGCACCCAATTGCCGAGCAGGTCGCTGGGCAGCACCGCATCGCAGATCTGCTCGGGATGCGCGCCTGCATCGGACAGGCCAAGAACCGCCCCTTCGACATTGAGCAATCGCGCCACTTCGTCTGGGTCATCATTGCCATAGGTGAAGATGAAGCTGGTCGCGAGCCGGTCGGCCACCGCAAGGTCAAGCAGCGCATCGAGCGGGTTGACGCCGCGCTCGCGACCGATCGCGGCCAGGGTGCCGCCCTGCAGTTCAGGCGAAGACGCGCTTTGGTCCAGAGTGACATGGTTCCAGTCAATCCTTTCGCCCGTATTGGATCGCAGCTCGGGGCGCATTCTGTCGCGCCACGCGCTATCGGCATAGGCGGCAATGCGCTGCTCTTCACTGACAGGATTCAATTCAGCCATCAGCGGCGAGCGCATGATCGAGGGCATCGACATGCGATTCCGCGCGATCAAGGGCCGACACGAAACCTGCGGGCGCACATCCGCGCCGCGCTCACGCCAATGGTTATGCAGTTCGAGGAATTGGAGGTGGTGGCCGCTCGGCATCGCCAGCAGCGCGATCCAGGTGAAAGGCCTGCCAATCTGCTGCTGGGTCGCATGAACCTTCTCCAGATCGAAGCACCCGCCAGCGTTGAACATCGCGACCCCGCGCCCGTGATCACGCAGCACTTCAAGCAGGGTCATGACTTCTTCTTCGGTTGCCTGCTGCGAGGCGGTTCGGGCAGCGCGCGGCAACGTCTTGGTGGCGATCCCCATCGCCCCTGCCTTGAGCCCGGCATCGGCAAGCCGCGCCATGGCGGCGATTTCCTCTGGCGTCGCTTCGCGCTCAAACGCATCCGGCCCCATCGCCATGATACGGATCGTCGAATGGCCAACAAATCCGCCGAAATTGAGCATCGGGCCGCGTTTTTCGACTTCCCCGAGATAGCGCTCGAAAGACTCCAGATCGGGAGGAAGCGCGGCTTCGAGCACGTCGGGATGCATGTCTTCCTGGTCGCGCAACATCTCGATCACCAGCCCGCGCGTGTCCCGCGAATAAGGCGCGATGGCAAAGCCGCAATTGCCGTTGATCACCGTTGTCACGCCGTGGTGGCATGAGGAAGACAGCTCATGCTCCCAGAAAATCTGGGCATCGTAATGGCTGTGAATGTCGATGAAACCGGGCGCGACGACGCAGCCACCAGCATCGATGGTCTGATCGGCATCGCGCGCGGAAAGATCAGAACCGACGCGCACAATCCGCTCGCCTTCGACCAGCACATCAGCACGGACCGGCTCGCGCCCCGTGCCATCCACGACCTGTCCGCCTGCAATCAGTGTCGTCGCCATCGCGCGCTCCTCACCCAAATTCAATCCAGCCCGAAGCGCTTGCTGTAGTCGGCGAACATCTCGTCGATCCATTCCCGCTCCAGCCCCAGCGCCTCATAGGAATAGGGGTAGCGACCATAGCGTTCGACCTGGTTTTCGGGGGCCGCGAGCCAGGCGTTGATGCGTTGCTCGAATTCGGGCGTGACCTCACGGTCCTGTCGCGCATAGATGTCCCGAACCACCGCCAGCGGATCGGCAACAATCTCTCGAAACGGGATATGGATCAGCCGTGGATCGTCGATCATCTCATCGGCCATCACCTGATCGAGCCCGCCTTTCATAAGTTCGGCTATCGTCCTCGCGCTTTGCGTCAGATCGCCCGGCTCGCCCGACATGGTGTCATAGATAGAGGCCGCGAGCATCGTGATCGAGCCGTGGATTTCGCCCATCGTGCGATGCGCCCAGATGCACAATGCATCGGGATAGACATCGAACAAAGTCTTCAAATTGCCCTGGTGCAGCGTGCCCTTACAAACCCAATGGTGGTTGCCCGTATTCCACTGCAGGTGCTGCATGAACTGGCGATGGAAGTCGAAAGTCGCGACGGGCTCAAGATCGACCCACAGGATCTCGTTCTTCGTCGGAACGCTGTAATAATGGTAGCAATAGGTGTTGCGGAAATCCATCGCGAGGACTTCCTCGTCCTCGATCAGCTGGTGTGCGCCCTTGTCTATATAGGGATGCATCGGCTTCTGGGCGGGGCAGAAATCCATCCACGCTTCGACCTGGCGCTGCGCGAAGGCGATGCGCTCGGGCACCACGGGTCCGGCCCCCGGCGGCGGCGAGGGCGAATACATGTGCCAGCTTTGCGGTGCCAGCGCTTGCGGGTCTTCGGCCAGCAGCGAGTGGATCAGCGTCGTGCCCGAGCGAGCGAAGCCGACAATGAAGATCGGCCGCTCGATATTTTCCTCGGCAATCTCCGGATAGCGCTGCCGATCAAAGGCGATCTTCAGTCGGTTGGCCAGCAGCCGCCTGATCTGCTCCTGCATGGCGCGCAGCTCGCTGCGCGAATAGGGACCACTTTCATTGATCCAGTCGACCACCGTGCGCACGCGCCCGATCAGACCCTCATCGGCGAGCCCGTAGGCTCCGACTTCGCGTTCTGCGAGGGCGAAGATATTGTCCAGTGATAGCATCGTCTCTCTCATCGGTTTCAACCCTCAATCAGCTCCTGCCAGCCGTGCCTCGCGCAACGATGAGCGCCGCATCTTACCAGCATCGTCACGGACTCGCTCATGCGTGAACTCAGCCGAGCGCGGCCGCTTGAAGCCAAGCAACTGCTCATGGAGACTGGCGAGGAAGGTCTGTTCGTCGGGCGGCTCAGCGCCCGGCTCCAGCTCGACAATGGCATGCAGGCGATTGCCCAGATCGGGGTCAGGCAGTCCGATCACCGCCGAACACAGCACACCGGGAAGGCTGTCGATTACCGTCTCGACTTCAGCTGGATAGACATTCACCCCGGCGACCACGACCATGTCGGTCCTGCGGTCAGCGATGAAGAGAAAACCGTCTGAATCGAGCCAGCCCATGTCTCCATAGGAATCGAGCTCGCCCCTGATGCGGGTGTCTGCGCCAATATAGGAATAGGTCGATCCCGGCCCAGTCTGGGTGCGGAAATTGACCTCGCCGATCTCGCCTGCAGGCAAGGCGTTGCCCGCTTCGTCGGTGATGACGATTTCGTCCCCGCGCGATGCCCGACCGACCGAGCCGGGATGGGCCAGCCAGTCTACCCCGTCGATCACCGTCAGTCCGATCCGCTCGGCCCCGCCATAGACTTCCAGCACCTTTTCAGGGCCAATCCGCTCGATCCACCAGCGCTTGGTTTCGGGCGGACAAGGCGCTGCCATATGCAGCAGGTAGATGATCGCGGAAAGGTCCAGACTATCGGTGAAACTAGGATCGAGCTTGGTGATCCGGGTCATGATCGTCGGCACGGTATAGACATAGTCGACCCGGTGGCGCGCAATTTCCTCGAGCCACTCCTCGGCATCGAATCTCGCCCGACCGACAACGTGGGAGCCCTGCGAAAGGCCGTAGAATACGGTGGCGAAGGGGCCAGCGTGATAGAACGGGCTGGCGACATGCAGGGTGCAGCGGGTCGGGCGACGATAGCCGATCTTCTCCATGCCCCAGGCCGATGGGTAGGGATCAACGATCAGCTTGGGCCTGCCGGTGCTGCCCCCGCTCCCCATGATCCGGCCCGGCCTGGTGAAGCGCGGCGGCAGCGGAACGCCGGATAGCTCAGCAGGTGCCGGCCCCTCAACGATCAGCTGGCGCGGGCAGGACGATTCCCGTTCCTGGTCGCTCAACACTGCCGCTGGCTCGGCCAGCTCGACGATGGCGGCGAATTCCGCCGGGGTCAGCCGATGCGAGATCGGGCAGGCACACGCGCCCAGTTTCCACACGGCGAAGGTGCATTCGATGAATTCCAACGAGTTCGGCAGAACAACAACTACCCGGTCGTCCTGTCCAACGCCCAGCTCCGCAAGCTGCCGGGCACGTCGGTTCGCCAGAAGGTCAAGCTCAGCAAAGCTGACGGTGCGCGCGCCGAACGTCACCGCAGGTCTATCCGGAGTCAGCTCGGCATGTCCGCTCAGCACCGCGCCCAGCTGCGCACCGTTTAACGGCTGGCCGGTTTCTGGGTCGATCAATGCCTTGAGCTGGTTCGAATTGGGGCTGGTCATTGTGACCTATCGTTGCGCGGGGCTCGCACTATGGCCAGCCGATCCGCTCTTGCCTAGACCCCCTTGCCTTGATGATTGCGTCCGCGCATTTTGGCCAAAAGGGAAATTGAGGATGGTGGAATGAGCTTCATCGACGAATTGCCGGAAGAGGTCGCCAGGCTGATCCGCTCGGGAATGGTCGCCGAATATGCGACGGTGACGGGCAATGGCGTGCCGATCGACACGCCGACCTATTACTTCCCCAGCGCTGACGAGAGCTCGCTCGATATCGGCACGGGCCTTGCCTATCCCGCCAAGGCCGAGCGCGCGCGGCGCAATCCCAAGGTCGGCATGCTGATCGAGCGCGCACCCGAAGAGCCGGTCATCTCGATTGCGGGCTATGGCGCGGTGCAAGACGCCGACATGCAGGCCAATCTCGACCGCTACGTCTCTGAGACTGCGCATATGCTGCCGCCGGGCGGCGCGTGGGAAGCGATGCGAAGGTCGATCTTCTATTGGACGCGGATGTATATCGCGGTGACGCCCGCCGTGATCCGTTGGTGGCCGAACCAAAAAACTGCGCAAAGCGACGCGCCGCAAATCTGGCGCGCGCCGGAAAATACAGTGTTCCCGCCGTCCGACCCGGCCCCACCGGGCAAGATGAGCAAGCCGCCGGCATGGCCGCTTTTGCCGTGGTGGGAGATCGTCGAGGAGACACTGGAGCGCGGTTCGCCGGGCCATCTGACGATTTGCGATGAGGAAGGTTTTCCGCTGCCGCTGCGGGTTCACGACATCAAGCCGAGCGACGAGGGATTTGACATGCAGGTGCCAGCCTCGGCCCCGTGGAGCCATGGCCAGGCGACGCTGTCCTTCCTGGGCCGGGAAGTCTTTGTTGGCGATGCAAGTTCCTCACCCGAAAGCACTTTTCTCAAGGTCGAGCGCGCCATGCCGATCTTCCCGCTGACCTCGCCCGATGGCAGCGTTCCCCGACCGGACCGCGAAACACGGCATTTGCTGGTGGCGCGGATGGAGGAAGAACTTGCCCGGCGCGGCCAGCCGGTCCCGGTCGTGCCTGAAGACATGTTGCCGCCAACCCGCCATTCGCTGCTGCGAATCGAAGCCTTGAAGGCGAAAATGACAACATCGGGCCACGTTCAGAGCTGACCCCAACGCGACCCCTAACGTCCACCAGACGGCCACCTCGGAGGCACGCATGTCCTCAATTCATCCCAATATCTGCCGATTGTGCACCGCGTTCTGTCCACTGCTGGTCGAAGTGGAGGACGGGACCCCGATCAAGGTCAGCGGCGATCCCTCCAACGAGCTGTTCCATGGCTACACCTGCCCCAAGGGCCGCGCGCTGGCCGAACAGCATAGCTCGCGGGGCAGGCTGCTCCACAGCCTCAAGCGCGATGCGGATGGCACCCGCAATCGCATCGCACCCGAGCAGGCGATGGACGAGATCGCCGCGCAGATCACCGCCATCGTCGAGCAGCACGGGCCGCGCTCGGTAGCGATGTATTTCGGCACCGGCACTCTGCCCTATCCGGCGACAATGCCAGCGGCGCGCTCCTGGCTGCGGGGCATCGGCAGCCCGATGTTCTTCACCCCCGGCGCGATCGACCAGCCCGGCAAATCGATCGCCATGGCACTGCACGGCGGCTGGCAGGCCGGTGAGCAGACCTTCGAGGAATCAGACACATTCCTGCTGGTCGGCATGAACCCGGTGATCACCAAATGCCACGGGCTGCTCGGCCAGAATCCGGGGCGCAAGATCAAGGAAGCCAATGCGCGCGGCATGCAGATGATCGTGATCGATCCGCGCCGCACCGAGACGGCAGAGCGCGCCGCGCTGCATCTCAGGCCCCGCCCCGGAGAAGACCCCACCCTGCTCGCCGCGATTGTCCGCACGATCATCGAGGAGCAGCTATACGACACCAAGTTCGTTGCCGAGAACGCCGAGGGACTGGACCAGCTCGCCGAGGCAGTGCGAAGCTACTCGCCCGATTATGCCGCCCAGCGCTCCGGAGTCCCCGCCGAAGATATCGTCAAGGCCGCGCATATCTTCGCCGAGGCTGAGCGCGGCTGCGCGCTGGCCGGCACCGGGCCTAGCTTTGCAACACGCGGCACGATCACCGAATATCTGTGCATGGCGCTCAACACCTTGTGCGGGCGCTGGGCCAAGGCGGGCGATCAGGCCCCGCGCCCCAATGTCATGCTCCCGGCCCACAATCCGCGCGCGCAGCCGATCCCGCCCTTCCCCGGCTGGGGCTATGGCGAAAAGATGCGCGGGCGCGACCTCGCCATGTCGGCGGCGGGCATGCCGACGGCAGGGCTCACCGACGAAATCCTCTATGAGGGCGAGGGCAGGGTGCGGGTGCTGATCAATGTCGGCGCCAATCCGATGATGTCCTTTCCCGACCAGAAGCGCACCCGCGCGGCGCTGGACAAGCTCGATCTGCATATCGCCATCGACAACGAGCTGTCCGCCACCTCCGAACTGGCCGACTATATCATCGCGCCGATGCTCAGCTTCGAGACACCGGGCATGAGCCACACGGTCGAGGCGCTCAAATATTTCGGCTTCGGCCTCGGCACGCCCCGGCCCTGGGCGCAGTATGCCCCGCGCATCGCCCAGCCCCCGGAAGGCAGCGACGTGATCGAGGACTGGCATTTCTTCCTCGGCCTGGCCCAGCGGATGAATATCGACATGAAGATCATGACCAGCTTTCGCTCCGGCTCGCATACGGAAGGCGCCCCTTTGTTCCTGGAGATCGACCATGCCGATCCGCCCACCACCGAGGATATCCTGGCGGACATGTGCCGCAGCTCACGCGTGCCGCTCGACGAGGTGAAAAGCCACCCAAATGGCAAGCTCTATGACGAGATCGACTTGCGCGTGCTGCCCCGCGAGGACGGCAATGAGGATCGCCTGCAATTGGGCGCAGACTATATCGTCGAGGAACTCGCGAAAATCCGCGCCGAGGATTACGAAGCGGAGCGGCGCGACGGCGAATATCCCTTCCTGCTGACCTCTCGCCGGGTGAACAATTTCCTCAATTCGATCGGCCGGACCAGCGACATGCTGAACCGCGGCAAGGGCTACAATCCGCTCTATGTCCATCCCGACGACCTTGCCGAACTGGGTGTGGCAAGCGGCGACAGCATCGCCCTGCGCTCGTCCCGCGACACCGTGCCTGCCGTGGTCGAAGCCGACGCAACCATGAAGCGCGGCGTGGTTGCCATGAGCCAGGCCTTTGGCGGCCAGCCCGACGAGGATCACCGCTACCTGGAACTAGGCACCAACACCAACCGACTAATGGCGGCGGATGAGGATCACGATCCGATCACCGGGATACCGAGGATGGGGGCGATTCCGGTGGCGATTGCTGCGCTGGAAGCTGGTGTCCAGCCGGTTTGAGATCTCAGTACTGGTGGATCGCGGAGAATCGGGTGCCCACAATAGACCTGGACGCCCACCCCGCGCAGATTGACTTGGTTTCCCCTTGGTTCCAGATTGTTAATCGGTCAGCGGCATAACCACTAGTCGTAGATCAATGCCTACCGCGTAAAATCTAGGAGTGTGCTGCAACGGCTACACTAATTCCGTTGCGCTGGATTGAGTCTCTTCGAGTTCCACATGCGCCCTCCTTCTTGCAGCAAGGAACATCCTCATGACCAATATTTCCCACCCGATCCGCCCAATCCTGCTCGCCACTGCCGCCATGTTGGTGCCCGCAAGTCCTGCCCACGCCGATGGCACAGCGCCGTGCAATACCAACGGGACGGGCGGATCGATATCGCTCGAATGCGGTGTAAATTCTTCTGCAGCGGGCACGGGCGGCGCGACCGCCGTCGGCGCCACCAGCAATGTTAGCGGAGGGCGGGCGACCAGCATCGGGACATATTCGGAAGCGACGTCCTTCGGTGCCAGCGCCCTGGGCAACAGTGCCCAGGCAACTGGATCCACGTAGACCAGCATCGGGGCATTTTCGAATGCGACGATGCCCAATGCCAGCGCCCTGGGCTATTCTGCTGGGGCGACCGGCATCAGTTCGACCGCGATTGGCGCATTTGCCAATGCCGCTGCGGAGGACGCAATCTCGATCGGCAAGCAAAGCGGTGCAACTGCTGCCGAATCGATTGCGATTGGCGGCGACAGCAATGACATCGGCGCGGTCGGCACGCAGGCGACCGGCCTCCAATCCATTGCGATTGGCGCTGATGCGGCGTCC
>JAQWKP010000026.1 GCA_029247785.1 Novosphingobium sp.
GACCCGGCTGAGCTTGATCGCAAAGAAGTGCGGCTGTTCGACCTGCGCGCTGCCGCCCGGAAGCAAAGCTGCGAGGTTGATGATCTGCCGGCCAAGATGCGCGCCATGCGGGCCAGCCTCGATGCGATTGAAAGCGGTGAGGATGAGCTGGCAGCGCTGGAGCGAGCGGCGGAGCAGGCGGGCGCGGCTTTTCGCAAGCGGGCCGAGGCGCTGCACGCGGCGCGGATCAAGGCGGCCAAGAAGCTCGACAAGGCGGTGGCAGGCGAGCTGGCGCCGCTCAAACTCGATTCCGCGCGGTTTCGCACAGCCGTCAGCGAACTGCCCGAGGATCGCTGGGGCGCGGCAGGCATGGATACAGTCGAATTTCTCATTTCGACGGTTCCGGGAGCGGACTTTGCAGGTCTGGCCAAGATCGCCAGCGGCGGCGAGCTGTCGCGCTTCATCCTCGCGCTCAAGGTCGCGCTGGCTGAGGAGGGCGGAGTGGCGACGACTATCTTCGACGAGATCGACCGGGGCGTAGGCGGCGCAGTCGCAAGCGCGATAGGAGAGCGGCTGGCGCGACTGGCGACGGACGGGCAATTGCTGGCCGTCACCCACAGCCCACAAGTCGCAGCGCGGGGCCAGGTGCATTACCTCATCGCCCGGACTTCGAAAGGCACGGTGACCAAGACATCGGTGAACCTGCTCGATGATGACGGTCGCCAAGAAGAAATCGCGCGGATGCTTTCGGGCGCAGAAGTGACCGATGAGGCAAGAGCGCAGGCGGATCGGTTGTTAGAAGGGGTGTGAGATGAGCGAGAATAATTACTTCGGACTACTGGGCAATATGCGTGCGGTTCCGGGCAAGCGCGACGAACTTATCGCGGCGTTGCAGGACAGTTCGCGCGATGTGCCGGGTAAGCTGGTCTATCTGATTCAGCTGGAGCAGGACGATCCCGATGCCTTCTGGATCAACGAGGTCTGGGAGACCAAGGGGCATTATGATGCTTGCCTGACCATGCCGCAGGTGCAGGAGGGGATGGAAGCGACGCGCGCGCTGATCGCCGGGGTCGAGGTGCGCGTAGAAACTGAGCCGCTGGGGACCTTCGACTAAATATCAATTGGCCGATGGAGCGGGTGCTGGTCCGGTGAGTTTGCAATTGCTTTTCCTCGTGCTGCTGCTGGCGGTGGCTGGATTCCAAGTGTCTCGTCCACTCGTTCGCAGCTTGTCGGGCACCGCCAGTGTAATTGTCCTGCTCGTCTGGTTGTCGTTGCCCGGGGTGCTCTATGCGCTCCTGCACCTCGCCCAAAGCGAAGGCGATCTTGAACCGTTCCGCCGGATCATTCTCCGTACGATTGAGGATCCGTCGGCTGAATGGCCACTGTCTGTCGCATGGCTGCTGGCCAATGCCGTCGGTGCCGCGTTTGGGTTTAGGGAGCGCGCCCTTCTTGATGCGCTGCCGATTGATGCTCCGCCATTCCAGACCATTCCGATGCCGCCGCCGCGTCCGCCGGTCGATCCGGATGATTACGATTTGCCCGACTGGAGCGTGCCGGACACTTCCATGTTGAGCGAGCGAATGCTCGAAATGGCGATGCGCAGGCTTGCGGTGAAAGCCAGTGTGGATACCTCGTTCTTGCCGGGCGTTGGGTCGCTCGGGGCCGACGGTCAGAGCATACATGCCTATAGGGACGAATATGTCCTCAAGACGGACATGCGGGGCCATGTCCGCTCTGAGGATACCACGAAGAGCAGTGACGAGCTGTTGTATTGGGTGATCAGGGACGGCATTTCGGGTGCTTCCTGGTGTGATTTCGATCACCGGAGCGGCAATGCCGCTGAATGGCAGGAACGCACCCGGAAACATCAATGCGAGACACTCGGAAAGCTTGATCCGCGCTGGGAGCAGCAGTTTCGTTTCGATCTGAGCTGGCCCGCTAGCGGTGCGCCCGATGTCTGGTTATGACTAGCGCAACGGCAAGTGTGTCGTCGGAGGACCAGTGAGCGCAGTTCCAGAATCCGAGGCTGAAGCGGCCAATGAGTTGATGCGACTGGCCAAGCAGATTGCGCGGCATGATGAGCTGTATCATGCCAAGGATTCGCCGGAGATCACCGATGCCGAATATGATGCGCTGTTGCGCCGCAATGGCGAGCTTGAGGCGGCGTTTCCGGACCTGATCCGCGAGGACAGCCCGAGCCGCAAGGTCGGCCATGCCATCGCCGCATCGCCATTGTCCAAGATCGCGCATGAAGTGCGCATGTTCAGCCTCGACAACGCCTTCACCGATGAGGAAGTCGGCGACTTTGTCGGGCGCTTGCGGCGTTTCCTCAGCCTGGGTGAGGACGAGCCGGTGGAGATGACCGGGGAGGACAAGATCGACGGATTGTCTTGCTCGCTGCGCTATGAGGCTGGCAAGCTGGTGCGGGCCGCCACGCGCGGCGATGGCCAGGTTGGCGAGGATGTCACCGCCAATGTCGCCTTCATCGACGATATTCCGCAGCAATTGGACGGCGAAGTGCCGGATATTTTCGAAATTCGCGGCGAGGTCTATATGGACAAGCAGGCCTTTGCCGATCTCAACCAAAGGCTGATGGACGAGGGCCGGGCCGAGGCTGAGGCAAAAGAGACCGCCTTCGATCCTGACAAGGTCCGCCAATTTGCCAATCCCCGCAATGCCGCTGCCGGCTCGCTACGTCAGAAGGACGCCTCGGTCACCGCCTCGCGGCCCTTACGGTTCCTTGCCCACGGCTGGGGCGCGGCGAGCGAGGTTCCGGGCGATACCCAGCTTGGAGTGATGCAACAGATTCTGGATTGGGGCGTGCCGGTGTCGCCCGCGCTCTATCGCTGCGTGACGCTTGATGAGATGCTGGAGCACTACCGCAGCATCGCCGAAGCGCGGCCGAACCTGCCCTATGAGATCGATGGCGTTGTCTACAAGGTTGACCGGCTGGACTGGCAGCAACGGCTTGGCTTTGTCGCCAAGGCCCCGCGCTGGGCAGTGGCGCGCAAATTTCCTGCCGAGAGGTCGGAGACCATGCTTGAAGCGATCGACATTCAGGTTGGGCGCACCGGCAAGCTGACTCCGGTTGGGCGATTGAGGCCAGTGCTGGTGGGCGGGGTTACCGTCACCAATGTCACCCTGCATAATCGCGACGAGATTGCGCGGCTGGGCGTGAGAGTTGGCGACCGGGTCGTCCTCCAGCGCGCGGGGGATGTCATTCCGCAGATCGTGGAAAACCTGACGAGGGACGAGGATCGGCCCGCTTATGATTTCCCCGATCATTGCCCTGAATGTAAGAGCGAAGCGGTGGCAGAGGAGGGCGAGGTCGACGTTCGTTGCACCGGTGGGCTGATCTGCCCTGCGCAAAGAACGGAGCGATTGCAGCACTTTGTTAGCCGTGGTGCGCTTGATATCGAGGGTCTGGGAGAGAAGACCATTGGCGATTTCTTCAGCCGCGGCTGGCTCGAAAGTCCTGCCGATATCTTCCGCTTGCACCAGCGCCGTGAAGAGATTCTGGCGCTTGACGGGTGGCAGGACAAGTCTGTGGATAATCTGTTGGCGGCGGTGGGAAAGTGTCGCCAACCCGATGCCGCGCGGCTGCTGTTTGGGCTGGGTATCCGCCATGTTGGGACCGTGACAGCGCGTGATTTGATGAAGCATTTTACTACACTTCGAGCGCTTCGAGTGGCCGTAGAGAGCATCGCTAACCAGCGTGATGCAGATGAGAAGCGGATATGCGCAGAAATTGGCGAAAGTGCTGACGGCGAAGAGACCGAGGCGCAGCGGAAACTGGCAAGAAAGCTCGCAAATGAGCGGGCGGCAGTCATCACACAAATTGACGGCATCGGTGGAGCGGTGGTCGAGGCGCTCGGCGATTTCTTTCATGAACCGCACAACGCCAAGGTGTGGGACGATTTGCTCGGCGAGGTCTCGCCGCCAGATTATATCGTCGAGACGCAGGACAGCGAGGTTGCCGGCAAGACCGTGGTGTTCACCGGTAAGCTTGAAACAATGAGCCGCGACGAGGCCAAAGCCCAGGCCGAGCGGCTCGGCGCGAAGCCGGCCGGTTCAGTCTCAGCCAAGACCGACCTGATTGTCGCGGGACCGGGCGCGGGCTCCAAGCTCAAGAAGGCGGCCGAACTTGGTATCGAGGTGATCGACGAGGCCGACTGGGCCGAGATCGTCGCTGCGGCGGGCTAGGCACGGCGGGGGTCGGCATGGGCAAGAAAATCAGCATTGCGAGTGCGCCCGATATCCGCATTTCATTCGAAGTGGCGGGCGAGGGGCCTTTGCTGATCCTGATGCATGGTTGGCCAGAGCTTGGCCTTTCCTGGCGCCATCAGGTCGCACCGCTGGTCGAGGCCGGGTTTCGCGTCGCTGTGCCGGACATGCGCGGTTATGGCGATTCGAGCCACCCGTTCGAACCGGGGCTCTACACGCTCGATGCTCTCGCTGACGACATGGCGGCAATCGCCCGCTCGTTGGGCGCGGCAAAGTGGATCGCGGTGGGCCATGACTGGGGTGCTCCGGTCGCCTGGCGCTGCGCCTTGCGGTTCCCTGAAGAAGTCGCCGGCGTGTTCTGCCTCAGCGTTCCGCATGCGCCGTCGTCGCCGATGGCATCGGTTGAGTCCTTCGAATTGGCTTGGCCCGACAGCTTCTATTATGTCCGATACTTTCAGGAGCAGGGCGTCGCTGAAGCTGAGTTCGAAGCCGATATCCGCGCCTCGCTGAAGAAGATCTATTACGTTCTATCGGGCGACGCGCCGAAATATGAGTGGATCAAACATAGGCCCAAGGACGCACCGATGCTGCCCGGCCTTGCCGATCCACCTGCGGGCGCGCTGTCCTTCATGAGCGATGAGGAACTCGATCGTTACGCCGCAGCCTATGCGCGCACTGGCTTCGCTCCTCCGATCAACTGGTACCGAAATCTTGATGCCAGCGCCGAACAGGGCCGGGCCTATGGCGACGAGGTCATCCGCCAGCCTTCGGCCTTCCTTTATGGCGATAAGGAAATCGTGCTGGGCATGGTTCCCGGCGCGCTGGAACGGCAACGTCCTGTCCTTGCCAATTGCCGCGGTGAGATTGCTATTCCGGACGCTGGCCACTGGATTCAGCAAGAGCGACCAGATGAGGTGAACCGCGCCCTGATCGCATTCGCACGGGATGTGTTTGGCTGACGAGCCTGCTGCCTGCTTGCGTCATCGGGTGGCTTTGACATGGCGCGGCGCAGTCGTCATGCCTTGCATTTCGAAGTCAGGCACTAGGGGGAATTGGATGTCCATTCTGCATATCGTCGCATGGTTCGGCGCAGGAGGCCTGCTGATCAATACACTACCGCATCTGATCGCGGGCCTGCAGGGCCGGGCGTTTCAGAGCCCCTTTGCCAAGCCTCCGGGCGTTGGCCTGTCCTCGCCGCTGAGCAATGTCCTGTGGGGCTTCTTCAATCTCGTGGCGAGCTGGGCGCTGTTTACCCAGGTTGGCGCATTCGACCTGGCCAATGCCGCTCATGCCGGCGTTGCCGCATTCGGCGGGCTGTTCTCGGGCGTGTTTCTCGCGGTTCATTTCGGCAAGCTGCACGGTTCGGGCAAGGGATACTGATTTTGAGGGGCATGCCATGATCGAGGCCTTCGTACCGATTGCGGCCAGCATTGCCGAGCGGCTTCTGGCGCGCGGAGAAAAGATCGCGGTGGCAGACGGCGCGACCGGCGGGCTGCTCTCCGCCTCGCTTCTGAGCATTCCAGGAGCGACCAAATTCTACCTTGGCGGCGGAGTGGTCTATTCGCGCAAGGGTCGCGACGTATTGTTCGACCTGCCCGATGAGGCCTTCACCGGAATGCGCTCTGCGACCAGCGACTATGCGCTGCTTCAGGCCCGAGCGATCCGGGATCGCTTCGGGGCGGATTGGGGCATTGCAGAAAGCGGCTCGGCCGGGGGCAGCGTGCATCCCTTGGGCATCGCCTCGGGACTGAGCTGCGCGGCAGTAGTCGGTCCCGGTGTGGACGAAGTGCTGGTGACGGAGACGGATAGCGATGGTCGGCTCGATAATATGGCGACTTTCACACGCCGCGCTTTGGAATTGCTGGACAAGACGCTCGCCGACCAGGGGTAGGTCCGGCAGTCAGCGCTTTACTCTTGCGCAGCTGGCAATCTCGCCGTCATGGCGATGGTGGCGGCGATCGATAGCAGCAGCAATTCCGCGCCGTCCTCGATGAAGCTGAGCACGCTTTTCATCGTCTGGGTCTGGTTTGCGATGGCCTGGTCGAGGAAATCGAAGCATACGCCGAAGAATGCCGCGCCGGCGAGCATTGTAATGATCGCTAGCGATTGGATCACGCTGTGTCTCTCACTGCGCAGTCCGGTGAGCCATAGTTCGAGCAGGATGATCCCACCAATCACGCCGAACGAAAGCAGCTCGCCATAGTCTTGAGGGCTTGGCTGAGAATGCTCGGCAAATACGAAGAGCGGCGATACCATGTGGCCGGTCGCTTCGTGGAGAGCCAGCGCATTGTCGAGCGTCAGCCAAACGAACACCAGGCCGAGACAACCGATAATCGGTTCGCGGAACCTGCGGTATCGCCATAACAGGCCCACGGCTGCCGCCGCTGAGAGGCAATATTCCCATATCTCGCCGAAGGAGAATTCTGCGTTGAGATAAAACCAGGCTGGTAATTCGATTTGCTCGGAATCGCCGTAGACCGTGGCCAGCGCAAGGCCGAGCAGACCGCCATCGACCAGCGCCACAATGCACAGCACGGCAAGGAAGGCTCGCGATTGCGCAAGGGTAGACAGGCTTTCCCGGCACGAACGCAGCAGTCCGGGTAGCTCTTGCCTGAGCCCGATATGCCACGTTGCAGCCATGATGCTCCTGTCAATATGCACTGAATCCAAGCGCGTGATGTACCCGCCAAACTGTAAAATTGCCTTACTCGGCCAGAATCCGCGCTATTCCGCCTTGTTGGTGCGGTCCCCGACCGAGCGACTGAAGGGTGTTGGGCACAGTGGCAAATCGCTGTTCATTGCGCCGCTGCCCCAACGATGATTGCCCTGTCGACGAAAATCAGGAACGGTAGCGCTGCAGGTGATGATGACGAGGGAGATTTCATAATGACGAAACTAGGATTGTCGGTCGACGAAGTGCTGTCGACCACCCGCGCGGTCCGCAAGCGGCTGGATGTGACGCGGCCGGTGTCGCGCGAATTGATCGAGGAATGCCTCGATCTTGCGTTGCAAGCGCCCAATGGATCGAACCGCAACACCTGGCGCTGGATCATCGTCGACGATCCGGCAATGATAGCGAAACTCGCCGATGAGTATAAGGCCGCGATGGGGCTCCTCAACGATGGCACCATGCCGACGCCCAATCCGATCGGAACCAGCGACCGGGACGCGAGAATCCTCGAATCTGCTCATGCGCTGGTCGAAAAGCTCGACAAGATGCCGGCGATCCTGATCCCGCTGATGCCGGGGCGGCCCGACGGCACGGACGCGATCACGCAGGCCTCCATGTGGGGCTCAATCGTCCAGGCAGTGTGGAGCTTCATGCTCGCCCTGCGTGAGCGCGGGCTGGGCTCAATCTGGGCGACCGTTACCAGCCGCCGCGAGAAGGAAATCGCTGAATTGCTGGGAATTCCCTTCGAGGAATATACCCAGGTAGGTTTCTTTCCGATCGCCTATACCGAAGGGACGCAATTCAAGAAGGCGTGGCGCAAGCCGGTGGAAGACGTGCTGAGCTATAACGGTTTCTAAGTCTGTTCGAAGGTGCAGGTCGCAGGCTTGCCGGTGGTGAGCTTTTCTCATTTGTGCGGGGGTGGGGGCCATGAGTAAGCTGGAAATGGTCCGCAAAGCATTCAAACTCGCTATAAATACGCCACTGGACCTGTTGCGGGCCGGAATCGTATCGCTCGATCCCGTGCTGCTTAGAACCGAGCTGTTCGCCAGCCACCGCGTTCGTGAACGACAATTCATTACCGACATGCTGCCCAAGGGCGGTGTCGGCGCGGAAATCGGCGTCTTTACCGGCATGTTCTCGACAGTCCTGCTCGATCGCGCCTGTCCCCGTGAGATCTATTTCGTCGATGTGTGGTGGAAGGAATTCGGGCCACGATATCCCGATTGGGGGCGATATACAGATCGCGGCCGCCTTGGCACCAAAACCGCCTATCGGGCCGCTGCAAAGCGCATTGCAAAACACGCGGGCGACGCAAGGGTGGAATTACTGGTCGACTATTCAGCGAAATTCCTCGCAGAGCTTCCCGATCATTATCTTGATTGGGCTTATCTCGATACGAGCCACAGCTATGAGCAGACCCTTGAAGAGGTCTCGCTGCTCCAGAAAAAGCTCAAGCCGGGGGGAATCCTGGTCGGTGACGACTGGAACGAATCCCCCGGACATCACCATTATGGACTGTCACAGGCAGTCAATGAGGTGCTCGCAAGCGGTGGTTTCCGGCTGATCGGCCTCTACCCGTCCAAGCAATGGGCAATCGCTACCTCATAGGCCTGAGAGTGGGTCCAGCGACTCACTCGCCCGGCGGGCGCTCCAGCCTCGGCACCCATTTCATCACCCCGCCGGCAAAGGGTGTCCACCAACCGGTTTTCACTCCTGCTTTTGCCAGCGTGTCACTGGTCCATTGGTTGCAGGTACGGGTGAAGGTGTAGCGACCGCCGG
>JAQWKP010000167.1 GCA_029247785.1 Novosphingobium sp.
ATGACGGTTCGCATCGCCAACGACACGGGCATCGAGAAAGTCGTGAAGACTTACAAGGATTTCGGCCTTGGCGAGCACCAGCCCTACCTGTCTTCCGCGCTCGGTGCAGGTGAGACGACCGTGCTGCGGATGATCAACGCCTATGCTGCGCTGGCCAATAACGGCGTCCAGCTGGCGTCCTCGGTCATCGACTATGTCCAGGACCGCAACGGCAAGGTTATCTGGCGTTCTGACGATCGCCGCTGCGTCGGCTGCAACATGGATGAATGGGACGGTAAGCCGATGCCGCGGATTCCTCGCCGCGGCTATCAGGCGATCGATTCCGGTACCGCATTCCAGACGATTCACATGCTGACCGGCGTGATTACTCGCGGAACGGCCACACGGCTGCGCGATCTCAATATGCCATTGTTTGGCAAGACCGGTACGACAAGCGGTCCGAAGGATGTCTGGTTCATCGGCGGCTCCCAAGACTATGTCGCGGGCGTCTATCTCGGCTTTGACCGGCCGCGCTCGCTCGGCGGATGGGCGCAAGGTGGCAACCTCGCCGCGCCGGTGATCAAACAAGTGATCCAGGCCACGAAACAACGCTGGAGCCGCCATCCTTTCAGCGCACCGGCCGGCATCCGCATGGTGCGGGTCGACCGGGTTTCAGGTAGGCGCGTGTTCGGGACGGAGCCGGGCAGCGATCCAAGTGCCGGGGTGATTTGGGAGGCATTCAAGCCCGATACCGAGCCGCGTCGCTATTCGGCGGTCGACAAATTCATGGAGCAGCGCGACGCGCTGATCGCGGAAATCCGGGCGAGCAAGAATGTCGTGCCGGAAGGTGACGATATCATGAGCATCATCGATCAGAAGGATTTCGCCGAACAGCAAGGCGGTATCTACTGATCGTGCGGAAAAGGAAGAAAGTGGAATGCGGGCGATGATTACAGGGATGAAGGTGATTGGCCGAAACATGGCCGGCGCGCTGGCGATTGCGGCGCTGGCAGCTACGTCAATTCCAGCCCTGGCCGATCATCATGCCGCAGCCGAACAGTCAGCCGAAGAATTGGACGATGTTGCCTATACGCATTTCGTTCGCCCCGACGTGCGCGCCTTTCTCGACCGGCTGGCTGCGAAACCTCGCCCGGCGATGACCAGGGAACTGCTGGCGATGGTCCGCAAGATGCCTCCCGAAATGATGAAGTCGACCGACGATCTCCCAGTCGGCGAGCTCGGCGAAATTCGCAACGTGACTATGCCGGGACCTGCGGGCGACATGAAGATGCGCCTATTTGACCCACGTCCCGAAGCGGAGCGCGGTGCAGGACCCGTGGTGGTATTCTATCATGGCGGCGCATTCGTGGTCGGCAGTATCGAGACTCATGCCGGACTGTCCGCCGAGATGGCGCGCTCGCTCGATCTGCCGGTGATCTCGGTCGAATACCGTCTCGCTCCTGAAGACCCGTGGCCAGCCGCGCCTGACGATGCCGAAGCGGCTGCACGCTGGATCGCCGAGAATGGTAGCGCTTTCGGACGTGAATTCACTTCGCTCGTGATCAGCGGCGATAGCGCCGGCGGCAATCTTACCTTGGTGACCAGCCTGGCCTTGCGCGACCGTCCGGCTGCGCTGCCAGTGGTGATGCAATTGCCGATCTATCCCGCCTCAGACCGAACCAGGGACTACCCTTCGGGCGAGATGTTCAAGGAAGGCTATGGCTTGGGTGGTGGGAGCCTGCCGCAGGAAGACCTCTACAAGGCCGACCCGAAGAGCTGGCGCGCATCGCCGCTGGTGGCGGATCTTGCGGGCTTGCCGCCGACCGTGCTGGTGACCGCATCGCTCGATCCGCTGCGCGATCAGGGCCGGGCCTTTGCCGCCAAACTGGTCGAGGCGGGTGTGGAAACGGCCTATTACGAGGCTCATGGCAACATTCATGGTTTTGCCGGCTATCGCAAGGCGATCCCGTCGGCCCAGGATGACACTGCCCATTTTCTCGCGCTCGCGACGACGATGCTGGAGGAGATCGGCGCGGTCAAAGGTAATTGACACGTTCATGTCAAAATGACACGATTGAGTCATGCAAGGGCAATTCGATTCGCGTCATCCCCTGGTAGGACTGGTCGATGAGACCAGTCGGCTGGCTGGGCGGCTCAAAAGCGTTTTTGCCGTATCCCGCCAGTCGATCGGGCTCAATGATTCCGAAATCATGGTCATCAATGCCGTGGTTGAGGCCGAACGCGCGCCGACTGTCGCTCAGATCGGCCGCTCGCTCGGCCATCCCCGCCAGCTAATCCAGCGCGCCGCCAATTCACTGCGCGACGCTGGCCTGATCGAGACTGTTGATAATCCCGACCACAAACGAGCGCCGCTGCTCAAGCCGACCGAAAAAGGCGTTGCGCTTAAGCGGAAGGCCGACACAATGGCCGAGGAGGTCGCCGAAGAGCTGATGCCCGCATTGGATGAGAACGGCGTGCGCGAAACCACAGTGGCGCTGCGTGCCATCCGCAAGCAATTGGAAGCGCGACTACGCGTGAGTTGAAACCAAAAGAGGATTCGAATGGAAGCCGATCTCGATGATATTGCGCCCGCAGGGCCGCTGACCGAATGGCTCGATGCCCATGTTCCGCAGCTCGGCAGCGGACCGCTGGAACGCAAGATTATTTCCGGCGGGACCTCGAACATCGTGCTGAGCGTCGATCGCGGTGAGGGGCCGATGGTGCTTCGCCGTCCGCCTGCCGTGCCGCCGCCCGGCGCAGAGCGCGGCGTCCTGCGCGAGGCCCGCGTGCTGACCGCGCTCAACCAGACCGATGTGCCGCATCCCGAAGCCTATGGCTCCTGCGAGGACCCGGACGTGATCGGCATGCGGTTTTACATCATGGAGATGATCCAGGGCTGGGCACCGAATATTCGCGACGAAGTGATCCACTATGAGGAACCCTTCGATCGAATGCCTTACCAATATGGCATTGCCCATGCGATTGTCGGCGGGCTGATCCAGCTCGCCAATGTCGATTACAAGGCAATCGGGCTCGAGGGCTACGGCAAGCCGGACAATTTCCTCGAGCGTCAGGTCGATCGCTGGTCGAGCCAGCTCAAGAGTTATCCCGAGCGCTACAAGGGCTATGAGGCCCGCACCCTCGAAGGCTATGATGTCGTCGAGAAGTGGCTGCGCGACAATGTCCGGGCGACAAAGCACCCCGGGATTCTTCATGGAGATGTCGGCACGCCCAACATGATGTTCAAATTTGGACCGCCGGCCCGGCTTGCTGCGATGATCGACTGGGAACTGTCGACTGTCGGCGACCCGATGATCGACATGGGCTGGTTCTGCGGCGGGATGCATGATGAGCGCTTTCCCGAACTGTCTCAGAAAACTGGCCTCCACAACCCTGATTTCATGCCGACCAAACAGGAAATGGGTCGCTACTATTGCGCCGGAACGGGCCGCGACATCGCTGAATTCGACTATTACCTGGTCCTCGCCGGCTTCAAGTCGGGCTGCATCCTCGAATACAAGGTCGCCCAGGCAGAGGCGGGCCAGCTGCCCAAGGATGTCGGCCGCTGGTTTTCCGAGATGGTCGAGAGCAATTTCAAGAAGAATGCAGAGTTCGTCCGCAGGATTTCCTGACGGCTAAGGAGACAGTCAATGATCGATTTCAGCGTTGAGTCCGACTTCCAGGAAAAGCTGGACTGGATGGATAAATTCGTCCGCGAGGAATGCGAGACGATGGATCTGCTGTGGCCGGAAATGGCCGCAAATTTCGATACTTCCATCAAAGATGCGCGAAGGCATCTCAAGCCGCTGCAGGACCAGGTCAAGGCGCAGGGTCTATGGGCTTGTCACCTCGGACCCAATCTTGGCGGGCCGGGCTATGGCCAGGTCAAATTGGCCCTGATGAACGAGATCATCGGTCGCTCGAACTGGGCA